>DASWVJ010000080.1:0-17113 GCA_036406295.1 Bradyrhizobium sp.
GGCGACCTCCCAGCCGGTGCCCTGGCGGCCGAAGGGCACCGTGATGGCGCGGTCGGGACGGCGGCGGCTGGCGTCGCGGCCCATCGGGCTATCGATGAAGCCCGGCGCGATCACATTGCAGCGAATGCCGTTCTCCTCGCCTGCCCGCGCGATCGCCCGCCCCAGCGCGATCTGCGCGGCTTTCGATGATTCATAGGCCGGGTTGCGCCCATTGGCGCGCTGGCTCGCCATCGACGACGTCAACACGATCGCGCCGCCCGGCGCCATCACCGTAAGCGCCTTCTGTGCGAACAGCATGTGACTGCGCACGTTCACCGCATAGTCGCGGTCCCAGGCCTCCGCGGTCATCTTCGCCAGCGGCAGCCCGCAGGAAATCCCGACATTGAGCGCAAGCCCGTCGAGGCCGCCGAGCCGTTGCACGCAGCGCTCCACCGCAGGTGCGATGGCCGCGCTATCTGCGGCATCGGCGACTTCCGTGAACGCCTTGCCGCCTTCGGACGCGATCTGCGCCACCGTATTGTCGGCCGCCTCCTTGTTGATGTCGACGCAGGCGACATGCGCGCCCTCGCGCGCGAACAGCACGCTCATTGCCCGTCCGTTGCCAACAGGCGGATCCTCGTCGATGATCTTGCGCTGTCCGGCGCCGACCACGATGATCCTGCGCCCCGCAAGCCGCGCGCGGCCCTGCGCAAGCCCGAGCGATTCTGGATGCAGCGAGGCGGATGGATCGATCTGTCGCGGCGCTTGCGTGGTGGTGGACATCGGCGTGCCTTCCCAAGTTTTACCGCGCCTGCTGCATGATCGCGCCCGCCGGCAGTGCCTGCGCGCCGGGGCCGCGCATGCGCGCCAGCAATTCCGCCGTCGGCCAGGAGTCCGCCGGCAGGCCGTGTTTCTGCTGCATCGCCTTGACCGCAACGCGGCTCTGCTGTCCGAGCACGCCGTCGACCTTGCCGACATCGAAGCCGGCGCGCACCAGGAGTTGCTGCAATTCCTTGATCTCGGCAAATTGCAGCTGCGCCACCGCATGCGCCGGCTGGCGCATCGGCGGGGCGCCCGCGATGCGGGTGGCGAGATAGCCCGCGGTAGTCGCATAGATCAGCGAGTTGTTCCATTCGGTATAGGCCGCGAAATTCGCGTAGGCCAGGAACGCCGGCCCCGTGCGGCCCATCGGCAAGAGCACCGATGCGGGCAGATCGTCATTGGGCAGTGGCTTGCCATCCGGATAGGTCACGCCCCAGGCCGCCCACTTCGACCGCGGATGTTTTGTCGAAAGGTCCGTCTGCTCCCACGGCAAATTCGGCGGCACGCGGATTTCCTGCAGCCACGGCTCGCCGCGCCGCCATTTCAATCCGGTGGCGATGTAGTTCGCGGTCGAGCCGATCACGTCGGGCGCGCTGTGCAGCATGTTGCGATGGCCGTCGCCATCATAGTCCACGGCATAGTTGAAGTAGTGCGTCGGCAGGAATTGCGTCTGTCCGAGCTCGCCGGCCCAGGAGCCGATCATCTCTGATGGGGAAAGATCGCCGCGCTCGATGATCTTCAGCGCCGCAACGGTCTCGTTCTGGAACATCTCCGAGCGGCGGCAGTCATAGGCAAGCGACACCAGCGAGGGCAGCGTGTGCAGGTTGCCCATGTTGGCGCCGAAATCGCTCTCCAGCCCCCAGAACGCGGCGATCACAGCCGGCGGCACGCCATATTCCTTCTCGGCGCGCGCGAACGCAGCGGCGTAGGTCTTGATCCGCTGCTGGCCCTGCTGCATGCGATAGGGCGCGGCCATGCGTCCGGCAAACTGCGTGAAGATCTGGCCGAACACGCGCTGGCCACGGTCGCGGTTGACGATGCCCTGGTCGTAGACGAGATAGGGCGCGGCGGAAGCCAGCGTGCCTTGCGACACGCCCTCGGCTACAGCGCGCTGCTTGAGGTTGGCGAGAAACTTGTCGAACGACGCGCCGCCATGGCACGAAGCCGCGCGCGGCGAGGGGGCGATCGCCGCAGGCCGCGGCGCCGCCAGGCCCGGTGCAGCAGGCGCGGGGGGCGCGGCTCGAGACGCTGCAGGCCTCGCCGGCTGTGGCTGCTGCTGAAACAGCTGCGCGGAGGCGGCGCTGGAAAGCAGCAGCGAGGCCGCTACCGCCGTCAGTCTAAGTCCGCGTGCGTTGGTCGGCATGGCTGTCCCCGCTTGCCCGAAGGATCAGCCGATTTGTAGCTGATTCTTCACCTCTCCCCGCAAGAGCGGGGCGAGGGAGCACACGCAATATCCGGAGCGACTTGTCACTGCGCCCCCGGCGCAGCCGACGCAGATGCCGACGCCGCGGCCTTGGCCGAACCAGCCGCGGTCGCCTGGCCCAATGCGGGAGGTGGCAGGGTCGCGGCCGCGTTTGCCGGAGCCAACCCCGACGCAGGTTTCGCGGCCATCGCCGGTTCAGGCTTTGCGGCTGTCGCCGGCTGAGGCTTTGCAGCTATCGCCGGTGCAGGTGTTGCGGTTGTCGCTGGTTCAGGCTTTGCGGCCATCAAAGGCGCACTGGTGCCGGTGCCGAAGCGGGCGCGGTAGACGGCAAGATTTTCCATCACGCGCTGCACATAGTTGCGCGTCTCGGAGAAGGGGATGCGCTCCACCCAGTCGACCGCATCGACATTGGGATCGCGCGGATCGCCGCGCAGCTTGATCCAGTCGCGCACGCGGCCGCGGCCGGCATTGTAGCCGGCAAAGGTCATGATCAGCGAACCCTTGTATTCGTTCAGCAGCGCCGAAAGCTCGGCCGCGCCCATCTGCGTGTTGTAGACCGGGTCCTTCTTCATCCGGTTCCAGTCATAGCTGACGCCGAAGCGCTTGGCAGTGTCTTTGCCTGCTTCCGGCGTCACCTGCATCAGGCCGACGGCCTCGGCATGCGAATAATCGCGCTGGTCGAAGGCGCTTTCGGTGCGCGCCACCGAATAGATCATGCCGTGCTCGATCGCGGGCTCCAGCTGCTTATGCGGCGGAATGCCGACGGTGGGGAAGGCGTAGTGCTCCATGGCAAAGCCGCGGCCGAGCGCGTTCTTGCCGAGTTGCAGCATGGCGACCGCATCCTCGCGGGTGTAGGTGAGCTCGCCAAGCGCGGCCATCACGGTCTCATCCCGGCACTCCTCGCCGAGATCGCTCGCAAAGGCCTTCACCATGTCCTTTTCGCCGATGGCATAGAGCATTTCCGCGGCGCGCACGCGCTCATCGGTGCCTGCTGCCGCCGTCTTCTCCGGATGCGGCGTGCGCAGTTCGACCTTGAGACCGAGCTTGGCCCGCGAGAGCTGCCCGTAATAGGCGGTCGGATATTTGCTCGATGCCTCGTAGAAGGCGCGCGCGGCACGCGCATCGCCGGCGGCTTCCTCTAGCCGCGCACGCCAGTAGTTGGCGCGCGCCAGCGTGATCGGGTTGGAAAGCCCCTTGTCGATCTCGGCGAAATATTTTCGTGCCGTGGCGAGATCGTTGAGATAGCGCATCGCAATCCAGCCCGGCATGAAGGCGTAATCCGCCTTGTAGGCATCGAGCCCCGGCGTTGCGGCGTCCTTCACCACGTCAAACGCGAGCCGGAATTCGCCCATGTCAAGCAGCTTGCGCGAGATGGTGCGGCGGTCGCGCCACCATTCGTCGGTGTCCTGCTGTGCCATCGTCTCGGGCCGGGCCGCGACGATCATCTGCGCGGCCTCGACGATCCTGTCCTTCTTCAGCGCCCATTTGACGCGGCACAGCACATAGCCGAGATCGCCGCGCGCGGATTCCGGCACGTCGTTGAGCTTGGACAGCGCCGCGTCGGCATCGCCCTTCACCGTGGCGCAGGCCTTCACGATCGCGACGTCATCCTCGCCGAGCCGCTTGGCGGCGCGCATCGCGGCGGCAATCTCCTTGGCGCCGATCCGCTTGTCCATGCGCGCGCGATGGTCCTCGCGCGCCAGGAGATCCTTGAACTCTTCATACGTCACTTCTTCGGTGGTCTCGCTCAGCTCCTCAGCGCGCCAGGCTGCCTTCACCTCGCGCGCGGCGGCGAGGCGATCGCCTTCGGCGAGATACGCACGTGCCAGCGCGAAGCGCCCCCTGGCGCTGAGCGGCGCCGTCTCGGCAAAGAAGGCACGGATGGTGGCGGCATCGGCCTTCTCCTGCCACAGCCGCGACTCGGCGCGGCGGCGCATCAGCGCATGGCTCGGCCAGGTTGGATTGTTGGCGATGAACGCGGCGAAGCGGGCAAAGCGTGCCTGCGATTCCGGCTGGCGCAGGATGAACCATTCCGCGAGCTTCTGGCCCGCCGGATCGGTGATCGTCCTGGCCGCTTCGGTCGCATCCTCCATCTCGCCCTCGCGCGCGAGATCAACCACGTTCTTCAGCACGGCAAGGTCGCCGGTCAGCGGCGGCTTCGACGGCTTCTGCTCGACGTCATCCTCGTCATCATCGTCGGCGGCCTGCTGCTTGCCGCGCTTGGCCTTGGCCGCATGCTTCACCGGCTTGCCCTTGCGCTGCGCACTCTTCCTGGGTGAGGCCTTCTTGCCAGCTGCTTCACGCGTGGTCTTGGCGGCAGGCGCCGTCGCAGCCTTCGGCTTCTTCGCTTCCTGCTTCTTCACCTCCGGCTTCTTCGCGCCCTGCGTCACGCGCTGCTTCGCATTGGCGGCGGCATTCACCGTCGTAGCCGGTATCGCCAGCCAGCACATCGCGCACAGCGCGATCAGGGCAATAGTGTCCGAGAGACGCTTCGCGTGGGTCTTTGCCATGCGCTACCTTGAAAATGAAGGAAGTGGGCGCGGGTACGTGATGCGGCGCAGCGCTGTCTTTAGCATGCCCCAGGCTGATTTGTCCGGCCGTCGGCTACCGGAAAAACACCGATTGCTTGCATAAAATCGCCGTAATGTAGGACTCCCGCGTCGCCGCGACGCAGCCGCGCGGCCCTTGCAAAGCGGGTTCCCCACTTCCTACCTTTACGCGTGGAGGATGGACCGATGAATTATTTCCGCACCGCGCTTCTGCTTGCAGGTCTCACCGCACTCTTCATGGGTGTCGGCTTCCTGATCGGCGGCAAGGGCGGCGCCCTGATTGCGCTCGTCATCGCCGCGGGCATGAACCTGTTCACCTACTGGAATTCCGACCGCATGGTGCTGTCGATGTACGGTGCCCATGAGGTCGACCGATCGAGCGCGCCCGATCTCTACAATCTCGTTGCCGAGCTCGCCTCCCGCGCGCAGCTGCCGATGCCGCGCGTCTTCCTGATGGACGAGGCGCAGCCCAACGCGTTTGCCACCGGCCGCAACCCTGACAATGCTGCGGTCGCCGTCACCGTCGGCCTCATGCAGCAGCTGTCCCGCGAAGAGCTCGCCGGCGTGATTGCACACGAGCTCGCGCACGTCAAAAATCACGACACGCTGACCATGACCATCACCGCGACGATCGCGGGTGCCATCGGCATGATTGCGCAGTTCGGCATGTTCTTCGGCCACCGCGACAACAATTCCGGTCCCGGCATCATCGGCTCGCTCGCGATGATGATCCTGGCGCCGCTCGCGGCCATGCTGGTGCAGATGGCGATCAGCCGTACCCGCGAATACGCCGCCGACAATCTCGGCGCGCGCATCTGCGGCAACCCGATGTGGCTGGCCTCCGCGCTCGGCCGCATCGAGAACGCGGCCCACCAGGTGCCGAACTACGACGCCGAGCGCAACCCCGCGACCGCCCATATGTTCATCATCAACCCGCTCAGCGGGCAGGGCATGGACAATCTGTTCGCGACGCATCCGTCCACGCAGAACCGTATCGCTGCGCTGCAGGCGCTCGCAGCGGAGATGGGCGGGCAGGCCGCAGCACCGCGCGGTGCGGGCGCGCATTATCCGTCGCGTGGCCCGTGGGGCGGTGGCTCACGGCGAGGGCCGTGGGGGTAATTCCCTGAGACGGCGCGGGTTGGCTGCGCAAGACCCTGCGTCAGCAGATCACTTCTTCCGACCTGTTGCCGGTGCAAATATCTGATTGGCCGGCGGCAGTTGTTCGGTGGGCAGCGTCATCACGACATAGCCGCGATCCATCGAAGCGTGGCAGGCATTGCAGCCGTCGGTCAGCTTGCGCATGGAGGCCGCGAACCCGCGGCTGTCGGCGGCCATGAGTGCATCGGCGATCGAGAGCAGGGGCTCCTGCATCGTGGTGATGTTGCTCACGGGGATTCCCGGGTAGAGTATGGCAGCCTCGGCCAGGCTGTCGGTCAGCTGGCGCAATTCGTAGGCCGCCAGCTCCCAGTTCTTCGCTCTGCCGGCATACCACAGCTTCAGATGTTGATTCTGCGCGGCGCTCATGATCGCGACCAGCCGCGGCGTATATTGCTTGATGTTGGGAGTGGGGTTGAAGTCCGATTGCGCAATCGCAGTTGTGTCGGCGCCCGCCAGGATCGCAACAGCCACGCACCAGTTCCGCACTTTCATCTGACGGCTCCTCGTTGACGAGGTGACAAACTATCAAGACACCGGTCACCTCCCTTGCGCTGGATCAACCGCGGGACAAGCCTGCTGATGGGGCAGGGCATGGCTTCTGCGATCTGTGCAGCTAGCTCACGAATACGACCCGCGTTTCCACGGAAACCCGCCGGTACAGGTCCTCGACGTCGTCGTTGACCAGCCGGATACACCCGGACGCGACGAGATGGCCGATGGTCTTCGGCGAATTCGTGCCGTGGATCAGCAGCCCGGGCTTGTCCAGCAGCAGTGCGCGCGCGCCGAGTGGACTGCCGGGGCGGCCGGTCGGTGCCAGCAGCGTGGTGGCGTCTTTCACGCCTCCGTCCGGAGACTTCCAGTCCGGCCATTCCATCTTGTTGGTGACGCGGAAAAAGCTGCCGCCTTTTTGGCACTCCTGCGCAATGCCGATGCCGTAGCGGCGCGCCGAATTGTTGGCATCGATCAAATAGAGGAAGCGGTTTTCGCGATCGATCACGATCGATCCTGGAACGACGGTGGTGCGGTAGAACACCACTTGCCGTTGATACGCAAAGGGCAGCCCATCGCCCGTGGAGCCACCGTCAACGCCGGGCTTGAGGTCCGCCATTACGGCATCGTCGCGCCCGCGAACCGCCTTCGACGATGATGCCGTCACGCCCGCCCCGACCACGCGCGGGACCTGGCTGACGACATAGCCGTAGGTCAGAGCCGCAAGGGCGATGGCGGCAACCAGCGCGGAGACGCCGACGACCAGCGGCTTCCAGTTTCTGTCCGACGTCGCCAGCACCTCGCTGATATCTTCAGCCGATCTGGCCTCCTCAGCGGCAAGCTCGTCCTCGATCCGCCGGATGGCGTCCTCGAGCAGGGCGGTGTGGGACGCGGCGGCCTCCTGCGACAGAGGAGAACGCCTGATCAGGCTTCGGGCATTGCTGTAGATCGTCTCGCGCACGGCGGCATCCTTGCCGGCCACGGCTTTCGAGATCAGGGCGTAATAGTCCACGTTCATGGCTTGCCCCTACCTGACGGGAGGCGCGTACTGGATTCCGCCCTGCGTCCACAGCGCATTGAGTCCGCGCGGGATGCTGAGGCGCGAGCCCGTTCCGACGTTTCGCTCGTAGATCTCGCCGTAATTGCCGACCGCGCGAACGGCGCGCGCAGCCCAGTCCTTGTCGAGGCCGAGCTGCTGGCCGAACTCACCTTCGCTGCCGACCAGGCGGCGGATATCGGGATTGGCCGAATTGAGCGCGTCATCGATCGTCGCCGACTTGACGCCGAGCTCTTCTGCGTTGATCAGCGCATAGAGCGTCCACTTGACCAGATTGAGCCACTGGTCGTCACCCTGCCGCACTGCCGGCCCGAGCGGCTCCTTTGAGATCACCTCGGGCAGGATCATGTGGCTGTCGGGCGCCGCAAGCTTGAGACGTTCGGCGTAGAGCTGCGATACGTCGCTTGTCAGCACGTCGCATTTGCGCTCGTCATAGGCCGTGCGGCTCTCCTCCGCGCTGCCGAACGCCATGACCTTCAGCGGCATGTCCTTGGCGCGGAAATAGTCCGACAGATTGAGCTGGGTGGTCGTGCCGGTCTGCGTGCACACTGTCTTGCCGCCAAGCTCCAGGGCCGTGTCGATTCCGGCTTCCCGGCGCAGCAGAAAACCCTGGCCGTCATAATAGGCGACGCCGGCGAACATCAGGCCGAGCGACGTCTCCCGCGACATGGTCCAGGTCGAATTGCGCGACAGCAGGTCGATCTTGCTCGACTGCAGCGCCTCAAAGCGGCTCGCAGCATCGAGGGGTGTGAACGTCACCTTGCCGGGATCGCCAAGGACGGCGGCCGCAACGGCCCGGCAGATGTCGACATCAAAGCCGGTCCAGTCGTTCTTGTCGTCCTGGCTGGAAAATCCCAGCAATCCCTGCCCGACGCCGCAATTGAGTGTGCCGCGCTCCTTGACGGCCTTCAGCGTCTGCGTGTGTCCCTGCGGACTGCCCGCAACGAGCATGACGAACAACGTTGCGGCCATGAGGACGAAGGGGCGCCTTGTGCAATCGGGCATTCCAGTCTCGCGATCGGTTCGACACGACCTGCCGGACGCGTCATGCGGGCAAAGGGGACGGCGGGATGACTGTCGTCATCAAGTCTTTGCCGCCAACAATGGCAGGCATTTGACATGAATCAACAGCGCACAGGACTGCGGCTGGTGCTGCCGCTCCGCGCGGCGTCAGCCGCAGGGGCGAGGGGTGAGCAGCGATCAGCTCTGCTTCGCGCAAGAAATGTCGATGAAATCCCGAGCCGCATCACCTTTGCGGTCTTAACCTTTATAGCGTGCACCAATCGCATGGCTCATTTGCAATTGAAAACGCTGGGCTTTTCAAGTTCCCATCGGCCTTCCGGCGCTCGCGCATGGCACCATGTTCTTACGGGGTTGCTTCCGGCGGACGCTTGTGTCAATGCGCGATCAACCGTTGGCCGATGAAGGCCGCTTCCATGACATTTCAGATTCGAAAGGAGCGCCCTGTATGGGTCTGCGAGCACTTTTCATTGTGGCAGTCCTGATTGGTTCGTCGCAGCTTGCTGAAGCTGCTGAACACTCTGTGCTGCGTCGCGTTTCCTGCTCCGTGGTCCGGTTCTACGTCGCAAAGTATAGTGCGTCCGCGGCGGAGGCATGGGCTCGCAGCAAGGGCGCAAGCGAAGCGGAGATCGAGTCCGCTCGCCGCTGCCTGAAGGGTTCGCCGATCGTCACCGCGCAGTACTGAGCGCCGCGGCTGCATCAGAGCAACACGACAGACCGCCTTCGGGCGGTCTTTTTTTGTGGGGTGCCGGTGCGGGCGCAGTCGGTGCCCGGCTTTCCCTCAACAATACTCGGCTGTGGTTATGGGTCCCTGCGTTCGCAGGGACGACGGCCACTGTGAGGCGCGCGTGTGCGTTCCGCCCTTACTTATGCGCGCTCCAGTTACCCCAGCTCACATTCTTCAGGCTTCCAAAATCCGTGCCGAGCGGCCGCCGCGTCTGCCGCTCATAGGCGGCGATGCACTTCTCACTCTCCGCGATCTTGCGCTCGAGGTCGAACATCGCCTTCTGGGTGTCGCCGATCTTGTCGTGCTGGCCCCTAAAGCGCGCGACTTCCAGCGCCTTCAGTTCTTCGCGGTTCTTTTTCAATTGCGCGCGGTGCCATGCGACCTGGCTGTTGCTGTCGGCCATGCGAGTTCCCTTGATTCGCCGGTAAAGATAGCACGGCGGGGGCGGGGGATTGTGCCGGGAATGAGACTCGGCTGTCGTCCCTGCGTTCGCAGGGACGACACGGGGAGGAAGCGGTGCTTGCCTGCTCACAACTCCCGCGCGTTACTAAACGCAAACGAACTCACCCGCCGCGTGTTCTCGTCCAGGATCAGCGTGCGGGTGATCGGCGGCTCGGCGCGCTGGCTGCAGTTCTCGCGCTCGCAGAGCCGGCAATTGACGCCGATCGGCGTGCCTTCGGTCTTCTCCAGGTCCATGCCGGTGGCATAGACGAGTTTCGACGCATGGCGGATCTCGCAGCCCAGGCCAATGGCAAAGCGCGGCTGCGCCAGCGGATGAGGCACTACCGGCCGGCGCACCATCTGCGCGATCGAGAAATAGCGCGTACCATCCGGCAGCTCGATCACCTGCTTCAACAGGCGATCCGGCGTGTCGAAAGTCGAATGCACGTTCCACAGCGGACAGGTGCCGCCGAATTTCGAGAATGGGAAAGTGCCGGAGGAGAAGCGCTTCGACACGTTGCCGGCATTGTCCACCCGCAAGAGGAAGAACGGCACGCCGCGCGCGTTCGGCCGCTGCAGCGTGGTGAGGCGATGGCAGACCTGCTCGAAGCCGGCGTTGAAGCGCTGGGCCAGCACATGCACGTCATAGCTCAGCGCCTCGGCGGCGCTGAGGAACGCGGCATAGGGCATCATCGCGGCGGCGGCGTAATAATTGGCGAGCGTGATGCGGTAGAGCCGCCGCGCGGTGTCGTCGAGCGGGCCGGCTTTGCCGGCGATTCCCTCGATCGCGGGGCCGCATTCAGCGAGCGCAATCTGGAAGGCGAGCTGGAAGATGCGCCCCGGGCCGTCCACCAGTTCGGAGATCAGGAGCTGCCGGCGATGCCGGTCGAAGCGCCGCAGCGTCTCGCGCATCACATCCACCGGCATGATGCGGGTGACGATGGAATGCTTTTCGCGCAGCCGCGCGGAGAGGGCAGCGAACAGGCCGTCAGCTGCCACATTCAGCTCGTCGCGCAAATTCTCTGCCGCTGTCTCCAGCTCCGGAAAGTAATTGCGGTTGGCCTCGATCAGCTCGCGCACCCGCTCGATCGGGTTGGCCTCGAACTGGCTGCCCTCGCGGTCGGCCATTTGCGCTGCCACCAGCGTCTCGCCGCGCCGCGCCTCGGTATAGGCGGCATAGAGCCGCTGCAGCGAATGCGTCACGCCCGGGCAGAGCTCGGCGAGGTCGCGCAGCTCCTGCTTGGGCACGTCGATCTGCCGGAACAGCGGATCGGAGAAGATCTCGTTGAGTTCTGCAAAGAACCGGTCCTCGTCCGCGGTGGCGAGGTCGCGCAGGTCGAGGTCATAGGTCTCCGCCAGCCGCAGCAGAAGCTGCGCCGTCACCGGGCGCTGGTTGCGCTCGATCAGGTTGATGTAGCTCGGCGAAATCCCCAGCCCCTCGGCCATCTGCGTCTGCGACAGCCCCAGCTGCTGCCGGATCCGCCGGAAGCGCGGTCCGACGAAGAGTTTCTTTCCGGAGTCGCTAGCCACGATGGCCTCCTGGGTCTCATCAGGCCCGGACTTGTCCCGGAGATCCCGGGCCAAGCCCGGCGCTGACGCGGGAACAAAGTCAGTCGTCCTGACCTATATTGTAACAAATATTACAAATCGACATCTATTACAAGTTCATATGTTACACTGCATCACCAATAAAATACAAGGTCCCTGTACGATCAACGGAATCTCGCGTTTACCTCCTGGCACGCGTTTCGCAATGCACTGTCAAGAATGTCGAATAAAGGCGAAGAAGGATCACGCACATGAACTACCAGCCACGTGGGATCAGTGACCAGGCTATCCAGGGACCGGCTTCCTATCTGAGCGCGGTTGAAGCTGCTGAAGCACTTCTCAAGAGCAAGCCGACCTGGAACGGCGTCACCGCCGAAGCCGTGGCGCGGATGCGTCTGCAGAACCGCTTCAAGACCGGCCTGGACGTTGCCCGGTACACTGCGGCGTTGATGCGCGCCGACATGGCTGCCTATGACGGCGATCCCACCAAGTACACCCAGTCGCTCGGATGCTGGCACGGCTTTATCGCCCAGCAGAAGGTGATTTCGGTCAAGAAGCATTTCGGCAAGACCGATCGCCGCTATCTGTATCTTTCCGGCTGGATGATCGCCGCGCTTCGCTCCGAGTTCGGACCGCTGCCCGATCAGTCGATGCACGAGAAGACCTCGGTGCCGGCCCTGATCGAAGAGCTCTACACCTTCCTGCGTCAGGCGGATTCCCGTGAGCTCAACGATATCTTCCGCGCGCTCGACGCGGCCCGCAAGGAAGGCGACAAGGCGAAGGAAAAGGCGCTGATCGAAAAGATCGACAACTTCCAGACCCATGTCGTGCCCGTCATCGCCGACATCGACGCCGGCTTCGGTAACGCCGAGGCAACCTACCTGCTCGCCAAGAAGATGATCGAGGCGGGTGCGTGCGCGCTGCAGATCGAGAATCAGGTCTCCGACGAAAAGCAGTGCGGTCATCAGGACGGCAAGGTGACGGTGCCGCACGAGGTGTTCCTGGCGAAGATTCGGGCCTGCCGCCATGCCTTCCTCGAATTGGGCGTCGAAGACGGCATCATCGTCACCCGCACCGACTCGCTGGGCGCCGGTCTCACGCAGCAGATCGCTGTGAGCCACAAGCCCGGCGACCTCGGCGATCAGTACAACAGCTTCCTGGATTGCGAGGAAGTGACAGCCGCCAACGCCAGGAATGGCGACGTCATCATCAACCGCAACGGCAAGATGATGCGTCCGAAGCGGCTTGCCAGCAACCTTTATCAGTTCCGTGCCGGCACTGGCGAGGATCGCTGCGTGCTGGACTGCATCACCTCGCTGCAGAACGGTGCCGACCTGCTGTGGATCGAGACCGAGAAGCCGCATATCGAGCAGATCGCCAAGATGGTCGACCGCATTCGCGAAGTTGTTCCGAACGCGAAGCTGGCCTACAACAACTCGCCATCGTTCAACTGGACGCTCAATTTCCGTTGGCAGGTGTACGATGCGATGAAGGAAGCCGGCAAGGATGTCAGCAAGTACAATCGAGCCGACCTGATGAAGCCGGAATACGATGATACGCCGCTGGCCATTGAGGCCGACGAGCGCATCCGCACCTTCCAGGCCGATTCAGCAAAGCGTGCTGGCATCTTCCACCATCTGATCACGTTGCCGACCTATCACACGGCAGCTCTGTCGACTGATATCCTCGCGAAGGATTATTTCGGCGAGCAGGGCATGCTGGGCTATGTGAAGAATGTTCAGCGGCAGGAAATCCGTCAGGGCATCGCCTGCGTCAAGCATCAGAACATGGCCGGCTCCGATATCGGCGACGAACACAAGGAATATTTCGCCGGCGAGGCCGCGCTGAAGGCGGGCGGCGTCCACAATACGATGAACCAGTTCGGCTAATCGTGGATTTGATCGGTCTGGGGTCTGGCCGGATTCCAGACTGATCACGCTACTCGGACAACAGGAGACTGAGAAATGACCAATGGCAGCCTTTTCTGGGTTATCGGCGGCGAATTTGGCTCGATGAACTTCCACAAGCTCGTGGAAGGCTCGGCCCAGGTCAAAGGTCCGTTCAAGACCCGCAAGGAAGCGGAAGACTGCTGGAAAGAAGTATCCGAAGAGCACCGCCACAAGGCAGGCGTCCGCTTCTCCATCGTCGAGGAGCCCGACCGCTCGGCCACGGCCTGACCAAGGCAAAGGCCCCGATCGGCTCCATCTTGAGGGCTAACAACGTCCAAGGGTAACGGCCCCGTCCGGCGCAAGTCGGGCGGGGCCGAATGCATGTTGGGCCGGAGAGCCTTGGCAAAGGCGGATGCCGGGGAGGGTCCGCACAGGGGGGCCGCAACGGCGGTCTAACCCCTTGAAACCAAAGTCCTTTGCGGAGCCATTGGTTGCTGCTAGTTTGACGCAAGGAAAGCGTGAGTCCAAAAGAGGCGCCCATGTCAGATGCGCAGAATGCCGCCAGCCCCAGTGACAGCCCGATGCGGCTGCGCGATGCGCTGCGCAAGGCACGCATCGAGGCGGCCGACCGCACCGGCGTGGTCGTCGACTTGCGCGATGCCGAGGTCGCCCGGCTGGAAATCTTGAACGAGGCGCTCGATCCGCTGTTTGCGCAGGTGCCCGACAAGGTCGATCTGTTCGACCGCGGCATCAGCCAGGGCGAAACGCCGCGGCTGTGGATCGACGTCGTCGCGCACATCCTGATGGGCCGCGACAAGCGCATCTATCGCTTCGTGCAGGACACCCGCTATGGCCGCATCGTGATCGCGGAGTCGCACGACGTGCCGGTCATTGTCGATGCCGTCACCGATTACGTCGCCCGTCGCTTGATCGAGCGCGAGCACGCCCTCGTCGCCACGCCCGCGCCGGAGCCGGAGGAAAAGCCAAAGCCGCGCCGCCGCGGCTGGGGCATGTTCATCCTCGGCTTCATTCTCGGCGCCGCCGCGCTGTTCGGCTTCGCGCTGTATGCGAGCCTTGGCAATCCGTGACGCGTCATTCCGGGGCGATGCGAAGCATCGAACTATGGAGCGCCCTTGTGCTCCAGAGAATCTCGAGGTTCCGGGTTCATGCTACGCATGCCCGGGAATGACAGATAAGACTAAATGAGCCGCACCTGACGTATCTGCTTGACCCTCATCTCTCGGTCGATTCCGCGCACGATATGCTCGACGCGCCAGGCGCCGTCGTCGCGGTCGATGCTGAACATATTGAAGGCCGCCGCCGGATAGTGCCGATGCGCAACCGCCGACGCGGACGGCACCCCGATCGCCGGAATCTTGCCGCGCGGGCCCTCGATCCACATAGTCGAGTGGATGTGGTCGTGCCCGTGCAGCACCAGTTCGACGCCATGCTGCCTGATCAGTGCACGAAGCTGCCGGGAATCCGTGAGCCGTTTCACCCGCGACGTCGAGTGCAGGGGATGATGCACCAGCAGCACCCGGAACGCCTGTTCGGACGCAAGCTGCGCGAGGATCCTGTCGAGCGCCTGCAGTTGCGCCTGTCCGAGCCTGCCCGTCGCCATCAAGGGCAGCGTCGGTACCGCGGAGGATACACCGATCAACGCCACCGGCCCACGCCTTCGCACGAATGGAAAGGCGCCGTTTCCGCCGTCGATATCGCCGCGCAGATAATCGCCCCACGCCTCCGCCGCGCGATGTCTGGTGGCGCGTACATAGGCGTCGTGATTGCCGGGGATGACGGTAACGTCTTGCGCCTCGCCGACGCTTTCCAGCCATTTCAGCGACGGCGCGAATTCCGCTTCCAGCGCCAGGTTGACCAGATCGCCGGTCACCGCGATATGGTCGGGGGCTTGCGCACGGATGTCGGCAACCAGTGCATCCAGCACCTCGCGGCGGTGATATCTGTGGCGGTTGCGGATCCAGTTCAGATAGCCGAGCGCGCGCTTGCTCGCGAGATCGCGCAGCCGCGCCGCCGGCAGAGGCGGCAGATGCGGATCCGACAAATGCGCCAGTGTGAACGCCATTGGCTTAAGTCCGGCCGGATTGCTCGTTCCCTCTATTGGCAAGGAGGCCTGCTTCGCGCAAGGATCAATCGCGACGCGAGATCGGGAGAATGCGCCTGACATGACTATATCGGCCTTGCGCAAGCGGTTCGAGCCGCTGCTGCGCCGGATTTTCCATCTCTATTGGCGCGTGTCCCGCGGTTTGACCCTCGGCGTCCGCGGCGTCGTATTGGACGGGCAAGGCAAGGTGTTCCTGATCCACCACACTTATGTCTACGGCTGGCAACTGCCGGGCGGCGGGGTCGAGGCCGGCGAGACCTTGCTCGAAGCGCTCAAGCGCGAATTGATGGAGGAGGGCAGGATCGAGGTCCTGGCCGAGCCGGTCCTGCACGGGCTGTTTTTCAACGAGCACGTCTCGCGCCGCGACCATGTCGCCATCTATGTCGTCAGGGAATTCCGGCAGGACCGGATACCCGAGCCCAACCTGGAAATCTCGGCCTGCGGCTTCTTTGCGGTCGATGCGCTGCCGGCCGATACCACCGAAGGCACGCGGCGGCGGATTGCCGAGGTGGTCGATGGCCAGAAACCTATCGCCACCTGGCGCTGAGATAGACGACCGCGGATAACCCGGCGCTCAGCCAACTGGCCAAAGCCTGATTGCGGTATAAGCGTTGCATGGGCAGGGTTGATTCGATGGTGGCACGGCGATGACGGCGGCGGATTTGCGCGTTGCCGTGCTGGTGCCGTGCTACAATGAGGAAGCGGCGGTGGCGGCCGTCGTTGCCGATTTCCGAAAAGCGCTTCCGACCGCGACCATTTACGTCTACGACAACAATTCAAAGGACCGCACCATCGCGGTAGCGCGCGAGGCGGGCGCCGAGGTGCGCAACGAGACGCATCAGGGCAAAGGCCATGTGGTGCGCCGCATGTTCGCCGACATCGATGCCGACGTCTATGTGCTGGTCGACGGCGATGCCACCTATGACGCGCCCAGCGCGCCGAAGATGATCGAAAAGCTCGTATCCGGACACCTCGACATGGTGGTCGGCCTTCGCGTGGACCAATCGGTCGCGGCCTACCGGCCCGGGCATCGCGCCGGCAACTGGATGCTGACGTCGTTCCTTGCCTCTGTTTTCGGCGAGACCTTCAGGGATATCCTGTCGGGCTACCGCGTGTTCTCGCGCCGCTTCGTCAAATCCTTTCCGGTGCTGTCGGACGGTTTCGAGATCGAGACCGAGCTCAGCGTGCACGCCCTCGAGCTGGCGCTGCCGGTGGCCGAAGTCTCGACGCCCTATTACGCGAGGCCGGAAGGCTCCTTCAGCAAGCTGAACACCTGGCGCGATGGCTTTCGCATCCTCGGCACCATTCTCAAGCTTTACCGGTCCGAGAAGCCGCTGCGTTTCTTCACCGCGATCGGCATCTTCCTGATGCTGGTGTCAATCGGGCTCGCGGTTCCCATCCTCATTACCTATCTCGAGGTAGGCCTCGTGCCGCGGCTGCCTACGGCGGTGCTATCGACAGGTCTGATGATTATTGCCGTGCTGTCGTTTTCGTCCGGGCTGGTGCTCGATACGGTGACACGCGGCCGGCGCGAAATGAAGCTGCTCGCCTATCTGTCCCAGCCTTCGGCGGGCAAGAGCTGACTGCCGTCGGGGCGATGGACCCCGCCTCCTGCAGATGCTATCCCCCTGTAACCTCGATGACGCGTTTTCTTGACGCGAACCGGTACCCACTTCGCTTGAAAACGCTATGCCATGAGTGATCTCTCTCTGACTATCCTGCCTGAGAAGCCGAACGATGCAGATGCGATCGAGCGGCTGCACGAGCGGACTTTCGGCCCCGGCCGCTTCGTGCTCAGCGCCTATCGGCTGCGGGAGCATGTCGACCATCTGCTCGAACTGTCCTTCACCGCGTGGATCGGCACGCTGCTGGTCGGCTCGGTGCGGCAG
>DASWVJ010000081.1:0-4308 GCA_036406295.1 Bradyrhizobium sp.
ACCGCCGAGATCTGCGTGACAATGTCGATGCAGTAGCGGTCCTCGTCGACCATCTTCGCGAGGCCGCGGACCTGACCTTCGATCCGGCTCAGCCGTTTCTGGCACGATGCCTTGATGTCTTTTCGCATACCGCCTATATACCCCTACAGGGTATGGGTTTCAAGGCTGGAGTTTTGCAATGAGCGGGACGGGTGAAGATGCGGCAGCCGGAGCAGGTTGCGGCTGCGCGGCGAAGGCGGCGGCCGAGAAGGCGAAAGGCGCGTGCTGCGGCGGGCATGGCGACCACGCCGGCCATGATCATCATCACCACCATGCCGCGCCAAAGACAGGCATGCTCGATCCCGTCTGCGGCATGACGGTCGATCCTGCGACGTCGAAGCATCGCTTTGACCACGAGGGCACGACCTATCATTTCTGCTCGGCCGGCTGCCGCACCAAGTTCGCCGCCGATCCCGCGAAATATCTCAACAAGGCTGCGCAACCGCCGGCCGATGTGCCCGAAGGCGCGATCTATACCTGCCCGATGCATCCCCAGATCCGCCAGGTCGGCCCCGGCGCGTGCCCAATCTGCGGCATGGCGCTGGAGCCGGAAGTGGCGAGCCTCGATGCCGGCCCCAATCCCGAGCTCGCGGACATGACGCGGCGGTTCTGGATCGGTGCGGCGCTCTCGGCACCAGCGGTGGTGCTGGAAATGGGCGGCCATCTGGTTGGCTCCCATGGCTGGGTGGACCAGACATTGTCGAACTGGATTCAGCTCGTCTTCGCCACGCCCGTGGTGCTGTGGGCGGGCTGGCCGTTCTTCGTCCGCGGCTGGCAGTCGCTGCAGACGCGCAATCTCAACATGTTCACGCTGATCGCGATGGGCACCGGCGTTGCCTACCTCTACAGCGTGATCGGTACGCTCGCGCCGCAAATTTTCCCGGCCACGTTCCGCGGCCATGGTGGCGCTGTGGCCGTGTATTTCGAGGCGGCTGCAGTTATCACCGTGCTGGTGCTGCTCGGCCAGATGTTGGAGCTGCGTGCCCGCGACGCGACGTCGGGGGCGATCAAGGCGCTGCTGCAGCTCGCGCCGAAGACCGCGAGTCGGATTGGCTCCGACGGCCACGAGCATGAAGTCGAAATCGAGAGCCT
The DNA here is from genome assembly GCA_036406295.1 of Bradyrhizobium sp. Lineage (GTDB taxonomy): Bacteria > Pseudomonadota > Alphaproteobacteria > Rhizobiales > Xanthobacteraceae > Bradyrhizobium. Next base: position 1,132 of record DASWVJ010000081.1, read on the forward strand.
TGCGGTCGGCGATCAATTGCGCGTTCGCCCGGGCGAGAAGGTGCCGGTGGATGGCCTCATCCTGGAGGGACGTTCCTCGCTCGACGAATCGCTGGTGACCGGCGAATCCATGCCGGTTACCAAGGAAGCGGGCGCGCGGGTGATCGCCGGCACGCTCAATCAGTCGGGCGGGTTCGTGATGCGCGCCGACAAGGTCGGACGCGACACGCTGCTGTCGCAGATCGTGCAGATGGTTGCGGATGCGCAGCGTTCGCGCGCGCCGATCCAGCGGCTGGCCGATCAGGTGGCGGGCTGGTTCGTGCCAACTGTGATCATCGTCGCCATTGCCGCCTTCGCCGCCTGGGCGTGGTTCGGGCCGGAACCGCGCATGGCGTTCGGCCTCGTCGCTGCCGTAAGCGTGCTCATCATTGCCTGCCCCTGCGCGCTGGGGCTGGCGACCCCGATGTCGATCATGGTCGGCGTCGGCCGCGGTGCGCAGGCCGGCGTCCTGATCAAGAACGCCGAAGCGCTGGAGCGCATGGAGAGGATCGACACGCTGGTGGTGGACAAGACCGGCACGCTGACCGAAGGCAAGCCGAAAGTGGTCGGCATCGTTCCTGCGGGCGGCTTTGAGGAAAGCGACATCCTGCGCCTTGCCGCCAGCGTCGAGCAGGCAAGCGAGCATCCGCTGGCGGATGCGATCGTGCGTACCGCGAAGGAGCGCGCGCTCGGCCTGAGCAAGGTGGAAGAATTCGATTCGCCGACCGGCAAGGGCGCGATCGGCAAGGTCGACGGCAAAAGCGTTGCGCTGGGCAATGCCAGATATCTCGCTTCGATCGGCATCGACGCAGGCGCCCTCGACGCCGAGAGCGAGCGGCTGCGCGGCGATGGCGCGACCGTCATCAACCTTGCCATCGATGGCAAGCTCGCCGGGCTGTTTGCTATTGCCGACCCGGTGAAAGCTTCCACGCCGGACGCACTGAAGGCGCTCGCCGCCGAGGGCGTCAAGGTCATCATGCTGACCGGCGACAACAGGACCACCGCGCAGGCCGTTGCACGCAAGCTCGGCATTGCCGAGGTGGAGGCAGAAGTGCTGCCGGACCAGAAGAGCGCGGTCGTCACCAAATTGCAGAAGGCGGGGCGGGTCGTCGCCATGGCGGGCGATGGCGTCAACGACGCGCCGGCGCTGGCGGCGGCCGAAGTCGGCATCGCCATGGGCACCGGCACCGACGTGGCGATGGAAAGTGCCGGCGTCACCCTGCTGAAGGGCGATCTCGGCGGCATCGTGCGCGCACGGAAACTGTCGCAGGCGACCATGCGCAATATCCGGCAGAACCTGTTCTTTGCCTTTATCTATAACGCGGCCGGCATTCCGATCGCAGCCGGCATCCTCTATCCGACCTTCGGCCTGTTGCTGTCGCCGATCATCGCGGCGGCTGCCATGGCACTGTCGTCAGTGAGCGTGGTCGGCAATGCGCTGCGGCTTCGGGTGACGCGGCTCGATTAGAAGCAATTCACCACTACTCCCTCGGGAGAGCAGGGCTATCGCATATGATCCCGGTGGCTTTCGCACAGACCTTTCCACATCGTCATGCCCGGGCTCGTCCCGGGCATCTACGTTCTTTGTGCCGCGAGAAAGGTCGTGGATGGCCGGGACAAGCCCGGCCATGACGAGTTTGTGGCGGAGCATGCCGATGAAAAAGTACTCCGCATATCTGATAGCCCTGCTCGGAAGAGGTGAACCAGACCGCCGGCGATCGATTCGCCTACAAGCCATCGCGCTCTAGAAGCGTGCCGCCAGCGTCAGCCGCACCGCGCGCGGCTCGGCCGGATGGACATGACGGTCGGCGACGCCGCCGATCGGCTCGCCTGGCAGGCGCGACAGGTAATAGTATTCGATCTGGTTGGTCTGCGCGTTGAAGAGATTGAGGACGTCGAGCTGCACGCGCAAGCCGTTGTCGAAGCGGTAGCCCGCGCGCGCATTGAAGATGAGCGAGGCCAGCGAATGCACGCTGTCGTCCTCGATCAGCGGCCGCGGGCCGAAATAGCGCGCTTTCAGCGCGCCGAACCAGCCGGTCTCGTTGCCGAAGGTGACGGCGGCGCTTCCTATCCAGCACGGCGCGCCGGGGATGCGATCTCCCGCAGGATCGAAATCAGTGAAACGGGCGCGCGTGTAGGCGACGTCGAGATCGAACGACAGCCACGGCACCGGCTTGTACTGGTTGACCCACTCCACGCCGACACGGCGGCTGGGCCGGCTCGGCTCGGTGGTGCCGGCATCGCCGACGAACAACAGCTCGGAGTCGAAATCGAGCACGAACACCGCGACAGAGCTGATGAGACCTTCGATCGCCTTGGTGCGGATGCCGAGCTCGGCGCCGCGCGAGCGCACCAGCAGCGGTACGCGGTCGAGTGGCGTCACCTTGTCGTTGGGGTCGACCGTGATGGTCACGCCTCGGATGTCGTTGCTGTGCAGGCCGTAGCCGGCATTACCGTAGAATTCGGTCTTGAGCCACGGGCCAAGCACGATGCCGGCTTTCGGGCTCGCGATCGAGGCCTGCGCGTTCCCTGAATTTTCCGGCGTGTCGCTCAGCACACGCCCGGCGAAGACATCTTCGCGAATGCCAACGCTGGTGCGCAGCCAGTCGGTCCATCGCGTGGTGGTGTCGGTCCAGATGCCGACGTTCCCCTCCTGTACGCGGTCCTCTCGCACCGTTGAAAGCCAATTGCGCTGCTCGGTCTTGAACAGGCCGACACGAATGTCGTCGTAGCGGGTCTGCATTCCGACACGTGTTTGCGTCTCGAAGCCGCCGAACCGCCAATCGAAGGCGTGCCGCGCATCGAAACCACCGAGCGTACGGCGGTCGAGCTGGTTGAACTGGTCGCCATTGACGGGATTTTCGAGGAAGTACGTGAAGTTGTTGTAGAGCTGCAGGTCGGAGCGGATGACATAGGCGCTGACCTTGCTCTGCCCATATTCGCTCGAATGCGCAAAATTGCCGGACAGGCTGAAGCGGCTGGCGACGCCACCATCGGTCGGGTCGAGCGTGCCGAAGCGGCCGATGATGCCCTGATCGATCGCGCGCTGCGCGACCTGATCGGTCGAATTCCAGGCGTTGGAATAGGCCATGCCAGACAGCGTGAAGCCGTCGGTGGCGGTGCCCTGGCTATAGCGCAGCACGCCGTTGATCTTGCGCA
>DASWVJ010000082.1:0-14139 GCA_036406295.1 Bradyrhizobium sp.
AGCCGATCGGCTCTGAGATCGGGAGGTTTCCATGCTTCGGCGAACGATGATGGCCAGTGCGATTGCCGCTTTGACGGCTTCTGTCGCGGCGCGGACAAGTTACCGGCAGACAGTTCTGAGAAAGATGCCCCGGCGGGGCGCGGCGCTGCGGCTCCTGATGGCTCAATCCTGAGCCGTTAACGACGGCGGGCCAGGGACGGCGCCCCTGTCCCACCAGCCCATCGAGGCTGCCGATGCCAGCAGTCGCGCCATGCTCCGGCCGTCTCGCGAGCTGCACACCAGGCGGGGCACTTTACGCCCATGCAGCAATAATCTTGATGCTCCACACCAGAAACACGGCGAACAACATCAACGTCGCCAACATCAGCAAATTCTCAAAGGAAGCGAACTTCATTACTGGTCTCCGCTTCCTCACCCCGGCGGCGACCGTATCTGATTCCGTGCGAATGCGGCCACCGATTTGGTAATGGCCTATAGTCGCGCCCGGGGCTCGTCAGAATGGCCGATCCTGCGAACGGCACGGCGTCGGGATTTCATCCGCCCATCACGACCAGGGCGAGCATCGTCAGCGAAGCCAGCACCAGCATGGTTTCAAAGGAAGCGAGCTTCATCGTGCCCTCCTTCCTACCCCATCTGCAAGTGTAAGCGATTCGATGACTTGTCGGCATAGGCCGACGCAAGCGGTCGATCACGATCGCGCCGTGCGCAGCATCGACATCGGGGCCGGCTCTCAATGAACGCCGACCCAGGCTTCTGCGCACCGCGCAGCAGAAAGATCAGTTCGAGACCCGAGGGGAGCCCGCGCAATGAGGGCGGTATCTTCGGCTGTTCCGTGGCTTGCAGCCCTGCGTGAACACCCGATCCCGCTAGCTCATGATGTCAGGATCTTCACGCCCCACACCACGACCAGCGTCAGCATCGCAAACGACGCCACCAACAACGCACTCTCCATGGAAGCAAATCTCATAACGCCACCCTCCGCTTCCTACCCCGCTTTGACGCTAGGTGATTCGATCGTCAGGCGGCAACCAGCCATCGGGTGTTCCCGCTGTGGCTGTTGAGCCACCGCATTGCAAGGAACCATGAGGCCTCCCGGCTCTTGATTAGGCGAGCATCGGCCGAGAACCCCATGAGGTATCACCATGGCCAGACTGGCAATCCTTTCCGCCGCCATGCTGTTCGCGCTTGCAGCGCCGGCATCGGCCCAGCATGTGATCACCAACCCAGGTTGGTGCGCCCAGTTCTACCCCAACGCCAACTGTCAGAACTACGGGCCCGGCAATCCCTATACGAGTTATGGCTGGCGTTATGCCTACGGACGCCACGGCGGCTACTATCCACGCCGCTTCCACCACCGCTATCGCCGCTATTGAGACTGCGCGAGCAGCCAGGTGCGCGCCCGACCGAAACCGGCACGCACCCTAAGCACACACCTCACGCGGCTTCAATCGTAGTCGTAGGCGGCCCGCCTGCTCCTGCGCGCTGCAGCTTCGCGTTCCATCACGGCACGGCAGCCGGCGGAAACCTGCGAGCGCTTTCGGACCATGCAAGCGGTGATCCGGCCGATGTCAGGTATTTCGCTCGAGCAAAGCCGCATCGCGTCGCCGGTGCACATTTGCTGTGCTTCGGAGGAGAATGCCGAGCCGGGCGATGCCGCGAAAGCGACGGCCGAAATGCCGATGGCGAAGGTCAGCGCTAGCTGGCGTGTGGTGGTGAACTTCATGTGCGTCCCCGCAGGTTGCTGTTTCCGTTTCTTGGGGGCGCTGTTGGCGGTTTGAAGTGCCGCACTTGACGACTAACAGACGAAGCTCGCTTCCGGTGTTGACGTTCGATGTGTTGATCCGAATCGAAAGTAACCGCGCTGCCCCGAGCGAATTATGAGCGCACGCTGCAGCCGTTCAATTCTCACTGTGAATGAATTCACCGTTGTCATGCGCGTAAATTCGCAAGTGTTGCGCGCGCGCACTCCTGCGATGCAGCGAAAGCGGAAATCGGACTCCGTTCGTTCACGCTGTCCCGCTCATTCACGCATCGCACGGGTTCCGCAAGCGGAACGGCATGCGCTTTGTGCGCTCGGTCGACGCGGCCTGTGAAAGCGACTACGCCGCGATCGGCACGGTATCGTCTTGTTTCGCCAGGGAAGACACGGCCACTTCGGCAAGGTCCTCCCATTTTTCGGCCTGGCTCAGCCAGATCCAACTGGCTTCGGGGTGAAGCACGGCCTGCTGCCTGCAAATTGAACCCAAGGCGCGGTAGTGCCGGATCTCCTCTTGCGCGGCCGGCGACGCCACGTTGTTCACCATCACCATTGTTGTCTCACTCCCCAGTGCGCCCTCGCGAACGCCTCTTTTTTCTGAAGCGGATTCGCTGCCGCCGCGCGCCTTTGGTCAATAGTTTTTGTTGGTTCCGTGGCGTTTTTTTCGGTGAAGGATGCAGAACCACGTACACGCCGTGGGCGACCTCGGGAGACGGTCGGGTTCCAGCCTTCAGCCATGCGGAACCCGACGGGATCGGACGCTCCCCAGAGTGCGACCGCCACTCATGGCGCTACGCCGTCGGCTCGACCGCCGGCTTCACCCTGGCGCGCAATTCGTCGACCAGCACGCGCTTGTTCTCGGAGTAATCGATGGGAACCACGACCAGATGCACGCCGCCGCCCTTGAATGCAGCCTCCAAGGTCGGGATCAGGCCGTCGGCCGTGGTGACCCGGGAGCCCTTCGCGCCGTAGCTCTCGGCGTATTTCACGAAGTCAGGATTGCCGAAGGTGAGACCGAAGTCCGGGAATTCATCCACCGCCTGCTTCCAGCGGATCATGCCATAGGCAGAGTCCTCCAGGATCAGGATGACGAGGTTGAGATTCAGCCGGACCGCCGTCTCCACCTCCTGCGAATTCATCATGAAGCCGCCGTCGCCGCACACCGCCATCACCCGCCGGTGCGGATAGAGGATCGAAGCCATCATCGCCGACGGCAGGCCTGCGCCCATGGTGGCGAGCGCATTGTCCAGCAGCACCGTGTTGGCAACGTAGGTCCGGTAGTTCCGCGCGAACCAGATCTTGTACATCCCGTTGTCGAGGGCGATGATTCCGTCCTCGGGCATGACCTGCCGAACGTCGTGGACGATCCGCTGCGGGGTCGGCGGGAAGCGCGCTTCCGTGTTGCGATCGGCAACCCTGCTCAAAATGCCCTCGCGCAGCGGCAGCAGTGCGCCGGCGTTTGGCAGCCTCGCCTCGATGCGGTCAGCCAGCAGTTCGAGGCTCGGCCCGACATCGCCCACGACCTCGCATTGCGGGAAATAGACCTGCTCGACGGTTGCCGGCGTGTAGCTGACGTGAATGACCTGCGGCCCTCCGGGCCCCATGATGAAGGGCGGCTTCTCGATGGTGTCATGGCCGATGGCGATGATGAGGTCGGCCTGGTCCACCGCCTCGTGAACATAGTCGCGTTCGCTCAGCGCCGCCGTTCCCATGTAGAGATTGCTGCCGCCCGCGGCCGTCCCCTTCCCCATCTGGGTCGTGAAGAACGGGATCCTTGTGCGCCTGACGAAGCCGTTGATCCCCGCCGTGCTGCGTGGCCGGGAGGCGGCGGCGCCGAGCATGATCAGCGGACGCTTCGCGGCAAGGATCATTTCCACGGCCCGATCGAGAGAAACGCCGTGGGCGACGGGAATTTCGATCGGGTGCGGCGGCACCATGACGGCCGGTTCGGCCTCCTCGCCGGCGATGTCCTCCGGCAGCTCCAGCAGCACCGGGCCCGGTCTTTCCTGCGCGGCAATCCGGAAGGCATCGCGCACCAGTGTCGGGATCGTCGCGGTGCTGACGATTTGCCGCGCCATCTTGGTCAGCGGCTTGAAGGTGGTCACGACATCGACGATCTGGAATCCGGCCTGGCGGCTCGTCATGATTCCCTTCTGTCCGGTGATCATCACCATCGGCATGGCGCCGAGCAGCGCATAGGCCGCGCCCGTGGTGAGATTCAGCGCGCCCGGCCCCAATGTGGTCAGGCACACCCCGGGCTTGCCGGTGAGCCGGCCGTGGGTCGCGGCCATGAACGCCGCGCTCTGTTCATGCCGGGTCACGATGAGCTTGATGGACGAGTTGCGCAGGCTCTCGACCATGTCGAGATTTTCCTCGCCGGGAACGCCGAAGATGCGGTCGACGCCTTCGTTCTCCAGCGCGGCGACCATCAGGTCCGATCCCTTGGGCATTCGCATACTCCTGAGCTGTTGCCGGCGATCGATCCATGGCGACCGGCCGTTATGGTGACGAGCCCCTTGCAGGCGGCATATCAACATACCCGGGCGGCTCGCGGCCAGTCAGCATCGCGCTCGAAATGAGGAATGAGAAATGTCAGATCGGCTGTTTGAAATTCAAATCGAAGCGCGCAGTGCGATCACGCTCGCGATCCTCATTTCACATTCTGGTCTCGGCCGCGACGCGCGCGCTTCTTGCCATGCGGCTTCAGGAACGTCACGCCGATCTGGTCGCCGTTCACCCAGGTGAACTTGCAGCGGCGATAGGCAAGGCCCGTGGAGGACAGCACCAGGAAGAATTCCGTGAGCTGCAGCCCCTCGATCGATGAGCCGACTGCCAGCTTGGCGCCGTCTTCCGACACGTCATAGATGCTGCATTCGCGCCGCCAGGTTCCGTCGATCGCCATCAATTGCGCCGGGACCGGCTGCTCGAAGCCGACGCGCTTGGTCATGCGCCGTTCCGCGGCGCTCATGCCCTCGCCGCCTTTTCAGCGCCATCCTGCTGCAGCTTGCGTCCCGGCGCATTCTCACACGAGATCAGGCGGCCGAGATCGGCGGGCCTGTAGGTCTCGACGAACTTCACCGCAAATCCGTCGTGAAAGGTACGGATCACCCGTCCGATGCAACCGCCGATCGCCAGCGCCATGCCGACCGGCGGCTGCTGTTCTGACGACACCGCCACGCCGGACGGGGAAACGTCGATGATGAAGCAGCTGTGGATGCTGCCGTCGGCAAGCGTCAGCGAAGTGTGCGAACTTGGCGGGATGAACCGGGCATGTCGCCGCACGTCGGCCAGCTTGGGGTCGGCCTGCTTCTTCTCCAGCCAGGTCAGCTTGTCGGAGAGCCGCTCCCGCTCCGGACGCGTCATTTCCAGCTCCAGCAGGAAGCTGCCGTCCATGGTGTCGCTGATGCTGCCGACGAGGTTGCCGAAATCGCGGAAATAGGAGGTAAGCCGGTCGCCGACCTTGCCGACCACGGGCACGTCGACGATCATGCGGAACGGAGAAACGCGGGTTGTGCGGCAAGCAAAGCTGCGCAGCCGTCCCTGGCAATCGTACCAGTTGGACAGCGTGTAGCTGCCATCAACGGCGATGCTGACCGCCCGCTGCTTGAGAAACCGTTGAACAGGCACGACTGGTCCTCGCAGGAAGAATGCGCGTGAAGGCACGGAGCCACGGATGAGGGGAAGTTTGGTCGGGCTGTCTCTGGTCGCGGCGTCGCGGCGCATTGCCCCGGCGGCAGCACAGCGGCGACCGCTCAAGTCTTCTTCGGGCTACGAAGACGGCAAAGCGTCCCCGTCCGCGCAAACTACGGGCGAAGTCCTAAAAATACCTAAACTACCAACGCGAAGACATGGCTCCGCTACGGTCAGATTAGGTCGCAGACCTTGCATTTCGGTTAATGTTGACCCTGCATTTTGATCAATAAAGGCAGCCGGGAGACCGAGGGTACGCTAGTGCAGCAGGCCGAGCACGCTGCGCCAGGCCGGAAGCGGGCACGCGGGCAACTTGCCCGCTTCGGCGGCGGCCGTCTTGAACCGAACGACGCGCGAGCAGGACGTGAACACGAAGGCAAGCCGCGTGCATTGCCAGTCGGGTCCCAGCGCACCGCTCGATACCGGTTCGGGATACATCAGCCCCATCGCGGCGGCGGCCGTCATGGCGACAAGTGTCGCGACCACGACGGCGGCGGCGATGTGCCGGGAAAGTCGGAGATTGGCCGTCATTGTTTGCGCTCCTCATCAGCGCGCCCACCGCCAACATAGGACCTTCCCGGCCCTTCCCTTGTGATCGAGATCACAGGCCGCGGGCCTTTTCCGCGGATTGAGCGAAGCGCCGCAGCAACACAATCCGACCACCGCACGGAACCTTGGGACAAGTCGCGCAATTCCGTTGCGACAGCGGGCCGCTTGGGAAACACTTCTTTCGGGGAAGGCGTGCGGGGGCGTACGATGAGCGAGCAGGACGCGGGCTACGACTATACGCGTTACCGGCAATTGCTGGCGGAGGCGGTCGACGAACAGAAGCGGCTCGAGCTGATCGACCTGATGATCAGGGAGAATGCGCGCGACCGGCTGCAGGCACAGCGCATGTCCGACCGCGTGGCCATGACGACGGCGACGGTGGCAAGGATCCTCGGACCGGGCGGACGGCAGAACGCCGTCTGAGCGCCGGTCGCGGCTCATCGGTCCGTGGCATACATCACCGCGGAGCCGACCAGCGCGACCGTGGCGCAGGCCAGCAAGGCGTATTCCAGCCGGGCGAGCGCCAGCCGCGGCGCCTCGGTGGCGGTCGCAATGTCATAGAGCAGGAAGCACGCCGTTACCGCGCTCAGCAGAATCACCCTCGGCCATTTGCTATTCACAAAAATCTCCCCTGCCCTGCCTGCCCACTTGGACGCTGGCATTTTGCCTCGGGTTCACTTAGTGAAGCGGCGAAACCCGGCGAGCCGCCGATCCCATTGAACAGGATGAGAACGCAGGATCCCAATGAGCGGATTCAAAGAACCGAATTTTTCCGACCGTCAAAAAGCGGCGGCCGAGGCCCGTCAGAAGATACTGGACAAATTTCGCGCGCGCCCGGCTGCGGACGATCCCGCGGTGAAGGCACGCGAGGCCGAACGGGCGGCAATCGCCGCCAGCCGCGCCAAGGCGAGGGAAGCCCGCGAAGCCGAGAAGGCCGAGCAGACGCGCCGTGAGCTGGAGGCGGCTGCGGCCGAAGCCGCCCGGATCGCGCGGGAGAAGGAAGAGGAAGCCGCGCGCCAGGCTATGCTCGAGGCTGAGCAGAAGGCCAAGCGCGATGCCCGTTACGCCGCGCGCAAGGATCGTGGCAAGAAGAGATAGACTTCCTGCAAGAATGCGGCAGGCCCGATGCACGCTGGCGACAGGCCTTTCGCGATGGCGCCGAGGAGGCGTCATTTCTTCTTCATCGCGTCGTCTTTCTTCATCCCGTCCGACATGGCGTTGTTCTTCATGCCGTCCTTCTTCTTCATGGCGTCCTTGGACATGGCGTCTTCCTTCTTCATCGCGTCCCCCTTCATCATCTTGTCCTCAGCAAAGGCAGGTGCGAGCGCGAGGCTGATTGATACCAGGGCGGCGGAAACGCCAAGCACAATACGGGAGCAGGTTTTCATGGGAGGTCGTCCTTGTTTGAGACAGTTGGATGAAGCGACGTTCGCCGCTGTCCTCCCGACGCTGCCGGTTGGCCGTTTGTTACCCGCGATCCGCCCGATTTCTGCCTTGTAACGAACTCTTGAAGGGCGCTTTTGGGGGCTCAGTAGGGACTCGGCAGCATGGGGAATTGGACGCATTGTCGTCAGGCTTCGCTGCCACAGGCCCTTCCGAAATCGGGTGTGCGGCGCAGCAAATTGACTGCTTGCGGTCCCGCCCGGCTTCGATCCGGACACACCAGAACTTTCAGATGAGAGAAAATCCGTGACGAGACCGGCTAATATGTGCTCACAGCCGGGACGTCCGGATTTTCAATCAAGAAACACCACAAACGGGAGACATTCATGCTGACACGCCGCCATGTTCTTGCCACCGCGGTCGCCGCGCCCGCCATCCTGCGGTATGGGATCGGCACGGCGCAGGCCGCCACCACCCTGAAGGTATCGCACCAGTTTCCCGGCGGTACCATCGACAAGGGCGACTTCCGCGATCGACTGTGCCGCATGTTTGCCGCGGAAGTGGCAAAGCGTTCCGGCGACGACATCAAGGCGGAAGTCTACCCCAACTCCTCGCTGATCAAGACCAACGCGCAGTTCTCCGCGATGCGCAAGGGCGCGTTGGACATCAGCCTCTATCCCCTGCCCTATGCCGGCGGCGAAGTGCCGGAAACCAATATCGGCCTGATGCCGGGTCTGGTCTCGACCTACGATCAAGGCTTGAAGTGGAAGAAGTCGCCGGTTGGCAAGGCGCTGACCGACTTCCTCGCCGACAAGGGCATCATCATTCTCACCTGGGTCTGGCAGGCCGGCGGTGTCGCCAGCCGCACCAAGCCGATCGTGGCGCCGGAAGACGCCAAGGGCCTGAAGGTGCGCGGCGGCTCGCGCGAGATGGACATGGTGCTGCAGACCGCAGGCGCCGCCGTGCTCTCGGTGCCCTCAAACGAACTCTATGCGGCGATGCAGACCGGCGCCTGCGATGCCGGCATCACCTCGTCCACCAGCCTGATCTCGTTCCGCCTGGAAGAAGTGGCAAAGTGCCTGACCTCGGGTGCGGACGCCTCCTACTGGTTCATGATGGAGCCGCTTCTGATGTCGAAAGCGATCTTCGACAAGCTGCCGAAGAACCACCAGGACATCCTCCTTTCCGTCGGCTCCGAACTCGAAGCCTTCGGCAAGAAGGGCGCGCAGGACGACGATATCGAGGTGGCCAAAGTCTATGAGAAGGCCGGCGCCAAGGTCAGCAAGCTCGACGTCGCCACCGTCAACAAGTGGCGCGACATCGCGCGCGATACCGCCTGGAAGGACTACAGCGCCAAGACCGCGACCGCAGCCAACCTGCTGAAGCTCGCAAGCGACGTCACCGCATGATGCATGGTCCGATTACGGATCAAGGCGAACTGAAAGCTGCCGCCCCGAGCAATCCGCTCGTGGCGGCGCTCGGGCGCGCGCTTGATTTTTGCAACCGAACGATCGTCATCCTCGCCGGCATCGCGCTGGTCGCGGCCTGCGTCATCCTGAGCTACAGCGTGCTCGGCCGCGCGCTGTTCAAGAGTCCGAACTACTGGCAGGACGAGGCGGCGGTGTTCCTGCTGGTCGGCGCCACCTTCATGACGTCCGCCTATGTGCAGAGCCAGCGCGGCCATGTCGCCATTGAGGCCTTCACCCACCTGATGTCGCCGCTGGTGAACCGCATCCGCCTGTGGCTGGTCGACGTCGCGAGCTTCGCCTTCTGCGCCTTCTTCACCTGGAAGTCCTACACCCTGGCGCATGAGGCTTATGTCGACGGCCAGGTCTCGAACTCCATGTGGTCGCCGCCGCTCGCCATTCCCTACATGCTGATGGCGCTCGGCATGTCGCTGCTGTGCCTTCAGCTTCTCCTGCAGATCATTCTGCCCCTGACCGGAGCGCAACGCCGATGACGATGGGTGTTCTTGGCATCGGCATCAGCTACGGCGTGGCCACGTTGTTTGCGATGTTCTCCGGCATGCCCATTGCGTTTGCGCTGGGCGCGGTCGCCGTCGTGTTCATGGCGATCTACATGCCTACGGCCTCGCTCGATACGGTGACGCAGAACGTCTACGAGGAAATGGCCTCGATCACGCTGCTGTCGATCCCGCTGTTCATCCTCAAGGGCGCGGCGATCGGCCAGTCGCGCGCCGGCCAGGATCTCTACTCGGCGCTGCATGCCTGGCTGCACCGCGTTCCCGGCGGGCTTGGCGTTGCCAACGTCTTTGCCTGCGCGCTGTTTGCGGCGATGGCGGGCTCTTCGCCTGCCACTTGCGCGGCGATCGGCTCGGCCGGCATTCCCGAGATGCGCAAGCGCGGCTATTCCGGCGGCCTGGCTGCCGGCATCATCGCCGCCGGCGGCACGCTCGGCATTCTGCTGCCGCCCTCGATCACCATGATCCTGTTCGCGGTCGCCGCGGAAAAATCGCTCGGCCGTCTGTTCCTCGCCGGCATCGGCCCGGGACTGCTGCTCGTCTCCCTGTTCGGGCTCTACGCCGTGTTCCGTTTCCGCAAGGAATTCCGCCTGGCGCAGGAGCTTTACGAGAAGACCGGCACGGAATCGGCGATCCTGCAGCGCGACGAATTCACCATGGCCGAGCGCTTCACCATGCTGCCGCGGGTGATTCCGTTCGTGCTGCTGCTGACCGGCGTCATGGTGGCGCTCTATGGCGGCTACGCCACGCCGTCAGAAACCGCGGGCCTCGGTGGATTGCTCGCGCTGTTCCTGATTGCCGCCATCTACGCCGTCTGGACGCCGAGCGATCTGTCGCCGATCATCAAGGCGACGATCCGCGATTCCACCATGCTGATGATGATCATCGGCATGTCGCTGCTCTATTCCTACGTGATGAGCTATCTGCACATCTCGCAGTCGGCGGCGCAGGCGATCATCGACATGCACCTGCCGCGCTGGGAGCTGCTCGCCGCCATCCTTGTCATGGTGGTCGTGCTCGGATTCTTCCTGCCGCCGGTGTCGATCATCCTGATGACCGCACCGATCATCCTGCCGCCGCTACGTGCCGCCAATTTCGACATCATCTGGTTCGGCGTCGTCATGACGATCGTGATGGAGATGGGCCTGATCCACCCGCCGGTGGGGCTGAACATCTTCGTCATCCGCAACGTTGCGCCGGATATCTCCTTGAGCGAGGTGATCTGGGGCACGCTGCCCTTCGTCATCCTGATGATGCTGGCCGTGCTCCTGCTCTGCTTCTTCCCGCAGATCTCGACCTGGCTGCCGGATCTCGTGATGGGCCCGGACGGGGGAAGGTGACACTGCCGTAGCCTTGTAGAGTGGGCAAAGCGCAAGCGTGTCCACCTTCAAGCGCGTGGGCCGTGATGGTGGGCACGGCGCTTGCGCGCCTTTGCCCATCCTACGACTTCCGCGCCTTCGCATTCAGCGCCGACGCGACGCGGCTCACCGGCGGGCGGCCGATCAGCCTGCTGATCGTGTTGGTCGCCGCCAGCAGTTTCGTCATGTCGATGCCGGTCTTAACCCCCATGCCCTCGAGCATGTAGACGACGTCTTCGGTCGCGACATTGCCCGTCGCGCCCGGCGCATACGGGCAGCCGCCGAGGCCGCCGGCCGCGGAATCGATCACGCGGCAGCCTTCCTCCACCCCGGCATAGAGATTGGCGAGCGCTTGGCCGTAGGTGTCGTGGAAATGCATCGCGAGATTTGCCATCGGCACCTCGCCCGCGACCGCACGCAATAGCTGCCGCGCCTTGACCGCCGTGCCGACACCGATGGTGTCGCCCAGCGAGATTTCGTAGCAGCCGAGGTCGAACAGCGTTTTGGCGACATCGACAACGGCCTGCGGCTTGACCTCGCCATCATAGGGACAGCCGAGCACGCAGGAGATATAGCCGCGCACCTTGATACGATCGGCCTTGGCACGCGCCAGCACCGGCTTGAACCGCTCGATCGATTCGGCAACCGTGCAATTGATATTGGCGCGCGAAAAGCCTTCCGACGCCGACGCAAACACCGCGATCACCTTGGCGCCGGCGGCTTGCGAGGCCTCGTAACCCTTCTCGTTCGGCACCAGCACATGGAATTCGGTGTCCGTGTGGCCGCTCACTCCGCGCAGCACGTCGGCTGAGCCGACCATCTGCGGGATCGCCTTGGGCGACACAAAGGCGCCGATCTCGATCGGGTTCAGCCCGGCGCCGATCAGCGCCTCGATGAAGGCGATGCGGTCGGCAACGCTGACCGGCGTCTTCTCGTTCTGCAGCCCGTCGCGCGGACCGACCTCGACGATACGGACGGTTTCGGTCATGGTCAGGAGGCTTTCTCGACTTCGGCAAGCTCGACGCCCTCGCCGACGATGTCGCCGACCTTGCATTTGAGCTTCTTCAACACGCCGGCGTAGGGCGCACGCAACGTCTGCTCCATCTTCATGACTTCGAGGGTAAGGATCGCGTCGCCTTTCTCCAGTTTCGCTCCTTCCTGCGCCAGCAGCGCGACCACCGTGCCCGGCAAGGGCGCCGCGATCTTGTCTTCGCCGGTCTGCTCCTCGGTCTCGCCGCCGAACGGATCGACCCAATGCAGGTCGAAACGGCCGTTGCGGGTGCGCAA
The DNA here is from genome assembly GCA_036406295.1 of Bradyrhizobium sp. GTDB lineage: Bacteria > Pseudomonadota > Alphaproteobacteria > Rhizobiales > Xanthobacteraceae > Bradyrhizobium. The sequence continues at coordinate 12,005 of DASWVJ010000082.1, forward strand.
ATAGAGTTCGTGACCCTCGATGACCGATGCCACGCGCGACTTGACGCCGTCGAGCGTCATGTCGAAGCCGTCGTCAACGGGAGTGAACGTCAGCGCAATCTCGTGCCTGCCGACCGACAGGATCGGCGTTCCCCTGCCATAATGCAGCGTCACCTTGTGCTCGGCGCCCTGCCCTTGCCGGAACGAGAACGCCCGCTGCCGGCGGCCAACCGGCTGCCAGCCAAAAGTCTGCCACGGCGAATGCGTTTCCGTCTGCGCTGCCTTCTGCTCGTCGACCAGGATCGCCGCGACCGCCGCGCAGAGCTCGAGATCGCCAGCCGGCGGCGAGGTTTCTGTCAGGGCCTTCAGCTCGCGCTCGATGAAGCCGGTATCGATGTGGTTCGAGCGCACCTTGGGATGCGTCACCAGCGCCGACAGGAACGGAATATTGGTGACGATGCCGCGGACGTCGGTCTCCTCCAGTCCGTGGTTGAGCTTGTCGATGGCGACATCACGCGTCGGCGCCCAGGCAATCACCTTGGCCAGCATGGCGTCATAATAAGGTGAAACCGCATCGCCGCCGCGGTAGCCGGCGTCGATGCGCAGCCCATCCGTCTGCGCCGGCGTGCGCCAGGTCTTGATGCGACCGACCGAGGGCATGAAGTTCTTCTGCGGGTTTTCGGCGTAGACCCGCGCCTCGATGGCGTGGCCGTTGAGCCTAATCTCGTCCTGCGTCAGCGGCAGCTTTTCACCGAAGGCGACCCGCAGCTGCCATTCCACGAGGTCGATGCCGGTGATCAATTCCGTCACGGGATGCTCGACCTGCAGGCGCGTGTTCATCTCGATGAAGAACACGTCCTTGCCGTCGGATACGAACTCGATGGTGCCGGCGCCGACATAGTTCACCGCGCCCGCCGCCTTGCGCGCCGCCTCGCAGACGGTCTCGCGCTGCTTCGCATTGAGCGTCGGCGACGGCGCCTCCTCGATCACCTTCTGGTGCCGGCGCTGCAAGGTGCATTCGCGTTCAAACAGGGAGAGCAGGTTGCAATGGCTGTCGCCGATGATCTGCACCTCGATATGCCGGGGATTGTCGACGTATTTTTCGATCAGCATACGGTCGTCGCCGAACGCGGCCTTGGCCTCGCGCTTGGCGCTGACGATCGCCGGCCCCAGTTCTTCCTTCGAGCGGACCACGCGCATGCCGCGGCCGCCGCCGCCGGCGGATGCCTTGACCAGCACGGGGAAGCCGACCTGCCCGGCCGCCTTCAGAAGCGTCGCCTCGTCCTGGTCGTCGCCGTGATAGCCCGGTACCAGCGGCACGCCCGCCTTCTCCATCAGCGCCTTGGAGCCGGATTTCGAGCCCATCGCCGTCATCATCTCGGCGGTGGGACCCACGAAGACGATGCCGGCCTTGGCGCAGGCCGCGGCAAATTCGGCATTTTCAGACAAGAAGCCGTAACCGGGATGGATCGCCTCGGCGCCGGTCTTCTTCGCGGCGTCGAGCACAGCCTCGATGTTGAGATAGCTATCCCGCACCCGGGCCGGGCCGAGCAGCACGGCAGAATCCGCCATCGCGACATGCATGGCGTCTCTGTCGGCCTCGGAGTAGACGGCAACCGTGCGCAGGCCCATGGCGCGCGCGGTGCGGATGACGCGACAGGCAATCTCGCCGCGATTGGCGATCAGGAGCGTGCGGAAGCGGCGGTACATCTTGCTCTTCATCGTCACATCCTGAACAGGCCGAATTTCGTCGGCTCGATCGGCGCATTGGCCGCAGCCGACAGCCCAAGCCCGAGCACGAGCCGCGTATCGGCCGGATCGATCACGCCGTCGTCCCACAGCCGCGCGGTGGCGTAATAGGGATTGCCCTGCTTCTCATACTGTGCGCGGATCGGCTCGCGGAATTTCTCTTCCTCTTCCGCCGACCAGGTCTCACCCTTGGCCTCGATGCCGTCACGCCTGACCTGGCTCAGCACCATCGAGGCCTGCTCGCCGCCCATCACGGAGATGCGCGCATTCGGCCACAGCCAGAGGAAGCGCGGACTGTAGGCACGGCCGCACATGCCGTAATTGCCGGCACCATAGGAGCCGCCGATCACGACGGTGAATTTCGGCACGCCGGCGGTCGCCACCGCCGTCACCAGCTTGGCGCCGTC
>DASWVJ010000083.1:0-9165 GCA_036406295.1 Bradyrhizobium sp.
AATGGTGCCCGGCGCGCGCGACAGCGCCAGCATCGAAAGACCCTGGCTGTCGCCGCCTTCGGACAGGCCGGTGTTGCCGTCAGGCAGCTTGGCCGCGAACACCTTGTTCATGCCGCCGTCGATGCCGGTGTTCATGCGCGCCACAGGCGTGCCGCGTGCGACCAGCTTGTTGATCTCGGCCTGCTCCTGATGCTGCTTCTCGCGCACGGCGTCGGCCACGTCCTCGGCGATCGCATAGGCGGGGCACTTCGCTGAAGCATTGAACACCGGATCGCTCTTGGCGTTCGGCGCCCGGATCGCGTCGAAGACGTATCTCTTCTCGCAGAAATCGACCCTCGGCTCCTGCTTCGTCACCTCGAAATGATCGTAGCCTTCCTTGATCATCTTCCAGAAAGGCATGTTCGGGTTGTTGCGATGCTTCGCCATGTTCACTGGCGTCATCTTGAACGGATAGGCCTGCAGCTGGAAGGCGCGCTGGCCGCCGAAGAAGGATTCGCGCCCCAGCGAATAAATCTCCGCGATCTGCTCGTCCGTCATCGCGTAACAGCCGCGCGAGGAGCAGTCGCCATGCACCATCAGTTGCGAGCCGGTGCGGCCGAGCGCCTGGTCGAAGGCGTTGGGATAGCCGGTATTGAAGGAGAGATAGTAGGCCGACTGCGGATTCATCTGCGCCGGCGTGATGGTGTAGAAGCCCTCCGGCGCCTGGCGGTCGCCCTCGCGCACCTTCGGCCCGAGATCGCCGGACCAGCGGCAGATCGGGTAGGTCTTCAAGAGCGCAAACTGGCCGTTGCGATCCTGCTTCCAGACCTCGAGCTCGGCCTCCTGCTTGAAGATGCGCACCAGGATCGGCGAGTTCAGGTCCATGTTCTTTTCGGTCATGGCCTGGATCAGCTTCGGCGGGACTGGCTGGTTCGCCTTGGCGTTGTTGGCGAGCGAGATATCGTCGCTGTTGCAGCCGGCCAGCATCGCGCCGGCTGCAAGCACAGCCGCGGTCATGAGCGCGCGAACAGGGACGCTGGAAATCAAACCGGAAGCTCCACACCCACCGGGCAATGTCGGCAACCCCAACATCCGCGTCATCGCCCTGAAGCCATTGATTAAAATATTACCCGTCGTGTTCCTGCGTCGCAACCCGAACGAAGGCAGTCCGCAGGGTCTCGAAGCAGCCATGGTCAACAGACCTTAAACAGTCTGCTCACGGCCTAATTGCGGTCGAAACATGCCATTTTTGCCAGATTATTGCTGTAATTGCTGGGATTTTCCGCATTGATCACCGGGACAAGCCCGGCCCTGAGGGCGATTCGCCTCAGCCGAGCTTCCGCCCGATATCCAAAAACTTCTGCCGCCGCTGCTGGCGAATGCCGGCGGCGTCGAGGTTATGCAGTTCCGTAAAGGCCTGCGCGATGGCCTCCCCGGTACGGGCGATCATCGCGGCGGGATCGCGGTGGGCGCCGCCGGGCGGCTCGGAGAGGATGCGGTCGATGACGCCGAATTTCAGCATGTCCTGCGCGGTGATTTTCATGCTGTTGGCGGCTTCCTGTGCCTTGGTGCCGTCGCGCCACAGGATCGAGGAAGCGGCCTCCGGCGAAATCACGCTGTAGATCGCGTGTTCGAACATCAGCACCTTGTTGGCCGTGGTGATTGCGATCGCGCCGCCCGACATGCCTTCGCCGGTGACGATCGCCACATTGGGCACGCCGAGTGCCAGGCAGGCGTCGGTGGAGCGCGCAATCGCCTCCGCCTGGCCGCGCTCCTCCGCGCCGATGCCGGGATAGGCGCCGGCGGAATCGACGATCGACAGCACGGGAATGCCGAAGCGATCCGCCATCTCCATCAGCCGCACCGCCTTGCGGTATCCTTCCGGCCGCGCCATGCCGAAGTTGTGCCTGATGCGGCTCTCGGTTGAATTGCCCTTTTCCTGGCCCATCACGCAGATCGGCTCGCCCTGGAAGCGGCCGAAGCCGCCCATCAGCGCTTCGTCCTCGCCGAATTTGCGGTCGCCGGCAAACGGCGTGAATTCCGTGATCAGCGCGTTGGTGAAGTCGGTGAAATGCGGCCGCTGCGGATGCCGGGCTACCAGCGTCTTCTGCCACGGCGTCAGGTTGGCATAGAGCTCGGTCAGCGCCTGCGCCGACTTCTCTTCGATCTTCGCGATCTCATCGCCAATGTCGCTGCCGTTGGCGGCGAGCGTGCGCAACTCGTCAATCTTGGCCTCGAGTTCGGCGACGGGCTTTTCGAAATCGAGATAGCTGCGCATCTGATCCGGCATCAAATCAATATAGGGACATCGGCGCTGTCAGGCGAAGCGGTTTTGCCGTTTCGGAAGAAATCGCGTGTCTTCAACGATTTAGCGCGCATCCGGGACCCGGATCATGCCCGAGACAAATGCGCGCCGGGCGGGTGAGGCGTCTTTCTAGGGAGACGGAGCGGAAGTCAAGCGCGCTGGCCCGTTTGCAGCACCGCGCGCCGCGCCAGAACCAGTCCCATCAGCACGAAGGCGGAGGTGACTTCCGGTCCGCCGACCAGGATGCGCGTCGGCGTCTTCATCTTGTTCCACTCATAGGCCTTGTAGGGCCCGTGCCGCCCGCCTTCGCCGAGGCAAGCGACAATGACATGCAGCGCGGGCGCGAAGGTGGAAACGTCGGCGCCAAGATGAGCCAGCGCCATCAAGGCGAGGGCCGCATCGAACGCGTTCATCTCATGCGCGATCAACTCGCCCTCGACATAGGCGAGCACGCGGGTGCGGATGAAGGCAAAGGAGCCATCCGGATCGACCGCGCGCTGTGCGGAGACCGGCAGCGCCGTGAAGGCGGCGTAGCAGCGGCCGAAATAGGCCGAGTAAAGCTCGGGCAGATAGTAGATATGCGAGCGCGGATTGGTGAAGGCGCCGCTCTCGGCGAGCTTGCGCTGGAACGCGATGATGCGATGGACCGTCTCCAGGCGCGAGGGCGTCTCCAGGATCTTCCAGCGCGTCAGATTGCGGAAGGAGACTTCGAGGATGTCGAGATTGAGCGTGGGATCGAGGTCGTTGCCGTAGGGCCGCTCGCCCTTGATGTTGTCGATCCAGGTGACCACCGCGCCGTCATAATCGATGTTGTCGTTGAGCGGCACGGTCACGCGCGGCTCATTCGCGCCCGCGCGCACCTGGTAGCCGCGGTAGAAGTCCAGCAGCGGCTGCTCGAGGATCGTATCGCGCGACCCCGCCTGCGTCGCCGCCGAGAAGGAGCAGGCCGTGGTGTCGCAGTCCGGCACGTAGATGCCGAAGCCGAGGTCCTGCTTGATCTGGGCGAAGAAGCGCGAGAAGCGCGGATGCGGCAGCGGCGCCAGCGCCGTGATGACGTTCACGGTCGAGCCGTCATGGGAGGAAACTTCCTCCCGGCTGATGTTCAGGCAAAAGCTTACCATGTCGTCGATGGCGCGCCGCGCCTGCGCGGTGTCCTTCGGCGTGGCCAGCCCGCTCTCGATGTAGCCGAGCAGCGCCTCGGTGAAGAATGCGTCGTAATAGGCCGAGCGGTGGCGGATCTGCATCGGCTCCCACATCGGCTCGGCAATTCCCGTCCAGGGCGGGTTGATCAGCGCGCGGGCCGGCGAATGCGCGATGAAGATGCGCGCCAGCGAGAACAGCAATGTCGAGTTCTTGTAGCCGCGCGAATTCAGCCCGGTCAGCGCCATCACCATCTCGCGCCCGCCCATGTCGGCGTCGCCCAACAGATTGAAGGCGGCATAGGTCGGCAGGAAGCCGTTTTTCGAATAGGAGCGCAGCAGATGCGAGGCGCAGGTGCGGATCGCCTTCTCGATCTCGGCAAGCCCGGGCGGTGCGGCCGGTGCGGGGGCGGGGCCGGGCCTGGGGTGCTGCACATCGATGCCGTCCATCAGTGCTGCCACAGGGGCGCCGACTGCGGCCCAGTCCGGCGCCTCGTCGTCGCGGGCATGAGCAATGGCCGCGCGCAGTTCGGCGAGCCGCTTCTCATCCTTCAGCGCCGGCAGGCCGGTTCGCCTGAGCAGCGGCCGCAGCGCGGGGTTGCCGAGCGCGGTCCGGTAGAACTGGCCGAGATGGGGGTCGCCGCCCTGGTATTCCAGCAGCAGCGGATCGCAGACGTCGTACAGCGACGGCCCGTCCTTGTGGGCCGTCAGCGCCCGGAACGCGGCGCCGGCAAAATAGTGAAATCCCATCGGAGAAAACTTCCAGGCCGGCGCCGAGGTAGCAGCGGAACTTTAAGTTATTGGAAAAGCTATACGAAGGGTGGGGATTTACCAAATGTGACGGGAGTCACGGAAGGGTCGCGATTTCTCCTTTTCAATGGCCGCGGAATGCTCAGGCGCAATATGAATTTCAATTGTAGAAACAATAGCTTGAAGAGGAAATAACGTTCCGCCTTGCCGTGACGGGGTACTGCGGGTTAAGGGAATGTTTGTTGCGGCGCCGCAAAATGAGCGCAATTCGGCGGCACCAACCCGGCCGACCCCTCAAACCTAAATCTGATTGGCGCGACTACCGTTCGGCCGCGACTTTATGACGATGACAGGAAGTACCGTGATGAATGTAAGGCAGCTCATCTCTCCTCGTTCGGTTGCCGTGGTCGCTGGCCTCGTCGGCGTGGTGTCGCTGGCAATCGGCGCCCATGCGGCCCTGAACAAGCGTGCGCTGGATGCTGCCAAGGCGATCGGCACCGAGCAGTCGGCTGATTCCGCCGGCAAGTCGCGCTTCGCGCTCGTCATCGGCAATGGCAATTACCCCGACGCCGCCGCCCCCCTGAGCCAGCCGATCAACGACGCGCGCGCGCTCACCGCGACGCTGCGCCGGTCCGGCTTCGACGTCGACGTGGTGGAAGACGCCAGCAAGGACGACATGGAGCGCGCCGTCGGCCGGCTGAAGTCCAGGATCAAGCCGGACTCCGTCGTCATGCTGTTCTTCGGCGGCTACGGCATCCAGGCCGGCCGCGAGAGCTACATGATCCCGGTCGATGCGCGGATCTGGAAGGAAGGCGACATCCGCCGCGAGGGCGTTTCGGTCGAGTCCGTGCTCGACGGCATCAAGGAAAAGGGCGCGCGCGCCAAGCTGGTCGTGATCGACGCTTCCCGCCGTAACCCTTACGAGCGCCGCTTCCGTTCCTACTCGCATGGCCTGGCGCCGATTGCCGCGTCCGACAATGCGCTGATCCTCACCGCCGCCACGCCCGGCAAGGTCGCAGACGACTCCAAGGGCCAGAACAGCGTGCTGGTCACTACGCTGCTCAATAATTTCAATACGCAAGGAGCTGGCGGCATCGAGGGCGTCTTCAACAAGACCCGCATCGCCATCTCCCGCGCCTCCGACGGCCAGCAGGTGCCCTCCGTCTCGTCCTCGCTGCTCGACGAGATCCGCATCGGCGGGTGACGAGCTGTCGTCCCTGCGAACGTAGCTGCGTAGGGCGCATTAGCCGAAGGCGTAGTCCGCCCTTCACCGCCTCTCGAGTGCGGCGGATTGCGCTTCCGCCCTACGAATTCCATCGATAGATCACGCGGTATGGGTCCCTGCTTTCGCAGGGACGACTGTTCACTTCGCCTCCGCCGCCGTCACCGGCCGCACCGGGTCGCCTTCGCGGAGCAGCGCGCCGGCGCGGGCGACGACGATGTCGCCTTCCTGCAGGCCTTCCTTGATCTCGACCTGGCCCGCGGCCATCAGCCCGGTCTCGACGCGGCGCGTCTCGACGCGGGCGCGGCGGATCACCTGCACCACGGTGCCGGCGTTGCCATAGAGGATCGCGGTCAAGGGGACGGCGATGCCGCAGCTCTGCCCAGTCTTGATCAGCGCACGGCCGGAAGAGTTGATCAGGAAGCGCCGCGCCGGCGTGATGCCGATGAACACCTGGCCAAGCTGGCTGTTCGGCTCGATGGTCGGCGCGATACGGCGCACCTTCGCGTCGACTTCGCCGGCGCCGATGATCTTGATCCGCGCCGGCTGGCCGACCTGGAGTTTTGCGATGTCCTTTACCGGCACCATGCCGACCAGGTCGTATTCGCTGCGCGCCACGATATTGAACAACGCCTCGCCCTTGGCGCCGACCATGCCGCCGACCTGGGCCGTGGACGCCGAGATCAGCCCCGCCACCGGCGCCTGCACCGTGATGCTGCCGCCCTCGGGCGGCGTGATCCGCGCCAGCGCCTGACCCGCGGTGACGGTGTCGCCCGCATCAGCCATGATTTCCGTGACCTTGGCCCCTAACCGTTCGGGGCGCACGGATGTCTCTTCCCGCGCCAGCACGATGCCGGACACCTCGACATTGTTGCTGAAGCAGTACTTTGCCACCTTCAGCACGGTGACGGCCGGCCCGCGCGGCGCGCCGTCGCCATCCTCGCCCGCGGCAAGCGCCGGCTGTGCGGCGAGCAGCGCTGCCGCCAGCAGCGCCGCGAACTTCGGTGAACGGTCGCGCGTGATGCAATAATTCATCGGCAATCCAATGCTTTTTCCGGCGACCTCGATACCAGAACCGGGCGTCTGGGCAAAGCGTAGCTCGCGCCCGGTGAAACCTCCAGGACAGGTATTTTGGCGCATGAATTGGTTGGACACCGGCCTCGCAAGTCAGCGACTCAACCGTGAGGGACGCACGCTGCGAGGGCTCCCTCGCCCCTTGTGTCAGCCGAAGCCTTGGCACGGCGGATGCGGGGAGGGTTGGGGAGAGGGCTGGCCACGGAAAGACTGCCGCTGTGGCCACCCTCTTGAATCGAGCGGTCTATCCGCGCGTTCGATACACCTCGCCCCATCGGGGAGCGGTCGGATTGCGAAGCAATCCGGGTAAGGGGCTTGCGCGGAATGCTGCGGCTTTTTCCGCGTGGCGCAACGCCCTCGCGTGCTGCGGTGCGAGCGGGACCATGGTGCCGCGACGAGAACAGTTGACCGGACGCGCGTCCGCCGCTTCAATTCGGACAACAAGCAGCAAGAAAAGGGACACGCTACAGCACCGATCCGGGAGGATGCCGATGCCTGCGCCCATCGATCGCCGCCAAGTGCTCTTCCTTGCAGGCGGCGCTGCCGCCACACCTTATCTTGTTCCGTCAATCGGCCGCGCGCAGGAAGCGCACTGGCCGGCGCGCCCGGTGCGCTACATCAACGGCTTCCCGGCCGGCGGCGCCACCGACGTGCTGTCGCGCATTCTCTGCCAGCGCATGAGCGAGCTCTCGGGGCAATCCATCGTCGTCGAGAACAAGGGCGGCGCCGGCGGCGTGCTGGGTGCCGATGCGATCGCGAAATCGCAAGCGGACGGCTACACCGTCGGCCTCGGCGGCATCGCCTCCAACGTGCTCGCGATAGGTAATTACGCAAAACTGCCTTACGATCCGGTGCGCGATTTCACCTTCATCTCCGGCATGTGGCAATTGCCGAACATCCTCTGTGCGCGAAAGAACTTCTTCTCGCAGGACGTCAAGGAGCTGTTCGCCGCCTTCAAGAAGGAGCCGCGCAAATACACCTACGCCTCCGCCGGCTTCGGCACGACGCTGCATCTGTCCGGCGAGATGATGAACTCGATGGCGGGCATCGAGGTCATGCATGTGCCCTACAAGGGCGCTGCGCCAGCGCTGAACGATCTGCTCGGCGGCCGCGTCGACATGCTGTTCGACAACCTGCCGGGCTCGCTGCCGTCGGTGAAGGCCGGCCTGATCCGACCCATCGCGGTCACCGCGAGGACGCGCATTCCCGACCTGCCCGACGTGCCGGCGATGGCGGAGTTCCTGCCGGGTTACGAGATGACCTCCTGGACCTGCATGATCGGTCCGGCCGGTATCCGCGGCGACGTCATCGAGCGCGCCAATGCGCTGACCGTAAAGGCGCTTGCCGACGACGTCGTGAAGAAGCGCTACGCCGAGCTAGGCGCCACGGTCTGGCCGACCACGCCGGACGAGGCCAAGGCCTTTCGCGACAGCGAGGAGAAGCGGCTGTTGCCGATCATCAAGGCGGCCGGCATCAAGCCGGAGTGAGAAGAACCGCAGGGGAGGGAGCGATGACGATGCCGACAGTTGCGCAAATGATCGTCTGGATCGTCGTCGGCCTGATCGGTGGCGGGCTTGCCTCGCGCCTGATCACATGGGACCGCGCAGGTTTCGGCACCTTCCGCAACCTTGGCCTCGGTCTCGTCGGCGCGCTGATCGGCGGATTGCTGTTCCGCTGGCTCAACCTGTTGCCCGGCCTCGACAAGGTCTCGGTCTCGCTGCGCGACGTCGTTGCTGCCGTCGCGGGATCGCTGCTCGTGCTGTTGGCGATGTGGCTGTTCAGGCGCTACGCGAAGTGAGCATTGCTGCATCAGCGTATCTCGCCGGCGCAACGCCCGTGACCGGTGCCGGGCCAGGGTGTTTCACGATCCCAGGATCAAATCGGAGGATCAAATCGGGCCGCTCGGGCGTTCTCCCTTCGTCAAGCCAAAGGGAACAGCACGATGCCCAGAAAGCAAACCATCCGTAAGGCGCGCGCGGACAAGCGCGCCGGGAAATCGCCGAGCACGCAGGCCGGCGAGTTCGTCAAGGAGGAGATGGACAAGATCCGCCGTGGCGAACATGGCGCGAGGTCAGCGCGGCAGGCGGTCGCCATCGGCCTGTCGGAAGCGCGCCGCGCCGGCGTCAAGCTGCCTCCGCCGAAGAAGGGCAGGACCAGCGCGCGCACGCGGCGCAGCGCGGAATATGCCTACGAGGCCGGCCAGGGCCGGCGCAAGCCGCGGCGTCGTCCGCGCGTCTCGCGCGCCGTCAAGAAGGTGCTGAAAGAAGAGCCGCGGCGCGCCGCCTCGAAGCGCGCGCTGTCGCGCCAGGCCACGGGCGCCGCCCGCCGCCGCAGCGCAGCCTCGCGCGCCGCTTCGGCACGCCACGCAGTGCGCACCAAGGGCGCGAAGGCTCGCTCTGCTGCTGCTCGAAAGGCCGTACGCACCAAGGGCGCCAAGGGCCGTTCCGCCGCTGCGAAGAAGGCCGCGCGTACCAGGGCACGCCGGCGGCGGTGAGCCGTCGCGGCCGACGTTGGGGTTACTGCACGACGTCGAGCTTCACCGGCGCAACGCCCCTGCCGACCATGCCGAGCTCCTGGGCGGCGGAATAGGACACGTCGACCACCCGCCCCGGCACATAAGGCCCGCGATCATTGACGCGCACCGTCACCGAGCGGCCGGTGTGCGTGTTCGTCACCCGCAACTTGGTGCCGAACGG
>DASWVJ010000084.1:0-32857 GCA_036406295.1 Bradyrhizobium sp.
CGCTTCAGCTTGCGTGGGTGGACGTTTCGTCTCCGGCACCCGCAGGTCTTGACGCGCTGTTCGAGCTCGAGCGCATGATCCTGCGCAGGGGAAAACGCAGCGGAGCCGACAGGCTCGGATCGACGGCGCAGGCGCCCGCGCCGGTCGGCACGGCCGATGTCGTTGTCGATTTCACCGACGCGCCACGCGATCCCGCCTGCAGGGCAAGCCGCTATCTTCGGCCGCGCTTCAACGGGGCGGCCGGTGAGGATGCCGCCCTGACTGCGATCCTCTCCGGAGACTTGCCGGTCATCGAGATTGTCGACGAAGCCGATGGCGCGGTGCTGGACCGCGGTCATCCCTCGGCAGAGATCGCACAAGGATTGAGCGGCTCGCTGGAGACTGTGATCGCGCGCACCATGACGTTGCTGGCAGCGGTGCTGTCGGGCGCACCACGGATCGTGCCGCAACTCGCGAGCCGCGCCGAACCGTCGCAGTCGCCGGCACAGTATGTTTTGCGCGGGCTTGCCTGGTCGATCGTGCGCGAGATTTACCGGTTGTGCTGCTATGCGCCGCATTGGCACATCGGCTGGCGATATAGCCCCAAGGTCAATGTTTGGGATACCGGAGACCTGTCCGGCCCTTCATGGAATATCCTGAAGGACCCCGGAAACCGGTTCTATGCCGATCCGTTTGCGACCACCTGGCGAGGCAGAACTTTCGCCTTCTTCGAGGATCTCGATCATCGCGTTGGCAAGGGCATCATCTCGGCGATCGAGTTCGACGGGGCGCGTCCTGTGGGCGAGGTGGTGCCCGTGCTCGAAGAGCCGTGGCACCTGTCCTATCCGTTCCTCATCGTGGAGGACGGGCACTTGTGGATGATTCCGGAATCATCGACGAACAACGATTTGGCGATCTACCGCTGTGTGCGCTTTCCCGACAAATGGGAGCGGCACGCCACGCTGTTGTCAGGCGTCGAAATTGCCGACGTCACCATCACGCAGCACGACGGTCTCTACTACCTGTTCGGTGCCTGGCGCGACGGCACCGGCGGCTATTCGGATGCTCTCGCCATCTATCATTCGTTGAACCTGATGGGGCCATGGACGCCGCACGCCTGCAATCCGATCCTGATCGATCGCGCCACGACGCGGCCCGCGGGGAATTTCGTTCGCAGGAAAGGACAGTTGTGGCGGCCTGTGCAGGACTGCAGCGAAAGCTATGGCGGCTCGATGGCTCTGGCGGAGGTCGTGGAACTGACGCCGGAGACGTTCAGGCAGGAAATCCGCAGCCGCATCCGCCCCGGCCCGATGTGGCCCGGGCGGAGGCTGCACACCCTGAACCGCTGTGGCAATCTCGAGCTGATCGACGGCGCGCGGATCCAGCCCAAATTCCGGGCATGGGTGTAAGGCGAAAAAACGCTTAGATCTCCCGCACCACGCCCGGCGTGCCTGGCGCACATTCGAGCGCGTCGCGATCCCAGTTCGCGGCCACTGCTGCAGCCTCGTAAGTGCTCTGCAGGAAGTCGAGCAATGCGCCGTCGGGATCGTCAGCGGTACGCACGGCATCATAAGGCAGGATGAACTCGCCAAGGTCGCTGTTGAAGAAAGCTGCCGCCGGCTTCACCTTGGTCGTCCGGAAGCCTGATGGTTCCGGATAGGCATAGGAATAAAACGCCGGGTAATCGACTGCGCCGCTGCCGGGCCAGAATCCCGCACTGCTAACCTCGTGCGAATAGGCTTCGCGCGCGACGGTGTCGGGCAGGTGTGGAACGCCACCCGGATGGGCCGGCGCGCGGCGGCCGGAAAAGCGCGTCACGGCGAGATCGAAGCTGCCCCAGAAGAAGTGCACCGGGCTCGCCTTGCCGAGGAATCCGGTGCGGAATTGCTTGAACACACGGTCGCAGTTGACGAGGATTTGCAGGAAACGCCGTACCGCCTCGCCGTCGTAGGAGGCATGTGCAACATCCTGCGGGAATCGCGTCGGCTCCGGCAACTCATTCGGCATGTCGTCGATAACGAGCTTGATGCCCAGTTCGGCCAGCGTTGCCAGGACGGTCGTGTAGAAGCTTGCGACCGACTGTCCGGCCAGCGCGAACTGCCGTTCTTTCCCGTCACTGGTGGTGACGCGCAGTACGTGGTCGATAAAATCGAAGTCGATCTGAAAAGTTCTGCCGCCGTCCGGAATGGGCGACGTGGTCAGCCCGCGCGGCGTGACATAGAGCGCGACCTGCCAGGAATGATTCAGCCAGGGTGAGCGGACGAGGCGGATCTTGCCGACGATCTGCGTCCAAAGATGAAGGGTGGCGCAGGTCTCGCGCCATGCCGCGGTCGGCAACTCCGGCCAGGGCGATTGCGGGGACGCGTTCATGCAGGGAACCGCCTTGTGACGATTGTGAAGTCGTGGAGCCTACCACACTGCTCGCTATACTGCGCGCCGGTTCACGAAGCCGTGCATCCCTTGCATCGTCGGGCGCCGCGTGTGGCGCGGAACAGACTGCGGCAATACCAGCGGCGCGCCAGTGCCTGGATCGGATTGCGAAGCGTCTGTGCGACAAGAAGAAGCTCGATCATGACCACGCTCTGTCGCCCCCAGGACGACAGATGGGGCGGCATTCGCGTTTTGGAATGCCGCCCCTGTCGCATCAGCCATGCAGCTTCTTCGCGGTCTCTGCGATCACGCGTCCTTGATAGCGCGCACCCGCAAGCTCGTTTTCGCTCGGCAAGCGGCTGCCGTCGCCGCCGGTGATGGTGGTCGCGCCGTAGGGCGAGCCGCCTGTCACCTCGCCGAGCTTCATCTGGCCGGCAAATCCGTAATTGAGGCCAACCACGGTCATGCCGAAATGCAGCAAATTGGTGATGATCGAGAACAGCGTGGTCTCCTGGCCGCCGTGCTGGGTGGCGGTTGAGGTGAAGGCGCCGCCGACCTTGCCGTGCAGCGCGCCCTTGGCCCAGAGGCCGCCCGCCTGATCGAGGAAATTTGCCATCTGCGAGGACATCCGTCCGAAACGCGTGCCAGTACCGACGATGATGGCATCATAGTTGGTGAGATCTGCCACGGTCGCGACGGGTGCGGCCTGGTCGACCTTGTAGTGCGATGCCTTGGCGACATCCGCCGGCACCAGTTCGGGGACGCGCTTGATGTCGACAAGCGCACCGGCTTCGCGGACGCCTTCAGCCACCGCATTCGCCATCGCCTCGATGTGACCGTAAGCGGAATAATAGAGCACGAGTACCTTGGCCATGATGGCCTCCTTTGGGTTTGGTTGGGTTCAGGGGGACTTCTGCACGGAACCGAGGCCGTCATGGCCGGGCTTGGCCCGGCCATCCACGTCTTGGAGCGCAGAAATTCGTGGATGCCCGGGACAAGCCCGGGCATGACGAAGGGTGAGAGAGGCCTACGCCGCGTCGACCAGCACCAACTCGGTGTCTTCCAGCGCTGTGATCTTCAGCCTGGTCTCGTCGCTGATCGCGGCGCCGTCGCGGGCATTGACCCGCACGCCGTTGACCTCGACGCTTCCGCGCGCGGGAACGAGATAGAGATGGCGCGCCTTCTCCGCTGCATACTCCGCGCTCTCGCCGGCCTTCAACGTGGTGGCGAGCACCCGCGCATCGGCGCGGATCGGCAGCGCGTCCTTGTCGCCGGCAAGGCCGCTCGCGATGGTGACGAGCTTGCCGTTGGCCCGGTTCGCCTTCGGAAAGGGCTTTGCACCCCAGGTTGGCTGGCCGCCATGCGTGTTGGGCTCGATCCAGATCTGGAAGATCTTGGTCTTGGTCGGCTCCAGATTGTACTCGGAATGGCGGATGCCGCTGCCCGCGCTCATCACCTGCACGTCGCCCGCTTCAGTGCGGCCTTTGTTGCCAAGGCTGTCCTGATGGGTGATGGCGCCTTCGCGCACGTAAGTGATGATCTCCATGTTGGCATGGGGATGAGCGGGAAAGCCGGTGCTCGGCGCGATCTCGTCGTCATTCCACACCCGCAAGGAGCCGTGGCCCATATTGGCGGGATCGTAGTAGTTGGCAAACGAGAAGTGATGCTTGGCCTTCAGCCAGCCGTGATCGGCGCTGCCGAGTTTCGCAAAGGGTTTCAGTTCGATCATCGTTTTCTTCCTTGCTTCAGATTTTTCGAGAGGCCCGGACGCAGGTCGTGCGTCCGGTATCTGGGTTGAATGGATCAGGCGCCGAAGCCGCCATCGACGTTGAGCACTGTGCCGGTTACGAAGGACGCTTCGGGGCTGGCGAGGAAGACGACGCCGGCGGCGACTTCCTCCGGCCTGCCGAAACGTTGCAGCGCGTGCAGGCCGCGCTGCGTCTCGGCGAATTCGCCGCCGTCCTTCGGATTCATTTCAGTGTCGATCGAGCCGGGCTGCACGACGTTGACGGTGATGCCGCGAGGCCCGAGGTCGCGCGCCGCGCCCTTGGTGTAGCCGACCACCGCAGCCTTGCTGGCGACGTAGTCGGCAAGGCCCGGGAAGGAAGCGCGATCGGCGAGCATGGAGCCGACGGTGACGATGCGGCCGCCTTCGCCCATTAGCTTGGAGGCGGTGCGGATCGCGGTGATGACGCCGTGCACGTTCACTGCATCCTCGCGGGCGAGCGCCGCGGTATCGGCATTGGGATCGTCCACCGCGCCGCCGACGGCCACGCCGGCATTGTTGACGAGGATGTCGAGACGGCCGAATTCGGCCGCGACGTTCTTCACCAGCTTCTCGACGTCGGCGGAAGAAGCCTGGTCGGCCTTGAAGGCGCGCGCTTCAACACCCTTGGCCCTGATCTGCTTGACGACGGCTTCCGCCTTGTCGGGCGAGGCGACATAGCTGATGGCGACGTTGGCGCCTTGTTCGGCGAGCGCCAGCGCGCTGGCCGCCCCGATGCCGCGCGAACCGCCGGTGACGAGGGCAACCTTGCCTGCGAGCTTCTTGGTCATGGAAGTTCTCCATCGCTTGAAATCCGATGGCCCTTGGATATGTCCTCCGCTTAGGTATATAAATAGAAACTATCGAAACTCATTGTTTCCAAAAAATAGGGGATGTCCGAATGGCCAAGCTCCCGGACTTCGAAGCATTGGCGATTTTCGCCAAGGTGGTGGAACTGCGCTCCTTCGCGGCGGCATCCAGCGAGCTGGCGCTGTCCAAGGCCACGGTGTCGAAGGCGGTGAGCCGGCTGGAGGAGCGGCTCGGCGCCCGGCTGTTCAACCGCACCTCGCGCCGCCTCGCCTTGACCGATGCCGGCCAGAAACTCGCCGAGCGCGCCGCGCGGCTGCTCGCCGACGGCGAGGCCGCGGAGAACGAGGCGCTGGCGCAGTCGGTGACGCCGCGCGGCCTCGTGCGCCTCGCAGTGCCCATGACCTTCGGCGTAAAGACCGTCGCGCCGCTGCTGCCGGAATTCCTGGCGGCCTATCCGGAAGTGTCGATCGACCTTCATCTCAGCGACGCCACGGTCGATCTGATCGGCGAGGGTTTCGATGCCGGCCTGCGCATCGCGCGGCTGCCGGACTCCTCGCTGATCGCGCGGCGGCTGTGCTCGATGCCGCGCTACACGGTGGCGGCGCCGTCCTACCTGAAGCGCCACGGCCGACCGACGCATCCGATGCACCTCGCCGAGCACAAATGCTTCGGTTACGCCTATCTCTCCACGCCCGGCGTCTGGCACTACACCAACGCGGCCGGCGAGCAGGCAAGCGTCCGTCCCGCCGGACAATTGCGCGTCAACAATGGCGAAGCCGTCATGCCGGCGCTGCTCGCCGGCCTCGGCATCGCCGACCTGCCGGAATTCATCGTTGGCGATGCCATCCGCTCAGGGGAGGTCGAGGTGATCCTGAAAGGCTGGAAGCAACCCGAAGGCGCGGTGCATCTGGTGACGCCGCCCGGCGGCCCGCGCCCGGCCCGCCTCGAGGTGCTCGCGGATTATCTGACGAAACATTTCGCGAAGGGAAGGAAACGCTGACTTCCCTCGTCATGCCCGGGCAAACGCCCGGTCGCATGCTGGTCCTGTGCGATGACGCGGGGCGGGCCTTGCTGCATGGCAGCATGGCCGGGCGCCGCCGCCCTGCCACCATCCGCCCCTGTTTCCGGCCAAAATCCGCCCCGGATGAGTTCCTAAAATTTCAGTAAGGCCGAAGGCCGGTAAGGAATTGGCAACCACTGAAAGTTACCAAATAGTCAATCAATTCTGGAGACTTTTGCCGTGAGCGAACAGCTGCCCCAGCCGACCAGTGCTGAAACCGGTTCTGCGAGTGCCGCATCCGACGCCAAGACCGACTTCAACACCGAGCCGGTCATCGCGGAGTCCCCGACCATTGCCCCCGACCAGGAGATGACCTTGCCCGAGGCCGATGCGCCCAAGGTCGAGCCAGAGGTGGAAGCGCCAAAGATCGAGACGCCCAAGGTGGAAGCACCGAAGGTCGAAGTGAAGGCTGAAAAGCCGCGGCCGTCGGGCAATGTCGTGATCATGCCGCCCGGCGAGCGTGTGTCGCCCGGCGCTGCCCAGCCGGGAACTGAAGCCGCTCCCAGGCGCCGCATCGGAGCGATGGCGGCGGTCGTTGCGCTCGCGGCCGTTGCCGGTGCGATCGGCGGTGCGCTCGCTACCGCCGGCCTTGGCCAGAGCAATGCCGGCGATGCCGCCACGGCCCGCAATGTAGGGCTCGAAGCAGCCGTCGCCCGCATCGATGCCGACATCCTCGCGTTGAAAGCCAGCGTCGAGCAGAACGTCAGGTTCAGCGTAACCCAGTTAAACAAGACCAGCGACCGCCTCGAGAAAGTCGAGAAGGCGCAGGCCGAACCCGCCACGAAGCTCGCAAAGCTTTCCGACGAAGTCAGCAAGCTGCGCGCCACGCAGGCAGCGGCCGCTGCTGCGCCGGCGCAACCGGCTGCCGCGTCTGCTGCGCAAAAGGACGTTACGGGATCGGTCGCGCCGCCGTCCGCCGCTGCGTCTCCCACGCTCGCTGCGAACGCCAAGGTCGAGGTCGGCAGGCTGCCGACGGTGGAAGGCTGGGTGCTGCGCGAAGTCGGCAGGGGCAGCGCGCTGATCGAGAGCCGCCGCGGCCTCTACGAGGTCTTTGCCGGCGATCCCATTCCCGGTCTCGGCCGCGTAGATGCCATCCGCAAGCAGGACGGCCGCTGGGTGGTCGTTACCAGCAAGGGCCTGATCGTCGAGCGCTGACGAACGCGCTCGCTTGACCGAAGGCGCTTCACTGCGATGTGAAGCGCCTTTCTGCTTGAATAGGCCTCTGCGCGCGGTGTTAGTGGGGACATGAATCTTCCGCCGCGGTGGTTTCTTGTCCTGCTTTGCCTGCTGGGCACCGCGCTGGCGGCTCGTGCGGCGCCGGACCAGCCGTTGGAGCGCGGAACCGCCATTACCGATCCGCTTGCCTTGCGCGAACTCGACCGCGGCCGGTTTGGTCTCGGCCGTATCCTGGAGCCTGCGCGCTCGGCCGATACGCCGCTCTCCAACGCCGAACTTTTCGCCATGCCTTCCATGGCTCCGGTCAAGGCCGCCATCGATGCCGAACTCGAGCGCTATGTCGCGCGCCACAAGGCTGAACTTCCCGACGAGACCATCGGGGTCGGCGAAGCCTTTGCCTTCCAGCTGTTCGATCGTGCGCTGCTCACCTCGCCGGACACCCGCTTCGTGCTTGCAGGCATCGTCAACCGCATGGACCGCGCCTTTGTCGCTGCAGCGAGCTGCGGCGAAATCCGTCTGATCTACCGGTTGACCCGCACCAATCTGCCTGCGGGCGGCGAGACCTCACCGCGGCTGCCGATGACGCTCAACGTCGTGCTGCGCGCCAAGGGCGAGCCGCCGGTCGACCGCGACGGCAGGCCAATCACCTGCGCCGCCATTGCGGAGCGCTGGCTGGCGACGTCGGACCTTTCCCTGACCGGCCGCGACCTTGCCGCAAGGCTGCAGGCCAAGGGCGGCCCGCTCGATCTCGTGATGCCCGAGAACATCGGTCGTATCGAGACCAACCTGCAGATCGCGCATGCGCCCAAGTCGCCGAAGCGCGACTTCCGGACCGACTATCTGTTGAAGCTGTTCCACTACAATGCGCAAACGCGCCAGTTCGAAGAGGGGCCGCTTGAGAACCAGATCGACCGCGCGCGCATTCTCGCGGACGCAAGCCTTGCGCGCGACTTCAAGGAATGGCTGCTCGAGCCAGCGCATTTTGCCGAACTCGATCACGGCACCATCCTGATCCCGGAAAAATTCCTCGCAAAGGCGGCGATCGCGCCAACGCCGGTCGGATTCGTGCCGTCGAACCTGCTGCCCGAGTTTGGCCTCAGCGAAGGCGAGGGGAGCAATCCCGTGTTCAGCGAGAACGACGTTGTCGCGGCGCTGAAGAAGGCGACGAGCGCCGGAACGAGCCTGCTGAACATCCGATCCTTCGGCGGCTTCCAGCGGCGTCTCAACGACATCACCTGCGCCGGCTGCCACCAGACCCGCGGCATCGGCGGTTTCCATTTCCCGGGCGTCGACTGGATGGCGGCCAAGCCCTCCAATGCGACCGTGGTGCCGGCATCGCCGCATTTCTTCGGCGACCAGCCTCGCCGCCGCGACATCCTCGCCGCGCTGCGGGACGGCAGGCAGCCGGACTACTCCAAGGGCTTTGCCGGCCGCCCGCAGCTGCGCGGCGCGCAGGAGCTTGCCGGTACCGAATATCTCGACGGCTGGGGCGCACATTGCTACCGGCTGTCGCGCCGCAACGCCTCCAATGACGCGAGTTTCCGCAGCTGGACCTGTGCAAAAGGGCTTGCCTGCCAGACGGCCGACGCGACGACGCGCATGGGCATGTGCTTTGTCAGGGCGCCATAGCTGACGGCGCTCGCGTCGATTGGATCTGACCGCCGATTGCAGTCAGGTGTCATTGATGGGTACTAGACTGCGGCTGGCAGCGCTGCGGCCAAGCCAGGCGTGGCGCGGCCGGCGAAGCTCTAGCGAAGCCGGCAAGCCCGGCATGACGGCGTCATTTGTCACTTGCAGTCGTCATGCCACCGCGCGCGAGGCGCGCAGCTTCCTGATTTCAGCCTCGTCATAGCCGGCATTGCGCAAGATCTCGTCACTGTGTTCGCCGACGCCTGGCGGCTTGCGCGGCTGCACCTTCCTGGTTCCGTCGACCCAGATCGGGCTGTTGATGGTCAGCATGGTGTCGTTCTCGAACGGTACCAGCACCTCGTTCTCGATCATCTGCTTGTCATGCGGGATGTCGTCGAGAATGCCGACCACGCCGAATACCAGGCCATTGCCGTCGAGAATCCCGCGCCATTCGGCGAGCGGCTTGGTCGCGAACACCTCGTCGAGGATCTTCACGAGCTCCAGCGAGTTGGCGTGACGGTCCTTCTTGTGCGTGAAGCGCGGATCGGCGATCAGGTCTTCGCGGCCGAGGCATTTTGCAAGCGTCGGCCATTGCCGGTCCTCATTGAGCAGCGACAGGATCAGCCAGCGGCCGTCCTTGCACTGATAGTGATTGGTCACTGCATTCAGCGCGTTCTCGCGGCGCCGCCGCGGTTGGAATTTGGCGCCGACGAGTTTTGCCTGCGCCAGTACGGAAGCCGCCCATACGCCGTTCGCCATTAAATTGGACGACACATGCGAGCCCTTGCCGGTGCGCTCGCGCTTGTAGAGCGCGGTGACGATCGCGCCGTAGAATGCCATGGCGCAGGGATGGTCGCCCATGCCAGGGGCGGAGCGTGCGGGCGTGGTGTGCTCGTCGGCGCGCACGAGGTCCATCAGGCCGGAACGCGCCCAATAGGCATTGCTGTCGAAGCCGGGCTTGTTGGCCTCCTCGCCCTTCTCGCCATAGCCGGTGAAGGAGGCATAGATCAGGCGTTCATTTGTAGGAGCAAGGCGCTCGTAGGTGATGCCGAGCCGCTCGCGCACCTGCGGCGGATAATTGGTGATAAAGACGTCGGTCTCCGCCGCCAGCCTGTGCAGCACCGCCTGGCCCTCGGGTTTCGAGAGGTCGAGCGCAAGGCTCCGTCGATTGCGGGCCTCCAGCAGCCAGGCAAAGTTATGTTCGCTGCGGGGGTAGCCCGGAAGATTGGGGAGATTGCGATAGGGGTCGCCCTGGCCCGGCGGCTCGATCTTGATCACGTCGGCGCCGAAATCCGACAGCACGGTGGCCGCGGCGGGTGCTGCGATGAAGCTTGCGCAGTCCAGCACCTTCAGCCCCTCGAAAATGCCCTTTTCTTCCATGTCGGCGTCGCTCCTACCTGTGCTTGTTGGTGTTGTTGGCGGACAAGATGCCCACTGCAACCAAGGTGATTTAGGAGGCATTTGAACCATGTTGTGCGGACGATGCAACAGGGCCGTGATTGCGAGCGAAGCGAGCTATGCAGGAAGTGTGGATTTGCTTTGTCGCTTGCGCTCCTCGCAATGACGGGGTGGACGGCTCCCGACGGCATCTGTGTGCCAGGTGATGTCGATTCTCGCGGGATTAATTAGCTGCAGGTCGCTGAAGACCGCCAGCCAGTGAGTGCTGTCAATTGGGCTCAGTCCTTCAGGTCGGGCTACGACGACAGGCGGTACGGGGAATGTGCGGGCGTCGTTTAGCGCGTAGCGGAAAATATTGTCCCAGCGGCGTTTGGTGTTTTCCATTGCCAGGCCAATTCTCTCATATCGTCTGATCCAGCCCGTCGGGTCACTGGCGAGTGGTCGTCCCTTCCTTCCATTGTGAGGCTGCGAGAATGGGAATTGACAGCGTGGTCCTTTAGTGGTCTGATCACTTTGAAACCTCAACTGGACCACCATGGCGCCTCGCAAACCCAATCGACGTTCTTCCAAGGTTGATCATTCTGCCGGAGCCTTGGTCGCTCCTCCGAAACGACGTGTTTTCGAGTACGTCGTGCAATTCCTCACTTCCGAGATCGAGGCCGGGCGGCTTAGGCCGGGGGACCGGCTCAAGCCCGAGCGGGAATTAGCCGTCGAGTTGAATGTAAGCCGCGGCAGCCTCAGAGAGGCGCTCAAGGCGCTCGAAATGCTGAACGTGGTCGAATTGCGTCATGGTCTCGGCGTCTATGTAACGCTGCCCCAGCCGCAAGTGCTCTCCAGGATATTCGGTACGCTGATCTCGATGCAGCCCAGCCAGTCCGAAGACATCATGGACGCGCGTGTTGCCCTCGAGTGCCATGCAGTTCGACTCGCCTGCCGGAACGCTACGCGCCGGGACATCGATCGAATGCGTCGCGCGCTGGAAAGCCTGGACATGCAGGCCGGCGAGTCGGGCAGCCGCAACGGCGAACATGGCGCCGAAGCCGACCATGAGTTCCACAGCGCCATCGTCGAAAGCACAGGAAACGCGACCCTCGTCTTTCTCTACAGCGCCATCACCGGTCTGTTGAAGCGGGGCCACCATGAACGCTGGCTTTCATTATTCTCAATCCAGGATTCCTGGTTGGCGCTTAATGACGTTCACGAACGCATTCTTGAGGCGATCGCGGCACGCGATGAGGACCGGGCTGCAGCGATCATGGCTGAACATTTTGATGTCATCGCCAAGATACTGGCAAAGCATCAGGGGCAGGGGCGCTTTGCCTCCATTGCCTTCCGGCCCCGAGGCCCAAGACAGCCTGGGTAACAACCAAGATCTTCAAAAAAGTCGGGAAGCGATAGGAGCATTCGATGCGGACCGCAGCTATTCGTATGACGAGGGCCGAAGGCCAAAACAAGGAAGAGTACGACATCGTTCTAGATCACCGCGATCTTGCGCTCGACGAACACGAGATTTTGGTTAAGAGCGGCCAGGCGTCCATATGCGATGCAGATCTTCGCTATGCCAGCGGCATGCCTTGGCCGCACGATCTGCCGCCGTTCGACTGGCCCGGCCACGAAGGTGGCGGCGTGGTGGCTGACGTGGGCTCCAAAGTTCGAAAGGTGAAGCCGGGCGACCGCGTGATGCTATTTGGCCTCGATGGTTGCTGGTCGCAATATTTCAAGTCGCCGGAGCGCAATATCTTCAAGGCGCCGGACGGGTTGAGCGACATGGTGGCCTTCATGGGTGAACCGGTCGCGGTCGGGATGTATGGTGTCTTCGCATCAGGCGTCCAGCTCGGCGACGACGTCGCGGTCAGTGGCCTGAATTTCCAGGGCATGATCGCGGTCCAGGGGTTGAAAGCGCGAGGCGCCCGCCGTGTCATCGCCATTGACTATTCCGACAAGCATCTCGCCATGGCGAAGGATCTTGGCGCCGATATCCTGATCAATACGACCAGAACCGACGCCATCGCCGAAGTCCGCGAGTTGACACACGGTATTGGTGTGGATGTCTCATATCACTCCTGCGGCTACTGGAATCCGCGCGCGGAGGAGTATTTCAACATTGCTCTGGAGATTGCTCGCGACGAAGGCATCCTGGCGTCGGTTACCGACATCATGTCTCCGATCAAAGCCAATCTGCATCGCGCGCACCACCATGCGATCGACGTCCGATTTCCCGCGATCATGCATCATAGCCCGCACTTCCGGGAGCAGTGGGTTCAACGAGTTCTCCGTCCGGTCGCTGATGGGTTGATCAACATCGAGAAGCTGGTCACCGCCAGTTTCCCGCTAAAGGAAGCTGCTCAGGCGATGGAGCTGTTCAAGAAGGACGAAGACCAGGTGAAGGTCGTTCTGACCTTTTAGTTCGAGGGTCGACGAAAAGTCGGGCCGAGTCGCTTTCAAATAAATAGACAACACGAGGAAACGTCATGAACCGCCGGAAATTCCTTCGCAGCAGCGGTCTTGCTGCCGGTGCTGCAGCGGCCATCGCCACTCCCGCGATCGCCCAATCGAACCCCAAGATCAGCTGGCGACTGACCTCCAGCTATCCGAAGAGCCTCGACACGCTCTTCGGCTGCAGCCCGCAGATCGCCAAGCGCGTCGCCGAGGCGACCGATGGGCAGTTCCAGATCCAGGTATTTGCTGCTGGCGAGATCGTGCCGGCCCTGCAGGTGATGGACGCGGTAACCAACGGGACGGTCGAATGCGGACACACCCTGTCCAATTTCTACATCGGCAAGGATCCAGCCCTCGTCTTCGACTCGGTCTTGCCGTTTGGTCTCAACGCACGCCAGCAGAATGCGTGGCTGCACCAGGGCGGCGGTTTGGAGCTTATCCGTGAGTTGATGAAGACCTACAACATTTACACCATTCCGGCGGGCAATACCGGGGCTCAGATGGGTGGTTGGTTTCGCAAGGAAGTCAAGTCAGTCGCAGACCTCCGCGGCTTGAAATTTAGGGTCGCAGGACTCGCCGGCCAGATTCTCTCTCGTCTCGGTGTGGTGCCGCAGCAAATTGCGGGTGGAGATATCTATCCCGCGCTTGAGCGTGGGACTATCGACGCGGCTGAGTTTTCCGGCCCGCATGACGATGAGAAACTCGGATTCCAGAAGGTGGCTAAATACTATTACTACCCCGGCTGGTGGGAGGGTGGACCCAACGTCTCGCTGTTCATCAATCTCGACAAATGGAACTCGCTTCCCAAGCACTACAAGGCCGTGCTGGAGGCAGCTTGCGCCGAAGCAGTGATGTGGAGCCTTGCCAAGTACGACAACCAGAATCCGGATGCGCTGCACCGACTAGTGGCCGGCGGCGCTGAACTTCGTCCATTCCCGCAGGATGTCATGCAGGCGTCTTTCAAGGAAGCGCAGGCGCTGTATTCCGAACTCGCCGCGAGCAATTCCAATTTCAAGAAGATCTACGACGCCTGGCTGCCCTACTGGCGGAAAGAGCAAATCTGGTTCCGGGTCGCTGAATTGCCGTTCGATGCATTCGTCTCCCAGCAGGCTCAGAACCGCTAAGCATTTCACCTTCAAACCAAGAGCCATCAAGGTGGCGCCGACCGAGCGTCGTCGTCGAACAATTTGGCATGTCCTAAGGAACGATAACATGCTGCTTGGAAATCGGGTTTGCGTCGTCACCGGCGGCGCATCGGCACGCGGAATCGGTCGTGCCGTCGCCAGTATCTTCGCGGAGCACGGTGCGAAGATCGCGATCCTCGACTTGGATGGCCCCGGCGCAATCACCGCCGCGGCTGAAATGCCAAGGGGGGAGGGCCACAAAGGTTTCGCCTGCGATGTGACGAACCGGGATGGTTGCGTCGATCTCCTGTCACGTATCCACCGCGAATTCGGACGGATCGATGTGGTCGTCAACAGCGCTGGGATCGCCGAGCCAGCAGCCTTCACATCGATCCTTCCGAAAAACTACGATGCGATGATGGACGTCAATCTTCGCGGCACTTTTCATATCTGCCAGGCTTCGATGCCGTGGATGGTGGCCGCAAAATCCGGTTCCATCATTAATATCGCGTCCGTCGCCGCGCAGCGCGGCGGTGGCATTTTCGGTGGTTCTCACTACGCGGCCGCCAAGGGCGGTGTATTGAGCCTGACCAAAGCACTTGCTCGCGAATTCGGACCGCAGGGCATTCGTGCCAACGTGATTTGTCCATCGTTGGTCGAGACCGCCATTCATGGAGACAGCCTGAGCGAGGAACGACGTCAGCAGATCGTCGCGGGCGTTCCTCTCGGCCGCGTTGGCCAACCGCGTGATATCGCGGGTGTCGGCCTGTTCCTTGCATCCGATCTTTCCGGGTACGTCACGGGCGCGGAAATCGATGTGAACGGTGGCAGTCACATTCACTAGCTGTCTTGGCTGTTCGCCATCGCTCGCAGGGAATGCCTCGCATGAATCGTCTTCTATCCCTGAGTCGGGCAATCGATGCGTTAAGCGATTGCATCGGCTTCATCGCCAAGTGGTTGGTGCTGCTCGCTTGCCTTGTCAGCGCTGGCAACGCCACGATCCGCTATCTATTCAGCTACTCGTCCAATGGCTGGCTCGAAATCCAGTGGTACATGTTCGCGGGCGTGGTGTTCTTCGGTGCCGCTCAGACGCTGCGTCTCAACGAACATGTGCGCGTCGATCTGCTTTATTCAGCTGTCTCAGATCGCGCTCGGCTGTGGATCGACATCATTGGCCTTTGCGTCTTCCTGCTGCCGGCGATGACTTATCTCACCTATATGACGTTCCCATTCTTCCTGAATTCGTGGAACTCACAGGAAGTGTCCAGCAACGCCGGCGGCTTGATCCTGTGGCCGGTAAAAGCTGTGCTGCCGATCGGTTTCGCGCTGCTGGTACTGCAGGGCCTCGCCGAATTGGCCAAGCGTATTGCCGCGCTCGCCGGTGCAGTCAAGATCGACACCCATTACGAAGCGCCGCTGCAATAGGACCGTTTCGCGTCGTCTTCCTCTCGCGTTGCGACCAATTCGTCCGATAGAACCGCTCGATAGCCAGGATCCAAGATGTTTTCCTACGGCGTGATGCCCCCGCTGATGTTCGGCACCATGATCATCTTCATGTTGTTCGGCTTCCCGGTCGCCTTCTCGCTTGCCGCAGTTGGACTGTTCTACGGCATTCTCGGCATTTTCACGGGTCACTTCGATCCGTCGTTCCTGCAGGCGCTGCCATTCCGTTTCTATGGCACTGTCTCGAATGATCTGTTGCTGTCGATTCCGTTCTTTACGTTTATGGGCGCGATCCTCGAACGCTGCGGTCTGGCCGAGGATTTGCTCGAAGGCACCGGTCAGCTGTTCGGCAAGGTGCCGGGTGGCCTGGCATATGCGGTGATCCTTGTCGGCGCTGTGCTTGGCGCCATTACCGGTACGGTCGCAGCTTCGGTCATCGCCATGGGCGTGATCTCGCTGCCGATCATGATGCGCTATGGTTATGACATGAAGCTCGCCACCGGCGTGATTGCGGCGTCTGGCACGATCACGCAGCTGATCCCGCCGTCGCTGGTGCTGATCGTCCTTGCCGACCAGCTCAGCCGTTCGGTGGGTGACATGTATCTCGGCGCGATCGGCCCCTCAATCCTGCAGGTCGTGATCTTCATTCTCTACATTGTCGTGCTGTCGTTCCTCAATCCGAACGCGATGCCGCCAATTCCGGAACATGCCCGCGAGCCAATGAACTGGAAGCTCGTCAGCCGCGTATTGTGGGGCATGATCCCGTCGATCGTGCTGATCTTCCTGGTGCTCGGTACGATTGGTCTCGGACTCGCTACGCCGACAGAGGCCGGCGCCATGGGTGCCGTCGGTGCGATGATGCTTGCTGCACTGCATCGCCGCCTGACCTGGCCGCTGGTCGATCAGGCGATGACATCAACCATGCGCCTGACATCGATGGTGGTGTTCATCTTGATCGGCTCGACCTGCTTCAGCCTTGTCTTCCAGGGCATGGACGGCGCGCGCTGGATCGAGCATCTGCTGACCGGCCTGCCAGGTGGCGCGATCGGCTTTCTTATTTTCGTGAATACCTTCGTGTTCTTCCTGGCGTTCTTCCTCGACTTCTTCGAGATCGCCTTCATCATCATTCCTCTGCTGGCGCCGGTCGCCGCCAAATTCGGTATCGATCTGGTCTGGTTCGGCGTGCTGCTCTGCGTCAACATGCAGACGTCGTTCATGCATCCGCCGTTCGGTTTCGCGCTGTTCTATCTGCGCGGTATCGCACCGCCCGAAGTGAAGAGCCGCGACATCTATCTGGGCGCGCTGCCGTGGGTCGCAATGCAGATCATTCTCGTCGTGATCGTGATCTGGTGGCCGGGCTCGGTGACCTATTGGCTCGACAAGGCCCCGGGAATTGATCCGTCCGAGGTAAAGATTCGGATCGAATTGCCGGACCTGCTAGGCGGCGGGGACCCAGCGGGCTTCGCCCCTCGTAGGAGCAGCGCGCCTTAGAACATCGGCTCGGTGACTGACCGCGCTTCGACGTCACGCTGAACTTGACGACGAGTTTTGCGGTGAGTGCGTTCCGCCGGCGGCGTTGCGCGCAATCGGCGCCGTATAGTCAGGGAAGATGCTCGCGTAATATGAACCGAAAGCATCGCTTGCTGCTCAACGCTCTTTGCCGCAACGAACCGCATCGTCGGCCGGCTCATCGCCTCGCAGACAGCATGCCGGGCATGACGGGAGACTACTCCCCGCCCGCCAGCAATGCGGCGTTGCCGCCGGCAGCGGCAGTATTGACGGTTACCGTCTGTTCGGTGGCGAAGCGCGCCAGATAATGCGGCCCGCCGGCCTTGGGCCCGGTTCCGGACAGCCCAAACCCGCCGAATGGCTGCACGCCGACCACGGCGCCGATCATATTGCGGTTGACATAGACGTTGCCGACCTTGAGCCGCGCGACGATGTCGTCGACGGTGTCGTCGATCCGCGAATGAATGCCGAGCGTGAGCCCGTAGCCTGTGCGCTCGATCGATCGCAGCACGCTATCGAGCCCGTCGGCGCGGTAGCGCACGACATGCAGGATCGGGCCGAATACTTCTTCGGTAAGCTGGCTGGCGCCAGTGAGTTCAAAGATGTGCGGGGCGACGAAATTGCCGGCCGGCGCCTGTCCCGCAAAATGAACGCGTGCCTCCTTCTTCATCCGCGCGATATGCGCATCCAGCTTCTCTTTCGCCTCGGCATCGATCACGGGCCCGACATGCGTTGCGGGATCGGCGGGATCGCCGAGCTTCAGCTCGCGGGCGGCGCCCGCGATCATCTCGATCGTGCGATCGGCGACGTCGTCCTGCACGAACAGGAGCCGCAGCGCCGAGCAGCGCTGACCGGCAGAGCGGAGCGCCGACGTTACGACGTCATCGGCGAGCTGTTCGGGCAGCGCGGTGGCATCGACGATCATCGCGTTGATGCCGCCGGTTTCCGCGATCAGCGGCACGATCGGTCCATCCTTGGCGGCGAGCGCGCGGTTGATCGCGCGGGCGACCTCCGTCGAGCCGGTGAAGACGACACCGGCAATGGCGGGATGGACGACCAGCGCCGCGCCGACCTTGCCGTCGCCTTGCACCAGATGCAGCGCAGATGCGGGCACGCCGGCTTCATGCAGCACCTTCACGGCCTCGGCAGCAATCCGCGGCGTCTGCTCCGCAGGCTTGGCCACCACCGCATTGCCGGCCATCAGCGCCGCCGTCACTTGCCCTGAAAAGATCGCCAGCGGAAAATTCCACGGCGAGATCGCTGCGAATACGCCACGGCCGCGCAGCCGCAGCAGGTTGCTCTCTCCCGTAGGCCCCGGCATCACCTCGCCGGCGCCGAACAACTTTCGCCCCTGTGCGGCGTAGTAGCGGCAGAAGTCGATGGCCTCGCGAACCTCGGAAACGGAATCGTCGAGCGTCTTGCCGCCCTCGGACTGCAGGAGGGCAATGAAGCACGCCTTGCGCTTTTCGAGCAGTTCGGCCGCGCGCTCCAGCATCTCCGCGCGCTGCGCGGCGCTGGTAGCGCTCCAGCCCGGAAATCCCGCGCAAGCCGCGACAACCGCTATCTCCGCCTGCGCCGGTGTCGCCGGCGCAACGGTCGTGGCCGGCGGACGCTCCGCCGCGATATCGGCGACCAGCTTGCCAAGCGCAGTGCGCTCGCCGAATTCGATGCCGTGCGAATTCTTCCGCAACGGCTGATAAAGATCGG
Source organism: Bradyrhizobium sp. (assembly GCA_036406295.1). Taxonomy (GTDB): domain Bacteria; phylum Pseudomonadota; class Alphaproteobacteria; order Rhizobiales; family Xanthobacteraceae; genus Bradyrhizobium. The sequence continues at coordinate 18,410 of DASWVJ010000084.1, forward strand.
CCGGCAGCGCGATGTCGGCGTGGCAGGCGCGGTTCGCCGCGCCAATGACGTCGGCCGGCCGCCGCAGCAGCGTCTCGATCGACACCGCATTGTCGGCGGCAAGCGCCACGAAGGACGAATTGGCGCCATTCTCGAGCAGCCGGCGCACCAGATAGGCGAGGAGATCGCGATGGCTGCCGACGGGCGCATAGGTGCGATAGGCGAGTTCCGGGCGATCCGCACTCAATTGCGCGTAAAGCGCCTCGCCCATACCATGCAGGCGCTGGAATTCGTAGCCGCCGCCATTGCCTGCGAGCTCGAGGATGGTCGCGACCGTCAGCGCGTTGTGGGTGGCAAATTGCGGGAAGATGCGCGGACGCAAGCCAAGCAGCTTCTGCGCGCACGCGACGTAGTTCAGGTCGGTCATTGCCTTGCGCGTAAACACCGGATAGCCGTCGAGCCCGCGCTCCTGCGCGCGCTTGATTTCGCTGTCCCAGTAGGCGCCCTTGACCAGCCGCAGCATCATGCGCCGGTCGAACTTTCGCGCCAGCGTGTTGACATGATCGATCACCTCGAAAGCGCGCTTCTGGTAGGCCTGGACCGCGAGCCCGAAGCCGTCCCAGCCGGCAAGCGAGGGATCGGCAAAGCCGGCAGCGATCACGTCGAGCGACAGTTCCAGCCGGTCGGCTTCCTCGGCATCGACGGTGAAATTGAGATCGAACGACTTGGCGCGGCGGGCAAGGTCGACCAGAAGCGGCACCAGCTCGTCCATCACGCGACGACGCGACACCGCCTCGAAGCGCGGATGCAGTGCCGATAGTTTCACTGAAATTCCCGGCCGGTCGGGCAGGGAGTTTTCTCCGGCGGCGCGGCCGATCGCCTCGATCGCATAGGCATAGGCGTTGAAATAGCGTGCGGCGTCTTCCGCCGTGCGTGCGCCTTCGCCGAGCATGTCGAAGGAATAGCGTGGCGGATGTACGGAGTGCGGGCGCGCCCGCTCCAGCGCCGCCTCGATGGTCTCGCCCAGCACGAAATGGCTGCCCATCAGCCGCATCGCCTGTCGCGTGGCCGCGCGTACTGCCGGCGCGCCGAGCCGCTTGGTCAGGCGGCCGATGGTGCCTTGCGGCGTTTCGCCGGGCTGGATCACGCGCGCGGAGACGCCAAGCGCCCAGGCCGACGCATTGACCAGGAATGCGCTCGACTTGGTCTCGTGATGGATGAAGTCGCCCTGCCCGAGCTTGTCTTCGATGAACTGATCCGCCGTGCGCGCATCGGGCACGCGCAGCAGCGCTTCGGCCAGCACCATCAGCGCCAGGCCTTCCCTGGTCGACAGCGCGAACTCGCGCAGCATGTCCTCCACGCCGCCGAGCGGATCGTCATTGGCGCGGATCGCCTCGATCAGCCGCCGCGCCACGCGGTCGATCCGCGCTTCCTGCGTTGCGCCGAGCTTCGTTGCGTCCAGCAACCTTGCTGCGATTGCAACATCGTCGGGCGCATAGGGCGCACTGAAGGGCGGAAGCGGGGATGAATCGGACGGCATGGCGTGTCCTCGTCGGCAGTCTCCTGATAGCGCGGCCGCAGTAATATAGACAAATTCATCCGTTTGCCCGTGCGCGGGATGCCGCTGCCGGCGGATAGCGTTCCTTTCACTTATTGATGCTTCAGGTTGATTTGCCTCAAGCGCATTCCACGGGAAACCGGCAGGCTCATCAAAAGCCTGAAGCAGAGGAGACTGCCATGAAACGTCTGGCATTGGCTGCGTTGCTTGTCGCGACGGCGAGTTCCCTGTCATTCGCGCAATCGGCCGATCATGATCATCACCAGGGCCAGAACGAACCGCCGGCGGCGCAGCAGCCGGCGCCGCCCAAGGGGCAACCCGGGATGGGCGGCGGCTCCGGCATGGGCGGCCCATCCGGGATGCACGACATGATGGGCGGTGGCGGCATGATGAAGAACATGGGCGGCAGGATGCCCATGATGGACATGATGCAGACGATGGGAATGATGCGGCCGCCTGGCGGCGGTATGGGCATGGCGACCATCGACCGCGTCGAGGGCCGGATCGCGTTCCTGCGTACCGAACTCAAGATCACCGATGCGCAGAACGCCGCGTGGAATGCGTTCGCCGATGCATTGCGCGCCAACGCCAAAAGCCTCGGCGAAGTGCGTTCATCGATCATGGGCGGTGCGGCGCAGCAGAGTCTGGTCGAGCGCTTCGCCCTGCAGGAGAAATGGTTGGCCGCGCGGCTCGAAGGCACCCGGGCGATCAGGGCGGCACTGGTGAACCTGATCGACGTCCTGTCTGACGAGCAGAAGAAGGCTGCCGATGAGCTGCTTGCACCGCACATGGGCATGATGGCGACGATGCAGCCCGGGCGGTAACACGCGCGCGCCCAAGTCCTCGCCGCGAAATTCCACGGCGGAAAAATACGGCTGCGCGCAGATTTCGCGTTGGCAGCGAAGGCAGGCTGCGCTAGTCCTGCGGTGGGTTCTCAGAGGGGCAGTGCGGGGCCATGAGAGACACCATGCAAATGAGGCGCGGCCTGCGGCCGATGCTGGTTGCGGCAGCGGCAATGGCTGGCTGGGTAATCACGGCGCCGAGCCTGGCCGGGACGGTCGAGATGAGCCGGGCGGTCGCCGACCTCTACACCAGCGTCTCGATCTATCCGCCCTCGGCAACGTCGATGACCGTCTGCTACGGCTTCGTCTGCCGCCGCCGCTACACCCTCGATTTCAGTGCAGCCGACCGCGCCGCCCTGACCGCGATCATGAATGGCGGTCGCGCCAATGCGGCTGCGGAGCGGGCGGCGGTACAGAAGGCCGTGGTGTGGTTCGATCGCAGGATAGGACCGGTCCTCGGCACCGACAAGCGCGTGGCGAAGGCGGATTTCCGCTACCGCGACGATGCGCATAATTTCGATTGCTGGGATACGACCCGCAACACCACGAGCCTGCTGCTGGTCATGCAGCAATGGGGACTGTTTAAATTCCACAATGTCGGAGATCCCAAATATCGCGGCAATGCGCTGGTGCTGCAGACACCGCATAACACTGCGGTGCTGGTCGATCGCGCCACCAGGGTGGAATGGGTCGTGGATCTCTGGACCCGCGGCTATCTGCAGCCGCCCGACGTCATGACTGTCACGAGGTGGGTGACAGAAGATTAGGCGGCCGGACGGAAGCGTCCGCCGGTCGCGCCTTGTTCAGTTCGGCAATGGGCTCGAAACGGCAAGCCCAGATCATGGGCCCGCCGCACCGCGTGGGAATCGCTTAGACCTTCAGGTTCTCGGCGGAGGTCTTGCCGCGATTGGCGACCTCGTCATATTCCACCGTCTGACCCTCATTGAGCGTGGTCAGTCCGGCCTTCTGGACTGCCGAAATGTGAACAAAAATGTCCTTACCACCCGTACTGGGCTGGATGAATCCATACCCCTTGGTTGGATTGAACCACTTGACCGTACCTTTAGGCATTCACGTCGTCTCCGCGGAATCGACAAAATAAAACGAACCCCCGGTCCCCGCACTCACCGGCAGGCTCGCAAGGCACAGGATACGCGGGATATTGCCGCCTTGGTAGCGCAAATGGTGTAGCGCTTTTCGGCAAAATCGCCCCTTATTGCCGCACAAAACCGAGTTTTCGTGGCATTTGCGGCAAATTAAGTGCCAACTTTTGGCGAATTCGCAGCAATCCCCGCTTGCGTGCGTGGCACAGGCGCGCGGGCCTCGGGGGGCGGAGATCAATAGGTTGCTGCCAGATATTCGACAATTTTCGGCACGTCGGCATCGTTGATCGGTGCGCCATAGACCTTGATCATCTTGGTCACTTCCGCCTGCCAAAAGTCCTTTCTGAACTTCTCGCCGCGCGGCTGGGTTTGCACATAGTCCGCGGAGTGGCAGGCCGAGCAATTGGCCTTCACCACATCGCGGTTGGGGCCGGCCTTGAAGTCCACGGTTTCCTCGGGAAGCGTGTAGGTAACCGGCGCGGCATGTGCAGAAGCCAGCAGCAGACAGCCGGCGAGCGCAAGGAGCGGGGCATATCGCATGATCGTTCTCCCTCAGGCCGCGGTGATGCGCACGGTTTCGACGACGTTGCGCAAATAGCCGGCCGGGTTCCACAGCGGCTCCATCGGCTGCGTGTCGCCGCCGTGATTGGTGGCGCGCACCTTGAGTTCGTGCGAACCGGCGGCGAGCTTCACCGGGAGGGTCCATTCGCGGAAGGCATACTTGCCGAGGTCCCTGCCGAGCCTGGCCGGTATCCAGCTCTTGCCGCCGTCGGTGGACACCGTGACCTCCTTGATGCCGTTGCCGCCGTCGAAGGCGATGCCCCTCAGCCTTGTCCTGCCCGCCTTGACCCTGGCGCCATCGCTCACGCTGGTGATGAAGGAGCGCACGGTGAAGCGGTTGATCGGGATCGTCGCTTTCGGCGCGGTGCCGGGCTCGACGCTGTTGTTGGGTGTGTCCGGAATCCGGTAGGCGGACTTCATCCAGAAGCCGTCATAGACGCTGTCGATGACGGTGATCTCGTTGAGATGCTTGACCCAGTAGGTGCCGTAATATCCGGGCACGACGAGGCGCAGCGGAAAGCCGTTCAGGACCGGCAGATCCTCGCCGTTCATGCCATAGGCGAGCATCACTTCGCCGTCGCGGGCGTGATCGATGTCGAGCGCCTTGACGAAGTCGGGCGTCTTGTCGCTGACCGGGCCGTCCAGGCCGTTGAAGGTGACCTGCTTGCTGCCTGCCTGTACGCCGGCCATGTCGAGCACCGCCTTGAGCGGCACGCCGCGCCAGCGCGCGCAGCCCATCGCGCCGTTGCCGAGCTGGCCGCCGGCGACGCGCGGGTTGAAGAAACCGCGGCTGTTGCCGGAGCACTGGTTGACCGCGGCGATCTCCACCGCGCGCATCTTCCTGATGTCCTTCAGCGACAGTTTGAGCGGCTTGTCGACCTTGCCCTTGATCTCCAGCGTGAACTTGTCGGGGTCGATGTTGAGCGGCACGTCGGCAAGGTGATAGCGCACGAAGAACGCGTTGTTCGGCGTGATCGGCCCGTCGTTGAAAATCGAAAATGGCGTCTCCAGTTGCGGTGGGCGGCTGGTCACGCCGATCATCGGCCGCTTCTGCGGATATCGCACCAGCGGCCGCTCGCCATTGTCGAACGGCAGGGTGACGGTCTCCAGCGCGAACGCGCCCTTTGCGGAAAGTCCGGTGGCCAGCGCAGCCATGCCGGCGCGCTGCATCAATTCCCGTCGATTGAGCATGGCTTCCCCCGAAGCTCTTTTGTTTTGACCGGTCATCACCGGCTGACGGCCAAAATGTCGCACCCGTGCATCCCAAGTCAATCCAGCTTTCGCAGCGTCCCCAGCTGTTCCCGCGCTGCCAGGGATGATGTTGGATTCGGATAGGGAAAACCCCGGCCGCTCCGGCGGCCGGGGCTTTCGTGCCGGAAACCTGCGATTCGATCAGTAGACGCAGACGTTGACGGTGCGCCAGCGGTAGCCGAACGGCGTCGGCACCAGGCGCTTCTGATAGCAGCCGACATAACCGGCGCTGACGAGTCCGAGGCCAAAGCCGGGGTGCCAGTGGTGGTGATGCGGATGGGGATTCCAGATCAGCGGCTTTGCGGATGCAGCGGTCGGCGACAGCGCCATCGCGCCGAGCGAGGCGGCGGCAACGAGGGCGAGGGTCACTTTGCGAAACATGTCTTGCTCCTTTGGATGCGCCATAGCGCGGGGTTCAATTCCACCCTTGCTGGTCGGTCGCACGCTCAAGGAAAGCGGTTCGAGGGAACCCGCATTACAGTTCGCTTAGCTTGCTGAACGAGGCTTCAGGAACGGCGCCGCGCATGGTTGGCGTCAGGCCGCGACGACCTCGACATTGGCGGCCAGCGTCGACAGTGTCCGCGCGTCTGTGATCTGGCGCACGATCATCGGCTCGTTGCGGCCACGGATCGTCACCTCCTGCTGCGGCAGCGCGTCCGCTGCCAGGCCCGCAGTGGCGCGCACCTCGTCGGAGATGATGACCTCGCATGACAGCGCCTTGGTCATGTCCTGCAGCCGTGCGGTGACATTGACGGGATCGCCGAGCGCGGTGAACACCATGTGGTCGCGATAGCCGATGTCGCCGACGATCACCTCGCCGCCATGGATGCCGATGCCGAAGCGGATCGGCTCGCGCAGATCGTGGCTCAGGAACTTGTTGAGCTCCTCGATATTGGCGGCGATCAATGCCGCCGCGCGCAGCGCCTGGCGGCAGGCCTCGCGCCGGCTCACCGACAGGCCGAACAGCGCCAGCATGCCGTCGCCAACGAACTGGTTCGGCAGGCCGCCGCTGTCCAGCACGGCGGCCGACACTGCGCCGAGGAAACGGTTGACGATGAAAACCGTATCGAACGGCAGGCGCTTTTCCGCCATTCGGGTCGAGCCGCGCATGTCCACGAACATGCTGACGAGATAGCGCTCCTGGCCGATCCGCGCCGGACCGCCGGCATGTCCGTCGGCCGAGACGGTGTGCGGCAGGAACAGCTGGAAGAAGGAGAGATCGGCATTCGGCCGCAGCTGGCAGGCGAGGCGGATTGAGGGGTCGTCGGCGCCGACCCGGTGCAGCACGAAGGCCTCGCGCTGCGACGGCGGAGGTAGCGCGGCGTGGTCACCAATGATGCGGATGCGGCAGGTCGAGCAGCGCGCGCGGCCGCCGCACACGGAGGCATGCGGCACGTTGTTGCGCAGGCTCGCTTCCAGCACCGTCAAACCCTTCGGCACCCGCACCGTGCGGCCGTTACCGTAGGACAGGTTGATCGTGCCGCCGCGCCGCTCGTGCAATGCGCGCGCACCCCTCGCCAGCAGCACGAGCGCAATCAGCCCGAGATATCCGATCAGGGAATACTGGGTGACGAGGTCGATCGTGTCGTGTTGCGCGTTGGTGCCGATCCTGTCTTCGGACAGGTTTTCTGCGCGCCATTCGACGCTGTCATTGTCGACGACGATGCGCCCGCCCTGGTAGACGCCCAGCATGGCGAGTGTGGGCAGCAGGACGGCTGCTGCGAACAAATAAGGCGCGGCGCGCCCGTAGAACGGCTTCATCCGCAGCCACATGTGCAGGCCGATGCAGCCATGGGTCCACGCGGCCAGGATCGCAGTGATCATGCCCCACAACCGCCATGCGGGAAAGGAAACGAAATAGGCGAACAGCACCTGGGGATAGAGAATCTCGTGACCGTGCAGGGTGTAGGCCAGCCGCACACCGAGCAGGTGGGCGAAGATCAGCACCGGAATCGTAAGCCCGAGCGCGAGCTGCAGCAGCTCCATCGTCTTCCAGCGGAATTGCCGGCGCTCGTACAGCGCCCAGAGGCCAAGGCCGGCGTGGACGATGCAGGCGGTGTAGAACACGATCGAAACGGGGAGGAACTGCCAGAATGCGGTGTGCCAGCGCACCCCGTCCGCCATCGCCTCCAGCGAGATATTGCCGAGCGCGTGATTGAGGAAATGGCTGACCAGATAGGTGAACAGGATGCTGCCGCTGACAAGGCGGACCTGCCGCAGCCCGACGCCGCGCGCCAACGTCCTGATCTGCTCCGATGAAGATGCGGCCATGCCATCCATACCGCGAATCTTAGGGATTATTCCGCTGATATTGAAGCCCCGCTTCACAAGTCGGCGACCGGCCGCGATGCCTTGACACCCCCTGAGGAGTCGAGGAGAAAGCGCCGTGACGACGACCCCGCCCCAACATTCCAGTGTCCGTCCGCTGCGCGCCGCGCGGCGGCAATGGCTCGGCGTCGTTGCGCTGATCGCGGCGATGACCGTGATGCGGATCGTCTACGCCTGCGTGCTCGATCTGCGCACGGACGAGGCCTATTACTGGACCTGGTCGAAGGAAAGCGTGCTGTCCTTCCTCGATCATCCCCCGATGGTCGCCTGGTTCATCCGCTTCGGCACCGCTATCTTCGGCGACACCACGCTCGGCGTGCGCTTTGCCGGCATATTGGCGATGCTGGTAACGCAGCTGCTGCTCGCCGATATTGTCCGCCGTGTCACGCAGGATTTCCGCGCCATCGTCTTCGCGCTGCTGATGCCGGAGGCCGCGCTCTATTACGGGCTGCTGATGGCCAAGGTCGCGCCGGATACGGCGCTGATCCCGTTTGCGGTCGCGATGCTGTGGTCGCTGGTGCGGCTGAGCGAAAGCGGGGACGGGCGCTGGTGGCTTGTGGCCGGACTGTTTGCCGGCCTTGCGCTGCTCTCCAAGTTCACCGCCATCATGCTGCTGCCGGCGGTGATCGCCTTCATGCTGGCGCCTGACTGGCGTTTGCGCTGGCTGCGCAGCCCGTACCCGTGGGCGGCGGCGCTGATTGCGGTTGCCGTCTTCGCGCCGGTGCTGATCTGGAACTACCAGCACGACTGGGCTTCGTTCCGCTTCCAGTTCGTGCGCGCGGTCGCCGACCATCCGCTGTCGCTGCGCACCGTCGGTGAATTTTTCGGCCTGCAGTTCGGCCTGGTCGGCTTCGTGCTGCTGCCGGTGGTGATCTCGGGCGTGGCGCTGACGGCCTGGCGCGGCTGGCGTGGCCGCGAACCGGTCGGGATCCTGCTCTCCACCGCCGTCATCGTGCCCTTCGGCTATTTCTTCTGGAAGTCGCTGACGCTGCGCGTCGGCGACACCTGGCCGATGTTCCTGTGGCCCGCCGGCTTTGCCGCCACCGCCATTAACGCCACGATGCTGCCGCGGGAGAAATTTCCGGAGTGGATGGTGAAATCCACTTTCGGCTGGATCCGTACGGCCATCATTGCCGGCATTGCCTTCGTCGTCGGCGTGTTCCTCTATTATGTCGCAGCGCCCTGGAATTTCATCGGCCGCACCGATCCGGTCGGCGGTGAGGCGGGCTATGAGCGGGTCGCCGCGCATGTGCGGGACCAGGTGAAGCAAACCGGCGCGACATGGATCGCCACCACCGATTATCGCACCTATGCGATGCTGCGCTGGCACCTCAACGGACAGCTGCCGGTGATCCAGATCAACGAGCGCGGCCGCTTCCAGGGCTTTGCCGATCCCGGCATGGAATCGGTCAGCGGCCACACCGGCCTCTATGTCGCGCGCGAGCCGGACAACCGTTCGCCGCTGTGGAACGAGACGACGGCCGTGCGTACGCCGCTCGAACGCGTCGAGCGCAGCTGGCGCGGCATGGTGATGGACACCTACGCGCTCGAGAAGCTCGAAGGCTGGACGCCGATCCTGTCGCCGCCGCCGGATTCCATTCTGTTCCGCTGGCGCGTGCTGGCAGCCATGCAGCCGGCAATCGTTGCCACACTGGCGCAAGATCGCGATAAGCGGCATGCCCAAGGACAAGAAGAAAATCGGAGAGACGCAGATGTTGGTTCGAATCGCCGCCGCCCTGGCGTTGTTGGGCGTGCTCGCGCTGCCGGCTAGGGCGGGCGAATATCCCGATCACGCCATCAAGTTGGTCGTGCCGTTCGCGGCAGGCGGCGGCACCGACGTGATCGCACGCATCATCGCGCAAAACCTCAACGCCAAATGGGGCCAGCCCGTCGTGGTGGAGAACCAGCCGGGCGCTTCGGGCGCGATCGGTACCCGTGCCGTGATGACCGCGGCGCCCGACGGCTACACGCTGCTGATGGCATCGACCGGCGCGCTGATGGCGGTGTCGGCCGCCGCCGGCAATGACGGCCCGTTCGACGTCAACAGACATCTCACTCCGATCGCGATCGGCGCCGCGCCGCCGTACCTGCTGGTGGCGAGCCCAACCTTGCCGGTGAAGTCGACTGCAGAACTGATCAAATACGCCAAGGACAAGCCCGAGGGCCTGACCTTCGGCTCGTCCGGCGTTGGCGCGGCGTCGCATCTCTCAGGCCTGCTGTTTGCCGGCGACACCGGCATCAAGATGCTGCACGTTCCCTACAAGGGCACCGGACCGGCGGTGACCGATCTGCTCGGCAGCCGCATCGACATCATGTTCGCGCCGGGTCCCGTAGTGGCGCAGTTCGTGCAGTCCGGCCAGCTGAAGGCGCTGGGCGTCACCGACACCAGGCGCTCGAAATTCTATCCGGATGTGCCGACGGTGGCCGATGCCGTGCCGGGCTATGAATCGGTCGGCTGGTTCGGCCTGCTGGCGCCGCCGAACACGCCGCTCGACATCGTCAAGAAGCTGAACGAGGTCATCGTGGCGGCGATGCAGACCGAGGAATTCCGCGATCATCTGGCCACCCTCGGCGCCGAGCCGAAGCCGCAGACGCCGGAAGAGTTCGCCCGCTACATCAACGCCGACGTTGCCAAATGGAGCAAGCTGGTGAAGGACAACAACGTGCAATTGCCGGGAGGTAAGTAGGAATGCGCCTTGCAACATTCGTCGATCCGCAGAGAGGCAATGAGGCGCGGTTCGGCATCGTCCGTGGCGAGAATATCGTCGATGTCGTCGCCGCGGCAGACGCGTTGCATCGCGCGGTGCCCGCGACGACGGTGAAGTCGGCGCTGACGACCGGTGCTCACACGCTAAAGGCGCTCGAAGAACTGGTACGGGCTGCGGAGCAGGCAAGACTGATGCAGCCGGTTGCCGGCCTGAAATTCCTGCCGCCGATTCCGGACCCGTCAAAATTCTTCTGCGTCGGCAAGAACAACAGGAAGCATCGCGAGGAGCTGAAGGCCAACAAGATGCTCACCGAAGTGCCGAATGAGCCGACCGGCTTCATCAAGCTTGTCAGCACCATTTCTGGTGACGGCGACGAGGTGGTCAAGCCTGCCGACATCGTCAAGCTCGATTACGAGCCGGAGCTTTGCTACGTCGTCGGCAAGCGCGCCCATGGCGTGAAGAAAGCTGACGCGATGCAATACATTTCCGGCTTCACGCTGATGAACGACGTCAGCGCACGCGAAATTCAGCAGCGGGAGGTGGCTTCGGGCAGCCGTTTCTGGACTGCCAAGAACATGCCGGGCTTTGCGCCGGTGGGCCCGCATATCCTGACGATGGATGAGGTGCCCAATACCGAAGATCTTTGGGTAACTTGCGAGGTCAACGGCCAGCCGCGGCTGCGCTCCAACACGGGCGACTACCTCTACCAGATCGCCGACGTGCTGGAGCATTTTTCCCGCTACGTCGTGTTCGAGCCTGGCGACCTCATCGCCATGGGCGCCCCCAGCGGCGTCGCCGTGGGTCAGCCCAATGCGGACGAGCTGTATCTGAGGCCTGGCGACGACATGGTGATTGCGTTCGAAGGTCTGATGTCGCTGCGCACGAAGATTGTAGGGCCGAAATAGCGGCGGACCGGGGCTTCATCCTTCGAGACGCGCGCAGAGCGCGCCCCTCAGGATGAGGTCTCAGGCCAGCGCAAGCTGTTAGACCCTCATGGTGAGGAGCACGGCAACGCCGTGCGTCTCGAACCACGAGGCCGGGCTGCTACAACTTGCTCACTTCTCCTCGTCACGCTTGCGCAGCAGGTCGGCCGCCAGATCAGTCAGCGCAGGGCGCGGCAGTGCGGTAAAGGGCAGCGGACGCGTCACGTCGATCGCCGCGAGGCCAAGGCGGGCAGTGAGCAGCCCGTTCAGCACGCCCTCGCCGAGCCGTTGCGAGAGTTTTGCCGCAATGCCATGGCCGAGCATCTGCTGCAGCAGGGTGTCGCCCGCGGCCATGCCGCCGGTGATCGCCAGATGGGTGATGACATGGCGCAGCAGGCTGATCATGCCGAGCGTGCCGGGCCTGCCGCCATACAGCCGTGCCAGCTGCCGGATCATCTTCAGCGCAGCCACGAACACGAACAGCACATCGAACAGCGCGCGGGGGCTCACCGCGGTGACGACGGAAACCCGCTGCGCGGCCGATGAGACGATGCGCCGTGCCTCCTGGTCGAGCGGCGTCATCAATTCGCGCTCGGCAAGGCGTATCATGTCGGCGCCGTCGATGATGTCGCCGGCATGCTCCGTCAGCGCGGCGCGGGCGCGCGCCAGATGCGGATTCTGGTGCGCCAGTTTCAGAAGATCATGGACCACGGCGCGGCTCTCGGCACGATCGTCGCTCGCAAGCACCGCGCCCGCGCGCGCATGCAGCTTTTCGATCGCGGCCAGCCGCAATAGCCCGAATGCCTCTCGGCCGGTCACCACCGCGAGCGCCAGCCCGGCGGCTGCGGCAAGGCCGAGGCCCAGATAGCCAAGGCTCTCGCTGCGCGCAAAAAGATCCTCGATCAGCCTGACGATACCAAGGCCGGCGCCGAGCAGCACGAGGCCGCCGGCAGCGATCCAGAACAGCGTGCCCCAGCCAAGGCGGCGCCGCACCGGGACGGGCCGTGGCTCGATCGGCGCCGGAAGCAGCACAGGCTCGGCTTCCGGCTTGATGCGCACCGTGCCGCGGGCCAGCCGTCCGGGTTCGTCGGCATCCACCACGATCACATTGGCGTCGTCGAGCTTGAAGGTCGCGGGCTTGCGCGTTTTCTCGCTCATTTCAGTCGGTCTCCGATCAGGAACTGGAGGGCGCGGTCAAGGCGGATGTGAGGCAGCGCGGGCTCGGCGCCGCCTTCGCGCTCGAGATGCGGCGGGCGGAAGCGCAGGAAGCGAAAATCCGCCTTCTCGGACGGTGTGCTGGAAAGACCGCGAAAGCCGCCGCCCTTGAACAGCGCCTCGGGATCGGCAGGCAGGTCGCCCGGAAAGGTCGCAACTTCCGTCTCGCCATCGAAGAACTCGCCGTTGGCGCTTTCTCCCGCGGCCGGCGTGCCCAGGATCGACGGCAGCTTTTCACGCCCGCGTTGAACCATTGCCTCGCGCGTCGCGCGCACCGCCGCAAGCGCCACCACGTCGATCGCGGCCTCCGCATGCTCGGCCCGTTCGGCGGCGCGCGCCACGATGCGGCGCAGGATGGCTTCCAGCCGGTCGTGGCTGGAATGGTGCAGATGGTCGGCCTTGGTGGCGGCAAACAGGATCCGGTCGATGCGCGGCCGGAACATGCTGGAAAAGAAGCTCGAGCGCCCGATGCGGAAGCAGTCGAGGATGCCGGCGAGCGCGGATTCCAGATCGTGCAGCGCTTCGGGGCCAGAATTGAACGCGGCCAGCGCATCGACCAGCACGATCTGGCGATCGAGCCGCGCGAAGTGATCCCTGAAGAATGGGCGCACCACGGCATCCTTGTAGGCCTCATAGCGCCGCACCATCATCGCCCACAGCGAGCCGTCGGGCGCGCTGCCGCCTGCGGGCACCTCCAGCGGCGCGAAGGTCAGCGCCGGCGAGTTGGCGAGATTGCCGGGCATCAGGAAACGGCCGGGCGGCAGCAGGCTCATGGCAAAGCGCTCGTCGCGGCAGTCTCGAAGATAGTCGGTGAACAGGCGCGCCGAAGTCAGTGCCGCCTGTTCGTCGGCGCGGCCTTCGGCCGACAGCGTGGCCAGATGCTCGTGCCACGGCGCAGCCAGTCTTTTCCGCGGACCTTCGCGCGACAGCGCAAGGCTCTCCGCCGACCATTGCTCGAAACCCTTGTTGAGCAGGGGAAGGTCGAGCAGCCATTCGCCGGGATAGTCGACGATATCGAGGGTGAGGCTGCGGTCCGCGCCGTTCTGCCGCTGGTAGTCGATGACGAGGCGCAGTTCGCTGATATCGGTGGTCGAACTCGGCCAGCGCCGCTCCGAGACAAGCGTGCGGACATGGTTCTCGTAATCGAACCGCGGCACCGCATCGTCCGGCTGCGGCTCCAGACGGGCGCGCGCAATCCGCCCGCTGGCATAGGCCTCGAACACCGGAAATCGGCCACCGCGTGTCAGGCCGTGGATCAGCGCGGTAATGAACACCGTCTTGCCGGCACGTGACAGGCCGGTAACGCCGAGCCGGACCGTGGGATTGAACAGGCCATCGCTATAATCCCACAGCGCCTGCGCCGACAGCCGCGCCTCCTCGAGGATGTCATGGAAACTGGGAGGCATGCGGCGGCAGTCGAAACCCGGCGTGAGGAGGGTAATTCCATAACATTACCGTTACAAAGGTGGCCATCGGCGCGCCAAAATCAAGCACTTGCCGTCATAGCCCGCGAAGGCGCGGTATCCAGTAATCACCGGCCTTCGAAAAGGCACGCCGGTGGGGTGCTGGATCATTCGCCTGCCGCCATCGCCAAAGCTTCGGCGCCCCAACACCGCCACCCCGCGAAGCCTTGGCGTAAACGGGTCGCGGATGATGACGATTTGGGGGCGGAGCAAGGTGCTGCGATCCCTTCGTTGACCGGAAATGCCTCATGATCTATCGATCCGGCAGGGGCAGCCAGCCAGGGCCGACATGACCGTTTTCCGACTGAAGCAACTGGCCTCGACGTCGTTCCATGCGGCGGCCGACGCCGTGCACTGGAATTTCGACCGCGCCGAGCTGATCGCCGACGGCGTGGTGCATATTGTCGGCATCTGCTTTGGCCTTGTCGCCGGCACCGTCCTGATCGTGCTCGCCTCGGTCTATGCCACGGCCCTCGATATCGTGGTGTCCGCGATCTATGTCGCGGGCCTCCTGGCC
>DASWVJ010000085.1:0-16167 GCA_036406295.1 Bradyrhizobium sp.
GAGCCATGGCAGGGTGACGGTATGCGGCAGGTTCCAGAGGTTGCCGTCACGCGGGGCGGGCTGCCCGGCCGACCCAGGGGCTGCCGGCGCCGGCCGCAGCAGGAACATCAACGGCAGAAGAATTGCTAGGAAGGAGACGCCGAGCGTCAGCATGGCGTCGCGCCAGCCGAGTTCGGTGATCAGGAGCCGCCCGAGATACGGCACGACGCCCTGGCCGAGGGCGCCGCCCGCCGTGGCAATGCCGATCGCAAGGCCCTTGCGCGCGTTGAACCATAATCCCGTCAGCGCGGTCAGCGGCGTGAACAGGCAGGCAAATCCGACCGCTCCGATCAGGAAGAACAGCAGATCGAGCTGCCACAGCGCGCCTTGCCATTTCAGCGCGGTGAGCCCTGCCGCCATCCCCACGGTGCCGATGAACGCGACGGGTCTCGCGCCGATCCGGTCAGACAGCGCGCCCCAGAACAGGCCGCCGACCGCAGCGCCGATGCTGTAGGCGGTGTAGGCCATGGAAATGTCGGCGCGAAACCAGCCGAATTCTTCTTCCAGCGGCTTCATCAGCACGGAGACCAAGCCGCCCGCGCCGAAGCCGAGCGCGAGGCTGATGGTCGCCACAGTGACGACGACCCAGCCATAGCGATGTTCGCTCGCGTGGTCGGTGGCGGCGCTCATTTCAAAGCCTCTGTTGTTGCCGAAACGAGCGCGGCGGATAGACCGCCGCGCCCTCGCATTTGCCATGCCGTGCGGTCAGGCGCGCTTGGTGATGACGATTTCGAGATACTCGCTGGGGACGACGAGCGTGCCGTCCCTGGCGGCATTGAACTTGTCGATCAGCGCGAGCAGGTCGGCCTGGAGCTGCTGCTGCGCCGCCGGTTCGATTGCGCCGAATGCCTTGTGCGTCGGCCCGTAATAGGTGCGGAAGATATCGAGGAAATGCGCCGGCGACTTGTAGCGGAAGGTGAAATGCCGGCTCTCGGCCGCGATGGTGACGCCGTTACCGAAGATCTCATCGAGATACTCCCTGCGGCCCCACATCAGCGGCGACTTCACGCCGGCCGGCGGCGGAACGAATTTGACGACAGTCTTCAGCAGATGGCCAATGAAGCCGTCGGGCGTCCAGTTGGCGAGGCCGATCTTGCCGCCCGGACGGCACACGCGGACAAGCTCGCTTGCCGCGCGCGGATGGTTAGCGGTGAACATCACGCCGAAGGTCGACAACACGGTGTCGAAGCTCGCGTCCGGAAACGGCAGGTTCTCCGCATCCGCCTCGCGGAACTCGACCGGCAGGCGTTCGGCACCGGCGCGCTCGCGGCCGCGTTCCAGCAGCGCGCCGACATAATCGGTCGACACCACGTCGGCGAAGCGGCGCGCAGCGGCGAGCGTCGCATTGCCGTTGCCGGCGGCAACGTCGAGAACGCGCTGGTTGCTTCTGAGGTCGACGGCCTCGCAGAGATTCTCGCCGACGATCTGCAAAGTGATGCCGACAACGGCATAATCGCCGGAAGCCCAGGTGGCCTGCTGCTTGGCCTTGACAGCGGCGAGGTCGGGCGCGGCGACGGTGGTCTGGACATTCATGTCATCTCTCCTGTGTGGGGCTGCGACGGGACGCCGCAGGAACGGAGTGGGCGCTGAACATGCGGTTTTCCGCTCGATTTGCGTCTCAGCTGCGCACGGCGGCGCGTTGCTGTGATGGTAGGTATGCGGGAGGGGCGTTCTCGCCTGTCCAATTCGCGACACTGCTATCCGAACGGCGAAACCTTTGCCGGGCTGGACAAGACAAATCAGATTATGATGCGCCCATCAGAACCCCATGGGAACAAAGCGGTGGCCGGGCAGGACGGGAGCTCGTCAGGCATGTCGCCGGGCACGGCCGTACTGCCGCGCGCGGTACGGCGAGCGCTCGATTTCATGGGGGGAGCAGCCGAGCGCGATGTCGGCATCGCCGAGCTCGCAGCAGTAGCCGGGCTATCGGCCCGCGGACTGCAGCGGCAGTTCAAGGCCTTCCTCGGCAAGAGTCCGCACGAAGCGCTACGCGACATCAGGTTCGACAATGCGCGGCGTCGGCTGCTCGTGGGCCGGCCCGGCACGCGGGTGATGGACGTGGCGGCCGCGTGCGGCTTTCCACATTTCGGCCGGTTCTCGATCGAGTACCGCCATCGCTATGGCGAGACGCCGTCGCAGTCCCTGCGGCGGCAGGCGACCTTCAGCAACACCGTCTCCGCCCAGTTGCAGGTATTTTCCGGCGGCGCGGAACGGCCGGCCCTGAGTGTCGGGCCGATCGAGACGGCTTCCGGCCACGACGAGGCCGCGCGCGGCATCAGCGATGAAATCGCAACGGCGCTGGCGCGCGCCGGCATCGCCGCGACCGCGCATGCCGGAGCGGCGCGCTATCATCTCGCCGGCGCCATCAGGGGCGCGGACGCGCAGGCGCGGCTGATCTTGCGACTGATCGATCGCGAGACCGGCCGTCATCTGTGGGCGCACCGGGTGGAGGGCGATTGGGACAAGGCCGGAGCCTTCGACGAGCAGATCGCGACGCGGCTGGCGGCGGCGCTGCATCCGAGCCTGCGCGCCGCCGAGATCGAACGCGCGCTGAGCAAGCCCGATGGCGAATTGACCGCGCGGGACCTGGCGCTGCGCGCGATGCCGGGCGTGCTATCGCTGGACGAAAAGGGCAACGCGCGCGCCATCGAGCTGCTCAACGAGGCGATGACGCGCGATCCCGAAAATCCCCTTGCCTACGCGCTCGCGGCCTGGGCTCACGGCCAGCGCATCGTTTACTATTTTGGTTCCGATCCGATGGCCGACCGCGCGCTGAGCGCAGAATATGCGCGCAAGGCGCTGGCGCTGCGCGCGGACGCGACCGTGCTCGCCATCGTCGGCAACGCGCTGTCGCTGCTCGGCGACAATAGCGCCGAGCAGGTCATCGCGAAGGCGCTCTCGATCGATGGCGGCTCGGCCTGGGCCTGGGGCCGCAGCGGCTGGATCGACGTCTACAAGGGCAAGGACGACTCGGCGATCGAGCGATTCATGATCGCGCTGGAATTGGCGCCGAGCGATACGCTCGCCGTCAACAACCTGTATGGCATCGGAGTGGCGCATTTTAACGCCGGCCGCTTCCGCGAGGCCGCGCAATGGCAGGAGCGCGCGCTGGTCGAACATCCATCACTGGCCTGGATGCACCGGACGCTGTGCCCGGCCTATGTGTTCGCGGGCGCGAGAAATGAGGCTGCCGTCAGCGCGCGCCGCCTGCAGCAGGGCTATCCCGAGCTGACGCTTGCGAAAGTGACCGACGGGCTGCCGCCGCTGTCGCTGGCGACACGCGAGCGCGTGGTCGAGGCGCTGCACGACGTCGGGCTGCCGCCGTAAAGGTAGGGCGGATTAGCGAAGCGCAATCCGTCGACATCTTTCGAAGCATCGCGGCGGATTATGCTTCGCTAATCCGCCCTACGACACCTCCCTCGCCCGCCGCTGCATGAGGTCACGATCACGCCGGTTGCCGGCCAGCGCCGCAGCCGACTCGAACGCGGCGCGCGCTTCGTCGTGGCGGCCGAGCTTCTGCAGGAAATCGCCGCGCACGCCCGGCAGCAGATGGTAGCTCCGCAGTGCCGGCTCACCCGCGATAGCCTCCACGATCGCAAGCCCGGCCTGCGGTCCCTCCGCCATGCCGACGGCGACGGCGCGGTTGAGCTCGATGACCGGGGAGCGAACGCGCGCAGACAGCAGCTCATAGAGCTCTGCAATGCGCTGCCAGTTGGTGGCATCAGCCGTGTCGGCCCGCGCATGGCAGGCGATGATCTCGGCCTGCAGCACATAATAGCCGCCCTCCCCGCCGAGGTCCCGGGCGCGGCCAAGCGCCTGCAGGCCGCGGCGGATCTGCACAAAATCCCAGCGCGTGCGATCCTGCTCGAGCAAGAGGATCGGCTCGCCCTCGGCGTCGATGCGAGCTGCGGCGCGCGAGGCGTTCAGCTCCATCAGCGCGAGCAGCCCGTGCGCCTCCGGCTCGCGCGGCGCAATCGACACCAGCACGCGGCCCAGCCGCAGCGCCTCATGACAGAGCTGCGGCCGCATCCAGTCGTCGCCGCGCGAGGCGGCATAACCCTCGTTGAAGATCAGATAGACGACCTCCAGCACGGAGGCGAGCCGCTCGGAGAGCGCCTCGCCGCGCGGGGTTTCGTAAGCCAGGCCCGATTCCGACAACGTGCGCTTGGCGCGCACGATGCGCTGGCTGATCGTCGCCTCCGGCACCAGGAAGGCGCGCCCGATCTCCTCGGTGGTCAGCCCGCAGATCATGCGCAGCGCCAGTGCTGCGGCGGCATCGCGCGAGAGCTTGGGATGGCAGGCAGTGAAGATCAGCCGCAGCATCTCGTCGCCGATATCGTCATCGAGGGAAGCGTCGAAATCCGGCATCGCCTGCTGCTCACGCTCGAAATCCAGCGCCAGCATCTCGTGCTTGCGTGCGAGCATCTTGCCGCGGCGCAGATGATCGAGCGCGCGCCGCTTTGCGGTCGCCATCAGCCACGCGCCCGGACGCTCCGGCACGCCCGAAGACGGCCAGGCTTCCAGCGCCGCGACCAGCGCATCCTGGGTCAGCTCTTCCGCCAGCGGTACGTCGCGCAGCATCCGCGACAGCGACGTGATCAGCCGCGGCTGCTCGATGCGCCAGGCGGCGAGAATGGCCGCATGGGTGTCGGCGGCCGTCATCGCCGCCGACTTTGCTTCCCCGTAGCCATCAGGCATGCGCGGGTGATTGGACTTCGCCGCACTTGGTGTCCACGCCGTGGCCGACCATGGGCCGCAGCTCGCAGGTGCCCTCCCAGCCCGGCATGTGGTCGAGATGGAGTTGCATG
This sequence comes from Bradyrhizobium sp., assembly GCA_036406295.1. Taxonomy (GTDB): domain Bacteria; phylum Pseudomonadota; class Alphaproteobacteria; order Rhizobiales; family Xanthobacteraceae; genus Bradyrhizobium. The sequence continues at coordinate 4,848 of DASWVJ010000085.1, forward strand.
AACTCCTTCGCCATCGCGAGCGCCTCGGCCTTGTCGCGGAATTCGAAGATGGCGTAGCCGCCGATCACTTCCTTGGCTTCCACGAACGGGCCGTCCGTGACGCGCAGCTTGCCGCCTTCGATCGCGACATGCGCGCCCTGCTGCAACGGAGCCAGGCCGCCCATATCGATCATCCGGCCGGCCTTGATCTCCCGTTCCGCGAGCTTGCCCATGGCCTCCATCAGGGCGGGCGTCGGGCCCTGCATTGGCTGCGGGGAAATTACGATGGACATGAAGCGCATGAAGAACTCCTGTTTCGGCGAGCTGCGGGCGGTAAGCCTGCATTCCGTCTCGCTACAGAATACGACGATCCGGCCGGGACCGGATCGACAGGCGCATTCAAAAATATTTCGGTTCCGGAATACCGCCTATTGCGCGCGCAGCATGATCAGGCCGTCGGCCGTATCGGGCACGCGGCGCCATTGCGCGTTGTCGTCGGCCTCGAACTGCCAGGTCTCGCCGCTCTTCGACATCAGGATGATCTGGCCGCGCTCGAGCCGCCACTGCACCGGCCCGAAGGCCGCGACCGCGGGATCGCATTTCGGCTTGAGGAAGACCTGGAAATTGTCCGATGTCGCCTCGGTGTTGGTCAACGTCAGCCCGCAGATCGGCCGACCGTTGCCGCGCACCATCTGCCAGTCGCCGATCATCTGGTCCATCGACTTGGCGAGCGAGCGCGCCGCCGCCAGGTTCTGCAGGATGTAGACGCCCTCACCCTGACGCAGGCCTTCGAAAATGCCGCTCTCGACCTCGGTGAAGTCGATCACCGGCGCCCCGGCGGCGTCCTGCAGCCGCACGATGTCGAGGCCCTTGACGCTCCAGGCCGTGATGTCCTTGGTGAAGGGAAGCGCTGCTGCGCAGCCCGGCTCGAGCTCGAGCTTGAGCGCGTGCGCTGCGCCTTCGTTCTTCATGGTCACGACGCAGGTCTTGCTGCGCTCGGTGGTGGAGAGCTCCCACTGCCCGACCATCTCTTGCTTCAAGGTGTCCTGCTGCTGCGCCTGCGCCGGCAGCGCGAGCACCAGCATGGCAGCCAGCGCGATGCCGGGACGATGCGGCGGCATCAGCGGCCCTTCACCGGGGTTTCCGCCACCGGCGTCAGCGGCGCCTTGCCGGCGAACCAGCTCTTGAGATTGTCTACCACGAGTTGATCCATGGCATTACGCGTTACCACGGAAGCCGAGCCAATATGTGGCAACAAGACGACGTTTTGCATCGCCTTCAGCTCGTCCGGCACCGACGGCTCGCTCGCGAAGACGTCGAGGCCGGCGGCCAGAATGGTGCCGGATTTCAAGGCAGCGACCAAGGCGGGCTCGTCGACAACCGATCCGCGCGCGACATTGATGAGCACACCGCGCGGGCCGAGCGCCTTCAGCACGTCGGCGTTGATGATCTTCGCGGTCGAGGCGCCGCCCGGCACGATGATCATCAACGTATCCACCGCCTTGGCCATCTCGATGAGATCGGGATAGTGCTGGTAGGAGACGCCGGCCGCGGGTTTGCGCGAATGATAGACCACCGGCACGAGCGAGGCCTCGAGCCGCCGCGCGATCGCCTGACCGATGCGACCCATGCCGACAAAGCCGACCTTGCGGTCGCGCAGCGAGCCGACGCTGAGCGGATAGTTATGGGTCTGCCACAGTCCGGAGCGCAGATATTTGTCGGCCTTGACGAATTCGCGCAGCGTCGCGATCAGAAGGCCCATGGCGACGTCGGCGACTTCTTCGGTCAGCACGTCAGGCGTGTTGGTGACGATGACGTTGTGCTCGCGTGCATAGGTTGAATCGACGTGATCGTAGCCGACGCCAAAGCTCGCCACCATCTCGAGCCTGGGGAATTGTGACAGCTCTTCCTTGCCGGTGTGCATGGTGTGATAGGTCACGGCGATGCCGCGAAGCTTTTGCTTCACGTCGGCGGGAAGCTGATTGAGCTGCTCGCTGGTTGCGGCCCGATGCACCACATACTGGTCGGAAAAGCCGTTTTCCAGGATCGGCCTGATCGGCCCGTAAATCAGCAGGTCGATCTTTTCGGAAGAAATATTGGCCGCCATCAGCTTTCCTTTCCAAGCGCACTCTCGTGCCAACGCCGCAAAACGAGGTGCGAAACTAGCGCAAGCAGCCCATAGATGACAATTCCGGCGGCCGACAACAGCAGCAGCGCGGCGAACATGCGAGGTATGTTCAGACGGTAGCCGGATTCCGCGATGCGATAGGCAAGTCCCGAGCCCGCGCCCGCGGAGCCTGCGGCGATTTCCGCAACCACCGCGCCGATCAGCGACAGCCCACCGGCAATGCGCAGGCCGCCCAGGATATGGGGAAGCGCCGCCGGCAGCTTCAGGTAACGCAGCGTCTGCATTGGCGAAGCGTGGTAGAGCTGAAACAGGCCGGCGAGATTGCGGTCGACGGAATTCAGGCCCAGTGTGGTATTGGCCAGCACCGGGAAGAACGCGACGATCCAGGCGCAGACTACCACCGCAGCCTGCTGCGGCAGATAGATCAGAAGCAGCGGCGCGATCGCGATCACGGGCGTGACCTGCAGCACAACGGCATAGGGAAACAGCGAATATTCCAGCAAGCGCGACTGGTTGAACAGCAGCGCCAGCGCAATGCCGCCGACCGCGGCGAGCACGAAGCCTTCGAGCGTGGTGAGCAGCGTGACCAGCAGCGATTGCGACAGCACGCCCCAATCCGCAACCAGCGTCCGCAGGATCAGCCACGGCCCTGGCAGCACATAGGGCTGGATATCGTTGAGCCGCACCACCAGCTCCCACGCGATGAGTCCAACCGCGAGCACGAGGATGGGCAGCAGGAAACGCAGTGGGGAAGCCTGCCCACTTTTTGCGGCCGGCGCTGCAGCCTCGGTGCTCATGCGCGCTGTCCTTCGTAAGCCGGCGCCAGTGCGGCAGAGACTTTGCGGCAGAAGCCGGCATAGTCGGCGGAGGTGCGGAACTCCTCGCTGCGCGGCTCCGGCGCATCGATGCGGAATTCCGCCGCTATCCGTCCCGGCCGCGCGCTCATCACGATGACGCGCTGGGACAGATAGACCGACTCGAACACCGAGTGAGTGACGAAGATGACGGTTTTGCGCAAGTCTCGCCACAGCGCCAGAAGATCGTTGTTGAGACGAAAGCGCGTGATCTCGTCGAGCGCCGCGAACGGCTCGTCCATCAGCAGGATCTCGGGGTCGGTGACCAGCGCGCGCGCCAGCGACACCCGCATCTTCATGCCGCCGGACAGTTCGCGCGGATAGCTCTTGGCGAATTCGGCGAGTCCCACTTGCGCCAGCGCCGCCATGACGCGGTCATCGGCTTCCGTTTTCGGCATGTTCGCCAGCCTCAAGGGCAGCCGCACATTGCCGGCGACATCGGCCCATGGCATCAGGGTCGGCTCCTGGAACACGAAGCCGATCGCATGCGTGCCGCCCGCCTCCGCCCGCTGACGCGCGACGTCGACAGCGCCGGAAGTCTGCGCCGCAAGCCCGGCGATCAGCCGCAGCGCAGTGGACTTGCCGCAGCCGGACGGCCCGAGCAGCGAGACGAACTCGCCGCACCTCACATCGAGATCGAGCGGGCCAAGCGCGGTGACGCCGCTGTCGTAAGTCTTGGTGACGCCGCGCAGCCGCACCGCAAGGCCGGTCATGCCGGCCTCGGAATCGGATAGCGTCGTGCTTTCGGTCATAGCGGCGTCAGTTCTTCGGCCGCAATTGGAGGCCGACCGCCTTGTTGACAAAGCGCAGCGTGTAGGCCTTGCGGAAATCGATGTCGCCCTTGACGACGCCGGCGCGCACCATCTTGTCGAAGAAGCTCGCTACATGCGCGTCCGACATCGCGCCGATGCCGTCCTTCAGCGTGTCGCCGGAATCGACGATACCGTATTCCTTCATCTTGGCGATGGAGTAGGCGAGCAATTCGTCGGTCATTTCCGGATTGAGCTTCTTGATCATGGCGTTGGCGGCGGCGTTGTCGCCGTAGAGATAATTGTACCAGCCGATGATGGAGGCATCGACGAAGCGCTGCACAAGATCGGGCTTCTTGTCGATGAGGTCGAGCCGGGTCTCGATCAAGGTCGAATAGGCGTTGAAGCCGTAATCGGCAAGCAGGGTTACGCCCGGCTTCTTTCCCGTCACCTTCTCGATCGCGTAAGGCTCGGAGGTGACGTAGCCCTGCATCGCGCTCTGCTTGTTGGCGAGGAAGGGCTGCGAGTTGAAGGTGTAGGGTCTGACCTTCCGCTCGTCAAAACCGTATTCGTTCTTCAACCACTGGAAGTAGGAGGCGATACCTTCCTTGGAGACGAACAGCGTCAGCGGCTTGAGATCTTCCAGCTTGGTCACCTTGTAGTCTGGATGGGTGATGAAGACCTGGGGATCCTTCTGGAAGATCGCGGCCACCGCCGTCACGGGAACGTTGTTGGCTACCGCATCGAAGGACTGCAGCGTGTTCGCCGCCATGAAGAACTCGATCTTGCCCGAGATCAGCAGCATGCGGTTGTTCTCGTTGGGACCGCCGGGCACGATGGTGACGTCGAGGCCGTATTTCCTGTAGGTGCCGTCGGCAACCGCCTGATAGAAGCCGCCATGCTCGGCTTCCGCCACCCAGTTGGTTCCGAACGAGACCTTGTCCAGCGTCTGGCCTCGCACGGGCATGATGGCCGCCAGCAGACTTATGGATGCGACGGTTAACGCTCGCGGCAAAAAGGCCGGGTTCATGGTTGGACTCCGTCTGTCATTTTGGCCCATGATGGGAGGGCGCTGGCGCGAATGCACCTGGGAAGGCCGCGACAAACTACCTCGCAAATCCGCTGAAAGAAACGTTTCGAATAATGACGAAAGTCCCGCCCCGCGACTGGAACGCGATTGCCTGGCAGGAAGTTTCCGAAACCGATGCGGCGCGATGGATCGCGGTGCTGCCGCTGGCCGCGACCGAACAGCACGGGCCGCATCTGCCGCTCGAGACCGATGTCATGATCGGCGAGGCGTATCTGGCGCGGCTGAAGGAATTGCTGCCGCCGGACCTGCCCGTCAGTTTCCTGCCGGTGCAGCGAATCGGCATTTCCACCGAGCACACCGACTATCCGGGCACGCAGACGCTCTCGACCGGGCAGGCGCTCAAGGAATGGATGACGCTCGGCGAAAGCGTCGCGCGATCGGGCGTGAAAAAGCTCGTGATGGTGACGAGCCATGGCGGCAACAGTGCAGCGATGATGCTGGTGGCGCAGGATCTGCGCGCGCAGCGCGGCATGCTCGCGGTCACCACCAGCTGGTCGCGCTTCGGCGCGCCGGAGGGACTTTTTTCTGCGGAGGAATTGCGCCATGGCATTCACGGCGGCGCGGTCGAGACATCGATCATGCTGGCGCGCTATCCGCAGCATGTGAGGAAGGATGCGATCGCCAACTTTCCTTCATCCGCCGTGGCGATGAAGAAGGAATTTCGCTGGCTCTCCACGCAGCGGCCGGCGCCGTTCGCCTGGCAGGCGCAGGATCTCAACGCGACTGGCGCGGTCGGCGATGCCCGGCAAGCCTCGGCCGAAAAGGGCGAGCGGCTGCTCGACCACGGCGCACGCGCGTTCTGCGAGCTGCTGCACGACGTCGATAAATTCGACGTGAAGAGGCTGACCGCCGGGCCCGGCAGACAGCCTAAACGACTGTATTAACGGTCTTTTTTCGATCTGCTTGGACTCCCCGGGAGCGAATCGAACCGCTTCCGAAATGGCTCCGTCCAAAGGGGCATGCGGACCATACCGGCGCCGCTCCTTTAGACAGGATGGAGTTACTCATGTCGATCAAGACCAAGTTTACCGCCCTCGCTCTCGCTACCCTTGCCGTTACCGGTGCGCTGGCGACTACCAGCACGAAGGCCGAGGCCTTCCCCTTCCATCATCATCACAATCACCTCGGCCTGGGCGTCGGGCTCGCCACTGCTGCCATCGTCGGCACCGCGATCGCTGCCAGCAACGGCCCCGTCTACACCTACCGCCGCTGCGGCTGGGCGCCCCGTTACAACGTGTTGGGCCAGTACATCGGCAGCGTTCGGGTCTGCTCCTACTAAGAGATCGACTGAGCAAGTGGAGCTGCGTCCGGCACGGGCGCCTCATCCACCCCGTGTCGAACCCGACCCGCCCAGTCGTCCCCCTGGGCGGGTCACTCTTTTTGGGGACCCGTCGCTGTTGCACAGCCGTCACGAAAGGCTGCCAACCCTAGGGTGCGACCTTTTAGACTAGTTGCTATTGCGAATTATTTGCAATAATCCTGAGGTGACTTCGGGCTTGGGGAAATGATGGGGGCCTTCCAGCGAACCGATCTCGGCCGGGGCGAATTGGCAACAGCCCGCGAGCTTGCGAAGTCAGCTGTGCATTCCGCGGTAGCGGCGTGCCGGAAAAATCTGCAGTGATGCGTGGAATCGCGGGGCGTTCGCAACATGAGTCGCGTCAAGGCACACCGGACGTATCTGATTGCGAGCGCGGCGCTTGGCGCGCTGACATTTGCCGCGCCCGTGACCGCGGCCGATCTCAAGCTGCCGGTCAAAGCGCCCTATCTGGAACCCTTGTTCGACTGGACCGGCTTCTATATCGGCGCGCATGTTGGATATAGCCGTGGCTCCTCCAGCGCCGTGCTTTTCGATCCTGCTCCCACGGCAGTGTCGGGCACTTTCGGCGGCATGATCGGCGGCGTGCAGGGCGGCTACAATTGGCGGGCGCCATCGGGATTGCTGCTGGGCGTCGAAGGCGACCTGACTTTCCCGTACACCTTGGTCTCGAATCCAACCGTCGCGCTGCTCTCGACGCCGAACAGGGTTTTCTTCGAGCATCTGGATTATGTCGGCACAGCGCGCGGGCGCCTCGGTTACACGTCGGGCTCCTGGCTTGCTTATGTCACGGGCGGATTTGCCTTTGCCGGACAGCGCTACACCAACTTTCCGGTCATCGGCCTGGACGAGAAGCATATCGGTGTCCGCCCCGGCTGGGCCGCCGGCGCCGGCGTCGAATATGGCTTCGCGCCGCACTGGACCTTGCGGCTGGAATATCTCTACAGCCAGTTCGAGCGCGCCAATGTGAGCTTCGCGTCGGGCACTACGTACGCCACCTCCCCGCTCGACCTGCACATGCTGCGGCTCGGCCTCAACCGCAAGATCGACTTGCCCGGCTCACCCGGCTGGAAGCCGAACACCGACATCACCGATACCGAATCGAACCGCTGGGAAATCCACGGCCAGACCACCTATCTGCCGCAGGGCTATCCGGCGTTCCACGCGCCCTATAGCGGCCCCAACAGCCTGACGCCGGCGCCGCAGGCACAGGCAACCTGGAGCAACAGCCTCTATATCAATGCCAGGCTCTGGGAGGGCGGCGAACTCTACTACAATCCGGAACTGCTGCAGGGCTTTGGCTTGAACGACACCGTTGGCGTCGCGGGCTTTCCGAGCGGCGAGGCGCAGAAGTCGAACTTCCCCTACCCGCACTACAACACCTCGCGCCTATTCCTGCGCCAGACGTTCGGGCTGGGCGGCGAACAGGAAGAATTGCAGAGCGGACCGTTCCAGCTTCCGGGCAAGGTCGACATCTCGCGCGTGACCGTGCAGGCCGGCAAGTTCGCTGTTGCCGACGTGTTCGACCAGAACGCCTACGCGCGCGACCCGCGCAAGGACTTCATGAACTGGTCGATCTGGTCCTCCGGCGCATTCGACTATGCCGCCGACAAGCTTGGCCTGGGTTACGGCGTCACAGCCGAATTGAATCAGAAGCAATGGGCCCTGCGCGCCGGCTACTTCCTGATGGATGCTGTGTCGAACTCCAACAGTTTCGATATGAACATCCCCCGCCGCGGTGAATATGTCGCCGAGCTGGAGACGCGCTATTCGCTGTTCTCGCAGCCTGGCAAGCTGCGAACCATCGTTTGGCTCAACAGCGCCAATTCCGGCAGCTATCGCGAGACGCTGAACAATCCCGCGCTCAATCTCGACATCGCGCAGACCCGCACGGGCCGGATCAAGTACGGCTATGTCATCAATCTCGAGCAGGCGCTTGCGGAGGATGTCGGCATATTCGGCCGCTGGAGCTGGAACGACGGCAAGACCGAGATCATGGCCTTCACCGACATCGACGCCTCCCTGTCGGGGGGCGTCTCGATCAAGGGTGCGAAATGGGGCCGGCCCAACGACGTGATCGGGATCGGCGGCGCCGTCAATGCGCTGTCGCGCGACCACCGCGACTTCCTTGCCGCCGGCGGCCTTGGCCCGCTGATCGGCGACGGCGCGCTCAACTATCGCCAGGAGCGCATCGTCGAGACCTACTACGCTTATGCGCTGACCAAGGCGATCACGCTGACGGCGGACTACCAGTTCATCACCAACCCCGCCTACAACGCGGACCGCGGCCCGGTTCACGTCTTCTCGGGCCGCCTGCACGGCGAGTTCTGAGGCCAGCCGCCCAGCGAAAGCCGCGTCATTGCAGCGTCACTGCGCTATTGTCGAGCGCCGCTCGCAGGCCCTTGGCCAGCTTCACGGCATCGTCATTGGCCCAGAAGTGGCAAAAGAACAGGCGCGGCTGCTCGTCCAGCATGTGGCTGTGAACGGCCGTCACCTCGATGCCATTGCCGCGTAGCGCCCGGATCACCGGATTGACCTCATCGCCGCTCAGGACGAAGTCGCCTGTTATGGCCGCCTTGCCGCCGCCGGTGGGCTGGAAGTTGATGGCCTGCGCAACCCCCATCGGTCCGCCAGGGGCAAGCTGCATGCCGCCTTCACTGACAGGATCGCGGCGCGGCACCGCGAACTGGTAGACGCCGCCATTGCTCTGGCCCTTGGCGCCGATGATGCGGTCGAGTTGCGCCGTGTCGAGATCGACTGCCGGCGGCGGTGCGGCGCCGACGGTCGTCGCCGGCGGTGTCTTGCTGACCGCCAGGGCATCGCGAATCGCCGCGGCCATTTTCACGGGATCGCCGTGCCCGCCAACATGCATGTAGGAGGTCGCAGGACTGGCGCGCAGCAGATGATTGTGCACGGCGGTGATATCCATCCCGCCCTCGATCAGCTTGAGCATGACGGGATTGATCTCGCTCTCCAGCAGCACGAGATCGCCCATCACCATCGCGCCGCCATGCGCCGGCTTGAACGCGACCCAGCCGCCCAGCGCGAGCGCCGGCTTGATGGTCACCTCATCGAGCGTGACCGAGAGATCGTTGCGCGGAAAGCCGTAGCGGTGCACGTCGCCTGATACCGCAGCTTTCCTGCCAAGGGTCTCGTCGACCTTCTGCCAATCGATCTGTTGGGACATCGCGGCCGTATTGAGCGACGTCGCCATGAATGCGGCCATGAGCCAAAGCAAGTTTCGCATGGTCATTCTCCTTCTACGGACGGATCGCACACGATCACATCCGTCATCGACGCGCCGATGCCCATTGCGTGAAGCGCCATTGCAAAGCCTTTCCTGACCCGCACCGGATTGCCGCAAAAGACGACAGCGGAGAACGTGCCGGGCCGTTTGGGGCGGCCGGGCCCAATGTCTCCGGGTGGTGCTTTCGGAAGGCTTCGTTCGTCCACGCGCAATCCCCTCGACAAATCGAGCGTTGCGCAGAGCTTGGACGATCGACGTCTGACGGGGAGTCTGCATGTCCCCGCCCGTCTATTTACTCCGCACCGGCCACAGGCGCGACGTCCGAGAGGCGGGAACCCGCCGCTCGGAACATCACAAGCCCGTGCGTCAATCCGCGTTGCCCGCGCAAGCGGGCCTCGCCTCAACCCAGCCCGGCCAAGCGTAGCACGACCCCTGCGGCGCAGGATGCCGCCAGAACGGTCAGCATTCCGAACCTGAAGCGGAAGATGGCGGTGGCAGCGGCGATCGAGAGAACAAGCGCGGCGACGTCCACGCTGGAAAGCACCGGCGCGTCGAACGCAAGGCCAAGGCCCCTCACCTCAAACGTCTGCCGGAACAGCGTGTGCAGCGCAAACCAGATCGACAGATTGAGGATCACGCCGACCACTGCCGCGGTGATCGCGGACAAGGCGCCCGCCAGCGCCTTGTTGCCGCGCATCGTCTCGATGTAAGGCGCGCCGGCGAAGATCCACAGGAAGCACGGCGCAAACGTTACCCAGGTGGCAAGCAGTCCGCCAAGCGTGGCCGCCAGCATCGGCGGCAAGGCGCCGGCGTCGCGGAAGGCGGCCATGAAGCCGACGAACTGGACCACCATGATCAGCGGACCCGGCGTGGTCTCGGCCATGCCGAGCCCGTCCAGCATCTCGCGCGGCTCTACCCAGTGATAATAGTCCGCCGCCTGCTGCGCCACATAGGCCAGCACCGCATAAGCCCCGCCGAACGTCACCATCGCCATCTTGGAAAAGAAGATCGCAATCTGGCTGAAGACGTTGTTCGGCCCGAGCCCGGCGACGACAGCCGCCACAGGGACGAGCCACAGCGCCAGCCATGCCGCGCTCAGGCGCAGCGTTCGCGCGGCGTTGGGCTTCACATGGTCGGGGACGGCGTCGCCGAGCATGCTGTCGATCACGGCCGTGTCCGTGCCATCCCCATGCTCGACGCCGGCGAACTCCGGGCGACCGAGCCGCGATCCGGCAAACCCGATGACGCCGGCCGCAACGATGATCACCGGAAACGGAACGGCGAAGAAGAAAATCGCGACAAAGGCGCTTCCCGCGAGCGCGATCATGATGCGGTTGCGCAGCGCACGCTTGCCAACCCGCACCACCGCCTCGATGACGATAGCGAGCACCGCGGCCTTCAGGCCGAAGAACAGCGCCTCGACAAAACCGACATTGCCATAGGCGGCGTAGACGTAGCTCAGCGCCATGATGGCGACGATGCCCGGCAGGATAAATAGTCCGCCAGCCACGAGGCCGCCGGCCGTGCGATGCAGCAGCCAGCCGATATAGGTCGCAAGCTGCTGCGCCTCCGGACCCGGCAACAGCATGCAATAGTTCAGCGCATGCAGGAACCGGCTCTCGGATATCCAGTGCTTCTCCTCGACGAGGATGCGATGCATCACCGCGATCTGCCCGGCCGGGCCGCCGAAGCTCAGGATCGCCACGCGCAGCCAGACGATCAGCGCCTCGCGGAACGAGATGCCGTGGGCATAAGCTTCCGGCTTCGCTTTGGCATTTGCGGCAAGGTCGGTCATGACTTCACCTTGCTGCTCGGCCAGTTGTGGGTTTCGCCGGTCGCATCGCGGCACCAGCGATAGAGCGCATCATAGAGCGGCATGCCGGCGTTCAACTGCTCAAGGTCGTCGTCGAACATGCGCGAGAGGCCGAGCGAGGCGGCAAGCAGGCCGGGCGCTTCGG
>DASWVJ010000086.1:0-13268 GCA_036406295.1 Bradyrhizobium sp.
GGCCGGCCCTCCCTTGCAAAATACGCCATGCCCCGTCATGAGAGGGCCTCCGGAGAGATGGCCGAGTGGCTTAAGGCGCACGCTTGGAAAGCGTGTGTGCGGGAAACCGTACCGTGGGTTCGAATCCCACTCTCTCCGCCACGGACGTTGTGTTTTTGAGAGGCCGCGCGTCCCCAAATTGGCCCCGAAGTGCTTGTGCGCTCCGGTAGCTTACAAGTGTTCTTCCTGAAAGCGCCCATCTCAGTTCCCATGAATGCGTCACTGGACATGGCCTCGACCGGTTTACGCACCGCTTCCCCCATCAATCAGTACCGCCCCGATATCGATGGGCTGAGGGCCGTCGCGGTACTGTCAGTTGTATTTTTTCATGCTTTTCCGAAGGCGATTGGCGGCGGCTATGTGGGCGTAGACATCTTTTTCGTGATTTCCGGCTTTCTCATCTCGAAAATACTTTTCACTGAAACTGCTGAGCATCGCTTCTCATTTTCGAGCTTCTATGGACGACGCATTCGGCGCATCTTCCCGGCGCTTGCTGTCTGTCTGGCCGCTGTGTTGGCCTACGGTTTCGTCTGTCTAATGCCGTCCGAACTGGCACAGTTGGGCAAACATGTGTTCTTCGGCGCAGGCTTCCTCTCCAACATCGCGCTGTGGAGCGAAAGCGGCTATTTCGACGGCGCCGCCAGTTCGAAACCGCTCTTGCATCTCTGGTCGCTGGGCATTGAGGAGCAGTTTTACATTATTTGGCCGGCCTTGCTGTGGATTGCTTTCCAGATCAAGGCCAGGATGGGACGGTTGCTAGCAGTGCTCGTTCTGGCCTCGTTCGCGGCCAATATCGCGCTGTCTATCACCAACATCTCCGATGCCTTTTACCTGCCTGTTTCGCGCTTCTGGGAACTGTTGGCCGGGGCTGGACTCGCCTGGCGGCGTGATATCGTGCTGACGCCGCATGCCCGATCGCTGATTTCCTTTTCGGGCCTGACCGCCATTTTGGTCTCGGTTGCGTATTTCACGCCGGAAATGCGCTTTCCGGGCTGGCTCGCTTTGCTGCCGGTGGCCGGAGCGACGGCCGTAATCCTGGCGGGGCCCGAAGCGACGCTGAACCGAATCGTTCTCTCCAACCGCGTCATCGTATTCGTTGGGCTCATTAGCTATCCACTCTATCTCTGGCACTGGCCGTTGATCTCTTATGCTTATGTCATTCGCATGGGCAAACCGCCGTCCCCTTTGATGGCTGCGGCGCTCGTAGCCGCCAGTTTCCTGCTCGCTTGGGGCACCTACCGCTTCATTGAATGTCCGGTTCGCTTTGGAATGCATCGCCACCGCCGCACGCAGATCATTGCTGTTTGCCTGGCCGTGCTGGGTGCATGCGGGTTGGCGGTTTGGACCAAAAATGGGTTTCCAGAGCGTTTCCCACCTCTGCCCGGCATCGACATTCGGAAGATCGTTGAAGCCAAACTCGATCCACCCTTCGCGCCCACCAGGGGCATGGAGGTGTCAACCAAGGATGGGATCGTCGTGGCGCAGTTGGGTATCGGCGAGCGCAAGATTGCCCTAAGCGGCGACAGCCTGGTGTTCCATTATGGCCCCCGAGTGCAGCAACTCGCGGACGAGGGGAAGCTCGAGGCTAACGCTTTTTTCGTGACAGGGGCCAAGTGCCCGCCCGTGCCGGGAGTGATCCAGCCGGACAAGTTTGCGAGTTGCGCCAATTTGCCCGGCACTCTGGTCGATCTGATCAAGCGTGAGAACGTTCAATCGGTGGTGCTTGGTGCTGCATGGGGCGGCTACGTCGAAGACGGAATGCTGATCGAACGACAGGGGCGGCGTTTGCCCTTGAACACGACGGACGGCATCAATGCCTTCTACGCCAACCTTGAAGACTATGTGCGGCTGTTGCAGGCGCAGAGAGCCAAGGTCTATTTGATACTGGGACCGCCCATTCACAACCGCTTCGATCCCGCACAAATGGTAACGCGCAGCGTGGCCGGCTTCCAGATCGCTCCAAACGTCGAGAACGGAATACCCCTCGTCGAGTTGCAGGCGCCATGGACTGTCATCAACGTCAAACTGCGTGCCGTGGCCGAGATCACTGGCGCAACGCTGCTCGATCCCTTTCCCGACATCTGCGGCATCAGTAGCGGCTGCTCGCCATTCTTCGGAGCGGCCGAGCCGAAATATTCAGACTTCACTCATCTGCGTCCCGTGTTCGTGCGGGAGCATCTGCGCTTCCTCGATTTCTTGTTGATGTAGTCGGCCTCCCAGTTCACGTCGGTGAGCCGCAGCCGGAATCAGCGGACCTTCCTTTGATTTGACGCGACGCTCGACGAAGCGGACGCTCGAACGAAGTAGCTAGCGAGTGCAACGGCCCCGGCGGGGCTGGGCGCGCGGGGCGGGCTGCAGGGAATCACCGGCACCGCCGGATAGGCGCAATTTTCGGAAATTGCGTCGCTGTTGTGGCAGGGGCTGCGCGCTGTTGACGCGTTGTCCGGATCGCCCATTTGCCGGATTATCCGGCGCTTTTCATTAAATCGTGCCGCAAGAAAGAAGAGAGCTTGCGCACGAATGCGCGCGTCGCGAGAGGGACTGGCATGAAGAAAATTGCTCTGTACACCGCGTTTGCACTTCTGGCCGGCCTTTCCTTGAGCCCGCTCCAGGCCCAGGCTCAAGTCCAGTCCTGGCCGGAGAAGCAGATCACCTTCGTCGTGCCGTTCGCGGCCGGCGGCGGGACGGATGCCTTTGCCCGTCCGCTGGCGGCCCAGCTCGACGCCCAGCTCGGCAAGCGCGTGCTGATCGAGAACCGTGCCGGTGCCGGCGGCACGGTGGGCGCGTCCGCCGCGTCCAAGGCTGCACCTGATGGCTACACCTTCTTCGTCGGCGCGGCGCATCACGCTATCGCGGTGTCGCTCTATCCCAAGCTCGATTATGACTTCGAGAAGGATTTTGTCGCGGTGGCGCTGATCGCGCGGCCGCCGCAGGTGGTGGTCGTCAATCCCGATAAGGTCGCGGCCAAGTCGCTCAAGGAATTCATCGACTATCTGCAGGCCAATCCCGGCAAGTTGCACTACGGCTCGGCCGGAGCGGGCACCACGCATCATCTCGCCGGCGAACTGTTCAAGATCCTGACCAAGACCAACCTGCAGCACGTGCCCTATCGCGGCGCCGGGCCAGCGATGCAGGATCTCATCGCCGGTCATGTGCCCGTCGTGTTCGACGGGCTCGGCTCGTCGGCTGCACCGGTAAGGGCCGGGCAGTTGCGTGCGCTCGCGGTTGCGGCGCCAAAGCGGGTTTCGGCTTTCCCCGAACTGCCCACGACGGCGGAAGCAGGCCTTCCCGGTTATGAAGTGTCGACCTGGTATGGCCTGTTCGCGCCGAAGGGCACGCCACCTGCCATCATCGAACGAATGACGAAGGAATTGCGCACGGCCATGCAGCTGGCGTCGATCAAGGAGGCATGGGAGCGCAATGGCACCGATGTCCCCGACGTGTCCGGCCCCGAGTTCGCCAAGATGGTGTCGTCGGAAGTCGAGCGCTGGCGCAAGGTCGTCAACGAAGCCAATGTGAAGCTGGACTAGTGCCGGATGAAGTTGGGTCTGATCGGCCCGCGGGTTCGATACACCTTTCCCAAGGGAGAGGTGACACCCCGACTTAATCTCAAACAGGTCTAACGCGGTCGACGCGAAGCTTCGTCTGTGCGGGCGCGGCTCATGGCGTCGCGATCAGTCCATTGGCGGTGGCGACAATCCAGCGATTGCCCCAACGAACGATGGAATCGATGCGGCCGATGCCCGGCACCGTGTCGCCGAGCGTCACCGTGCGAACGCCGTCTGGCCCTTGCAGGACAGCCGTTTGGCCGCGCACGTCAAGAACGGTCCAGCCTTCAATCGTCGTCGGCCGTGTTTCCGGGGCCGGCGTCAGCTGCGGACGAGGCTCCGCGGGGCCGGCAGGCAAACCCAGGACTGCTGCCGCCGATTTCGGGCTGTCGGGTTCGGCCCGCACCCCGCTGGCCGGTGGTCTGGACGCATGGATGCTTGCGGTGACGGAGGGGGCCTGCTTGCGAATGGTTTCAACTCTGCTTGCCGGTTTTGCTTCGGCGTACCGGACTGGCGCCTCCTTTGCAGCTGGAGTCGTCGCCACGACGACGGAGCTGTTCCAGCCGAGGCAGCCGGCCCAACCGAGGCCGATGCCGACCAGCAGGGCGCCGGCGACCATGCTAGCCGTCATGATCCTTTCACGGTGCGGCCTCAGCAGCAGCAAGGCCTCCTCCCGGATGGGCTCGAGGTGATCCGAGGCATCCACGCTGACGGGCGGCGCGTTGCCAGCCGGCTCAATCGCTTCCAGAACGTTCGGCTGCTGGAGCTGCATGATCGTGACCCTTGTCGGTGGATCATGATCGGACCGAGAGCTGAACGAATTCTTTACGCCGGTTAACTTGCTGGAGAATTTCCGGTGTTGCGGGCGGTCTGGTGATGCGGCAGAGGCGGTTTATCGCCTATCTGCTCAACCTTGCACGGCATACCCGGTCCGCATAGGCTGCGCGGCAACAACGGTCAAACAACAACAAACCACGGGACGAAACCCCAGCAATGCAGCCTTCCGAGCGGCACCGGTCCGTCTACCGCCGGGGCCTCGTCATGGTCGCTACCTTGGCTACGGCGTATATGGCCAGCCATTTCTTCCGCGCATCCAATGTCACGATCGGCCTCGACCTGATGCGCGATCTGTCGATCGGACCCGAGGCGTTGGGCGCGCTGACGGGCGCATTTTTCTTCGGCTTCGCCGCGATGCAGATTCCCTGCGGCTTCTTCTTCGACCATTTTGGCCCGCGCCGCACCGTCGTCGGCATGCTGGTGCTCGCCACGCTCGGCGGCATCATCTTCACGGCGGCGCCGACATTGCCCGTGCTGCTCACCGGCCGCATGCTGTTAGGGGCAGGTTTCGGCGTCATGCTGATCGGCAGCATGGTGGTGATCACCCGCTGGTTCCCGCCCGATCGCTTCTCAACGCTGACCGCCATCGTGCTGTCGGTCGGCCTGCTCGGTAACCTGATCGCCACCACGCCGCTGGCTTGGGCGTCGGAAATATCCAGCTGGCGCGCCGTGTTCGGCGCTGCCGTCCTGTTCACGGCAATCGCGGCCATCGCAGTGTGGATCGTGGTGCGCGACGCCCCTCCCGGCCATCCTTTTCTGGAGCGCAAGGCGGAGCCGGCAGGCCAGATGCTGCAGGGTCTGATGGAAGTGCTGCGCAATCCCCGCCTGAGGCCGATCCTCGCGCTGAACTTCTTCAACTATGCCTGCACCTTCACCGTGCAGGGCCTGTGGGGCGGCGCTTACCTGCGCGAGGTGCATGGTCTCAGCCCGATCGCGGCCGGCAACGTCCTGCTCGCCGCAGTCGTCGCCTATCAGTTCGGTATGCTCTCTTTCGGTCCGCTCGATCGTGTGTTCGATACGCGCAAGTGGATCGCCGTCGCCGGCACTCTGGCGATCGTCGGCCTGCTCGCGGCGCTTGCGATTCCGTCCGCTCCGCCGGCCTGGCTTCCGGTCGGCGCGATCGTCGCGATGGGGTTCTTCAGTGCCTCCAGCACCATGGTGATGACCCATGGCAGAGGTATCTTTCCAGACCGCCTGATCGGGCGGGGGATTGCAACCATGAACACCTCTGTGATGCTCGGCGTCGCCTGTATGCAGACAATCTCCGGCATGATCCTCGGCGCCTTCGAGCCGCTGGCGGGCGGCGGGCGCAGCGAAATCGCCTACCGCTCGCTGTTCGGGTTTCTCACCGTCATCCTCCTCGTTGCGGTCGCGATGTACAGCCGCTCGGAGGACATCAAGCCCAGCCACGAGATGCGCCTGCGCGAGCAGGCTAGCCGTTGATGCTCACTTCGGCTTGACCTTCTCGTACTCGGCCAGGGCCCGCTCGAACTTCTCGTTGAACAGCCACATCGCATCCATGATCTCGCGGAAGTTCGCGGAGGTACGCGCCCGGTCGGCCTGGCCATAGGCGAACATGCTGTTGTTGCGCAGGTAGCCCATGATGGTCGGGTCAGACACGCGGTAGCCCGGCAGATTGCCCGACCGCAGCGCGGCCCTGGTCGGACTTGGGACGATCTGGATCAGCTCGAAGAATTTCATCTGGTCGATCGGGTTCGGCAGTGTCCTGGCGATGGCCGGTATCTGCGCGAACAGCTCGGCATGGGCGTTCATCAGGCCGTTGCGCACGTTGATCCAGTGGTTGTAACGCGGGTCCAGTCTGCCGAGCCGCGCCTCCTCCTTGTTGTCGCGGGCAATCAGCTCCGGATCGAAGCTTGCTATCTGCGGCCTGATATCGGCCCATTTCCTGCGGCCGGTCGCGTCTTCCGGTACGCCGGTCTGAAGGCTGCCCTTGTATTTGTTCGATCGAGCGTTTCCGATGTTCTGGTTGCCATTGGTCTCGGCAAAGAACAGCGCAAGGCTGATGCGCCCTGCGGCTTCCGCGTTCGCCGCATCGAGGCCTTTTGCGCGCGCAATGGCCCGGCCGAGATCAACGACGTCCTTGAAGGGCGTCGCCGAATTCTGCGCATCGGCCGGCGGGGCCTGCATGACGTCGAACAGCTTGCGGTACTCGTCGATCAGCGGCTCATTGTCGGCGTCGAAATATTGCGGCGGGATGCCGAACTTGTTGGGGCGTCCGATGCGCGATGGCTGCGCATCCGTGAGATCCTTGTAGGTGCTCATCACGAGATTGCGCGCGAGGTACACCGCTTGTCCCGGCAGGTTCGGCAGCGGCTGCCTCGAATCGATCTGGCGCCGCCGCTCGGCCAGGATCGCCCGAAACTGGTTGAGCGCGTTGGTGTAGGCGGTGAGCACATTCGTTTGCGGTCTTGCGGTCGCCGGCTGCGCCAGGGCAGCAGGGGTGAGCCCGCCATTGTCTCGCGCCGCGAAGAGAACTGCGATGGCAAGTATCGCGATGGTCGGCCGCATCTTCATCATGGCGGATCAGGGCTTTCGATTCATCCACCGAGGATCGTACACAACATGGCTGGAGCTTGGCGAGCGGCGAGGCTCAAATCGCTCTCGCTGTCCAGATGCAATCCCGGCAGGGCGGGCTACGGGGCGCGCCTAGGGCCGACGGAACCGCCGTGCTATCGTTTTCAAAACAAGTCTTGCCCAGGGAGAGAATGGCAATGCGCGGTCGCCGGGTGCTGATGGATTCCTTTGTGTCGCACGGCGTGCGCCATATTTTTGGCAACCCCGGCACCACGGAGACGCCGCTGCTCGACAGCCTGCCGGCCTATCCGCAGATCGACTATGTGATGGCCCTGCATGAGGGCATCGCGGTTTCTGCCGCCAGTTTCTATGCGCAGGCGAGCGGCCGCGTCTGCGTTGCCAATCTCCACGTCGCGCCGGGGCTCGGCAACGGCATCGGCGCGCTCTATGGCGCGCTCAAGGCAAATTCGCCTGTCGTGGTGACCGCCGGCCAGCAGGATACCAGGATGCGGCTTGCGAGTCCGATCCTTGGCCATGATCTCGTCGCGATGGCGGCGCCCGTCACCAAATGGAGCGTGCAGATCGAGCGCGCCGACGAGATCGCGCCCATCCTGCGCCGCGCCTTCAAGATCGCGACCGACGCGCCGAAGGGGCCGGTCTTCGTATCGCTGCCGATCAACGTGATGGAGCAGGAGACCTCGCTCGAGGCGACGGCGCCGGACCGGCTGTGGCGCGCGACCGCTCCTCATCCCAAGGGGATTGCGGCGCTCGCATCAGCGCTGCTGAAATCGCAACGCCCCGTGATCGTCAGTGGCGATGACGTGGCGCGAGCCGGTGCCACGGACGCGCTGGTGGCGCTGGTCGAGCAGGTTGGCGCCTCGGTCTGGTTCGAGGGATTGCGGCACCATGCATCGTTCCCGACGAGCCATCCGAATTACCGCGCATCGCTGCCGGGCGATGCAGCACAGGTTCGCAAAGCGTTCGAAGGCGCGGATCTCGTGCTGCTGCTGGGCGGGCCGTTCTTCGAGGACATCTGGTTTGCGGAAGGCGGACACATTCCCGGGGGTGCAGCCGTGATCCAGATCGAGGAGTCGCCCGAGCGCCTTGCCTTCAACCATCGCCTCGATGCGGGTCTCGTCGGCGATCTCGCCGCGAGCCTTGCCGCGCTGACGGACGCGGTGCGCGCCGGTCACACGCCGGAATTCAAGGCCGCCGCGCAACGCCGCAACGCCGCGCTGGCGGAGCTTCGCGCGCGGGAGAACGAAGCCTATCGGGCGAGGCTGGAAAAGGCCTTCAATCGCGAGCCGCCTTCCATGCCGCGCGTCGCTGCCGAACTGCGGCGCGGCCTGCCGAACAACGTCGTCATCGTCGACGAAAGCATCACCGCGAGCCTCGATCTGGCGCGCGCGTTCGACTATCGCGGCTTTGGCGATTATTTCGGCGGACGCGGCGGCGGCATCGGGCAGGGACTGGCCGGCGCAATCGGCGTGAAGGTCGCGATGCCGGATCGGCCGGTGGTTGCCGTCTCCGGTGACGGCTCGGCGATGTACAGCATTCAGGCGCTGTGGACGGCCGCCCATCACAAGCTCGCCATCGTGTTCGTGGTGCTGGCCAACCGCGAGTATCGTATCCTCAAGCACAATGTCGACGTCTGGCGGCAGAATTTCCAGCCCGGCACGCAACACCCCTATCAACAGATGGACCTGGCTGGGCCCGTGCTCGATTTTGTGCATCTGGCGACGGGCATGGGTGTCGAGGCCGTCAGGGTCGAGAAGGCCGATGGCATTGCGCCGGCGCTGGCGGCCGCGATTGCCGCAAATCGGCCATATCTCGTGCAGATCGCGATCGAAGGAAAGCGATGATGCTAGGCGATGCTGCCCCGCCCGGGCGTGCGCTGGACATGCGCTTCCGGGCACCTTACGGATATCAGATGCGCCTTTACCGGTTCGCCTTCACCGCCGCCGTCGCTTCCCTTGCGGCCCTGCCTCTCACCCGATCGGCGCTCGGCGGCCCGCTTGCGCTGCCGGTTCTCGATCGGTACGCGCCGACCTGGCCCATCGTGCCGGTCGCCGCGGACCGGGACAATTACGACATCGACCTGATCGTTGCCTTTTCCGGCAAATGCGCGACGTTTCGCGTCGCCGGACAGAATCTGCCGTGCCGTGCCGTCAAATATTTCCACGGCGAGAGCGGGCGCGCCTACTTCACCATTGCCGTGGACGACCCCGCCGACAAGGGACGCATTGTCTCGTTCTCCGGCGACAAGGCGCGCCGCGACAAGAACGATTTCTACGAATTGACCATCGATCAGGTGCTGCTCAATTCCAGGGAGCGGCCGCTCGCAGGTGGCGTGCGCGTGCCCCGCGTCGAGCCGGCCAGCGGAACGTGCCAGCAGTCCGGCGACATCGACAGCAAGCAGATCAAGTCCGTCTCGTGCGTTGCGACCGGCGAGGCCGGCCAGACCTACGAGCTGCAATTCCAGGCCGACGGCCAGCCGGCGATGGTGCAGAGGATCACGCGCGAGCCGCTGGAATCGGTGCGGCGCCGTGCAAGGCTGCGCGCGCTGAAGGCCTGCCGCGTCAAGTCCGCCGAGGCCAAAATCCTGCCGCGGGACGCCACGGCCTATATCATCCAGTGCCTGGAGCAGGGCGGCTTTTCCCCGGTGTCGGACGATCAATAGACCGGTGTGAGCGCCGCGGGTCCGACTTGCGTTCGACTGATCTGCCCGGGATTTGACCGCGTCGTTTGACCTCGCTTTGGGCGCTCGTCTGGAAGGCGGGCTTGCCCAGCAATCGGGCCTTTCGCGAGGCTTGGAAGCAGCCGGTCTAGTCGGTGGCCATGGCGAGGAAGGTCAATCCTCCGAAAATGGCGGCCCAAACAATCAATAGGTCAGCTTGCATCGTTGCACTCCGATCCGTGGTCCGGTGTGCTCTGCAAGAGGCGCGCCAGAATTCAACGGTGTGATCTCGGTGAGAGATGCTTACGCATTATGCGGATCGAAGAAGGCGCTTTCAGGAGCCTGATTTGCTTTGCCAAGCGAACTACATCGGTGCGTCCAGAGACCACGAGGGAGGGCTAAGGCCCGGAGTTCGTAACCGACCCCGGGCCCCCACATCGGAAAGTCAGCCCGCATGCCCTCCGAATTGCCACCTGCACAGGTGATGGCGGCAATGAAGGGTCGAACTCGCCTTTAGGCAGAAGCGGCGGTTGCGCCAGGAAGCGGGGTTGCGTTCCCCGGTGCGATTGCGCCCGATGGACGAGGAACGGGTGGCACAGATAGACGGTGCCTGCCTGACCAGTGGCCCGATCCTCCACACAGCGATCCGTCGAAGCGAAGCCATCGGCTGCGAGTTCTCCTAGCGTCAGGCCATTCTCTCCACATGGCAGTATCTGCCGGGCAATATGGGCGTGGGAGCCCCGACGGATGATTGTCGGTGCGTCCTCCGGGCCCACATCTGAGAACAGAAAGAGCATGAGCAGCGCGCGGCCTCGGCTTTTCACGTTGATGCGCCACTGCATGAAATCGGAGTTTTCAAATCCGTAGCTCATGTCGACATGCCAGCCGGCATCGCCGGAGTCATTCTCGGAGGGAAACCGGATCGGAAACGTTCCAAGACCGGTCGGTTGAAGCCAACGTCCCTCACCGACAAGCGCATCATAGGCGCTGTGCAGGCATGGGGTATTTGCGGCCGCGACAAAGGTCGGCCCTGACATGAAGCCAAGGCGGATGACCGGCCGCGTCCATGTGTCAGGCTCATCTGGTGAAAGAGCCAGAGCGGCCCAAAGTTCGTCCCGCCCCCGGCGCGCGAGCTCGGCATCGAAAGCCTGTTCGAGCTTCAGGTAGCCATGTTCAATGAAATCGTTGATCTGAGCGTTGCTCAGATCGGAGGAACCAGTGATCGGCATATCCATAATTCTCCGCTCGGCCGCCATTTCGGATCGGCCGTGAAACCTGCTTGGCGCTCATCGCGCTGCGACGACGTCAGCCGTTCAGATCAGGGGGAAGAATGTGGACATGAACATCATGAGGCGGGCGGTAGGCTACCAGACCAGGGATCGCAAGCCAACTCGGCAGCCCCTTGAGACGACCGGTGAGATCATTGTGGTGGTGGCATGGCCTCACGCGCGTTGCTGCGTCGCGACATAGCCGCGTCATTTCGAACCGCAGTCTCCTCTTGAATCTTCGGCTCGACAAGCGACACTGGCATGATCAGTTGAATTGATTGCCGGAGCATCGCATGGACAGCACACGGTCGCCGAACGACTCGTCTGCCTATCTCGAGAGCCTGATGCAGGCCGGCCAGCAATCCTTCAAGCAATTCGATGACGCCATGGCGGCGGCCATGGGCCTCGCCGGCAAGCCGGCCGAGCAGGAAACTTGGCCATTCGTCGCCGCAGCCAATCTGCAGCGCGACGCCATCCTGCAGTTCTGGAAGTTCTGGAATTCGACCCTGGTCAAGGCCCTTGGCGCCGAGCAGAACGTGCAGCCGGGCAAGGGTGACCGCCGTTTCAAGGACGAAGCCTGGCAGCAGACACCGTACTACGATCTGCTCAAGCAGTCCTATCTGCTCGGCTCGAAGCAGCTGACCGATTTCGTCGAACAGGCCCAGGTCGACGAAAGGACGAAGCTGCAGCTGAAATTCCACGCGCGGCAATTCATCGACGCGATGAGCCCGTCGAACTTCCCTGCGACCAATCCGGAAGTGATCCGCGCCGCGATGCAGACCCGTTCGGCGAGCCTGGCCGCCGGCATGCACAACCTGATCGAGGACATCCAGAAAGGGCGGATCACGCGCGTTGACGAGTCCAAGTTCGAGGTTGGCGGCAATCTCGCCAACACGCCGGGATCTGTCATCTACGAGAACGAGCTGATCCAGCTGATCCAGTACACACCGGTGACAGCGGAGGTGGAGAAGACGCCGCTGCTGATCGTACCGCCCTGCATCAACAAGTATTACCTGCTCGATCTCGGCAAAGGAAACTCCTTCGTCGAGTACGCCGTCGCGCAGGGGCACCAGGTCTTCCTGATTTCCTGGCGCAGCGCGGTGCCGGAGATCGGCCATCTGACGTGGAATGACTATCTCACTCTTGGCCCGCTGAAGTCGATCGACATCGCCAGCGAAATTGCCGGCGTGGACAAGGTCCACGCGCTCGGCTTCTGCGTCGGCGGCACGATCCTGAGCTGTGCGGCCGGCGTTCTGGCCGCGCGCGGCGAGGACAAGCTTTCGACCATCACCTTGCTCACCACCATGGTCGACTTCAGCGATACCGGCGACATCGGGCTCCTGATCGATCAGGGCCACGTCGTGCTGCGCGAGGCGACGATCGGCAATGGCGGCATATTGCCGGGCAAGGAACTCGCCTTCACCTTCGGCACGCTGCGCGCCAACGATTTGATCTGGCGTTACGTCGTCGACAACTACCTGAAGGGCGCGACGCCCGACGCGTTCGACCTGCTGTATTGGGACTCCGACAGCGTCAGCCTGCCGGGCCCGATGTATTGCTGGTACACCCGCAACACCTATCTGGAGAACAAGATCAGGGAGCCGGGCAGGACCACGCAGTGCGGCGAGGACGTCGATCTTTCCCGGGTCAAGGCGCCGCTCTATGTGCTCGCCTCGCGCGAGGATCACATCGTGCCCTGGAAGAGCGCCTATCTCACCAAGGGTCTAATGGGAACGGAGCCGCGCTTCGTGCTGGCAGCGAGCGGCCATGTCGCCGGCGTCATCAATCCACCGGCGAAGAACCGGCGCAGTCACTGGCTCAACGAGGATGTTAGCGGCGATGCGGATGCGTGGCTCGACAAGGCGGTGGAGCATCCGGGAAGCTGGTGGGGCGACTGGGATGCCTGGCTGAAGCGGCATTCCACCGGCACCGTTGCAGCACCCGCAGAGGCGGGCAACGCGACTTATCGCGTCATCGAGCCGGCGCCCGGCCGCTATGTGAAGCTCAAGTCAAATTGAAGCGATTTGCTTCACTCAAATGCGGAATGCCGGCTTAGCAATTTAGCAAACCGGCTTCTGTCATCGTGGTGGTCTCGCGAACGGAGGCCATGCTGTGATCGACGACAAGGTGAGGATCCGGTGCCCGAAGTGCACCAAGATATTTCGCGATCGCGCGCAGCGCGTCCGTGACGGCTATCAGGTCAATTGCGAGCATTGCTCCCGGCTGCTCACGCTCAATCGCGATTCCGAGGATCCGTTCATCCGTCGTGCCCTGCGGACGGCACGCGAGATTCGTGCGGCGCTGGAGGCGGCGCCAGTGACGACCCGGGTCGATGTATCGGCGCGGAGCATGTAACGCGACAGG
>DASWVJ010000087.1:0-20829 GCA_036406295.1 Bradyrhizobium sp.
TGGTGACCGGCCAAAAAGGACAGCCCGGCTCGAACCACGGCATATCGTGCAATACAGGCAGCGTCGGCCCCGGGCCGGGAGGATCGGTCAATGCCAACGGCTCACCGTTCAATCCCGAGGTCGCGAAAACCTACGCCGGAAATCCGGGCAATCCGACCGGGCCGGGCGGCACGTCAAATGCCAATACCGCGCACGCGGTTTCGCAATACGACGTAGCCTGCTTCCAGCATTCGGTGCCGTAGCATCGAGTGGCGCTGCTTCGACCGCGTTTTCCATGATCGGGCGAAGAACCGGCGTCGGCTGCCGGCCTGCCCATGACCGACAAGCACCGGGCAGGCCGCTCCAGCGCAGCGACAAGAGAACCACATGCGTCTCGCCATTGCGGCTGTTCTTGCTTGCGCGCTCATGGTCGGGCTTGGCTACCCCTATGGCCCGCGCAGCCCGGCTCCGACCTTCATCACCGCCGCGATCGAGCGCGGCAATATCACCACCGAGGTAAGAGCGAGCGGCACCGTTGAGGCCGTCGTTACCGTCGATGTCAGTTCGCAACTGTCCGGACGCATCGCCAACGTGTTCGTCGGCTTCAATGATGCGGTGGCGGCCGGCCAGCCAATCGCGCAGCTTGATCAGGAGATATTCCTCGCTCGCGTGAACGAGGCGAGAGCTTCGTTGCGCGTGGCGAAGGCGGCGGCGCAGCTGGAAAAGGCCGCATTCGAACGAGCAAAGATTGCGGTGGAGAATGCCCGGACCGCCGAAAAGCTGGCAGAGGCGCAATCGGCCGCCATCAAGGCCAGGCAAGACGAAGTCGAGAGGGAGTTGCAACGAAAGATCCAGCTGGCGCGCACCGGCAGTGGCACCGAGCAGGACCTGACCCGGACTCAGGCGCAGCGTGACGCCGGAAACGCCGACCTGCGCGCGTCCATCGAACAGGTCCGGATGAAGACCGAGGCGATTGCAATCGCGGAGGCGGAGCGGCAAATGGCAGAAGCCAATCTGGAGAACACGCAAGCCGTCATCGAGCAAAAGCAGGCTACGCTGGAGCAGGCGCAACTCGATCTCGACCGTACCGTGGTCCGAGCCCCGATCGAGGGCATCATCATCAAGCGTGACGTCAATCCGGGACAGACCGTCGCCGTCAGCCTTGAAGCGAAGACACTGTTCCAGATCGCTGGTGATCTGCACGAGATGGAGGTGCACGGGAAGATTGACGAGGCCGATGTTGGGCAATTGCAGACAGGCCAGACCGTGGAGTTCACGGTCGACGCCTATCCGGATCAGACCTTCGGCGGACGCGTGCTGCAAATCCGGAAGTCTCCCGAGACAGCGCAAAACGTCGTGACCTACACGGCGATCATTTCTGCACCCAATCCCGATTTGCTGCTGCTGCCCGGAATGACCGCGCAACTGCGTATCCTGGTCCGTGACAGCGGCGATGTTCTCAAGATCCCCGGCCAGGCGCTGCGCTTCCGGCCAGCCGATGCCGCCGGTCCAGACAACCAAAGCCGGGTCGCAGCGCCAAAGGGATCGGCCACGGTGTGGGTGGTCAACGTCGACGGCCGGCCAAACCCGGTCGCGGTAAGGCTGGGCGCGAGCGACGACAGTGGCGCGGCCTTGCTGGAGGGCCCCCTGACGGAGGGCCAGCAGGTGATCACGGGTATTGCCAGTTCGCAGAGCAGCCGAAGCTATTTCGGAGTCCGGCTGGGATTCTAGGATGCCGCCGTTGGTCCAGACGATGGGGCTTTCAAAATACTATCCGTCGGGAGGAGATCTCGTTCGGGCTGTGCACGGCGTGTCGGTTTCGATCGCGCGCGGCGAGCTTGTTGCAATTCGCGGCCGCTCGGGCTCGGGAAAGTCGACCTTGCTGAACCTTCTGGGCCTGCTCGAGCAACCGGATCGCGGCGAGTATGCTTTGAGCGGATGGCCCGTCGCGACTTTGGACGGCCGCGTCCGTGCAAGGATCAGGGGGCAGCATATCGGCTTCATATTCCAGATGCCGGCGCTTGTGCCCCGGACCAGCGCGTTGGAAAATGTCGAACTGCCGCTCATTTATGCCGGCCTGCAGCGCCGGGAGCGCCGAGCCAGGGCGCTGGAAGCGCTGAACCGCGTCGGATTGGCCCATCGCCGCCATCATTGGCCGAATCAGCTCTCCGGCGGCGAGCAACAGCGCGTCGTCGTTGCCCGCGCGATGGTCAATGACCCGACGCTCATACTGGCGGACGAACCGACGGGCGCGCTGGACAGCGTGACGAGCGACCAGATTCTCTCGCTGTTCGAACAACTGCACCGGGACGGCCGCACGATCGTCATCGTTACCCATGCGGCGGAGGTCGCGGCCCGCGCACGACGGCACATTACCCTGCAGGACGGTGAGATCGTCGAAGACGATGGAGCTGCGGCTGCGGGTCCTCCTCCATTGACGTTACGCCAGGGACACGCCCGATGAGTCCCATGCAGGATCTGCTCATTGCCACGCGGGCGCTTCGGGCGAACAAGCTGCGCAGCGCGCTCACCGCGCTTGGACTTGTGGTCGGTGTTTCGGCAGTCGTTTGCATGGTCTCGCTCGGCGCCGGCGCGAGGGCGGAAGTGTCCGAGACCATGCGCACGCTCGGCGCCAATCTTCTCCTGATATGGCCTGGCGCCCAAACCAATTCCCGGGGCGTAAGGCTCGAAGCCGGAACGCAGCCAACACTGACGGAAGCAGATACCGCGGCGATCCGGCGCGATCTGGAAGGCATACAGGTTGTGGCTCCGCTGCTGTCACGCACGATGCCGCTTGTCGCGGGCAACAGGAACTGGAAGACCCTCGTGGCCGGAACCACGCCCGATTACCTGATCGCGCGCGAATGGACGATCATGGCCGGCCGCTCCTTCAATGCTGCCGAGATCGCATCCGGAGCCAAAGTCGCCATCGTCGGGTCGGTCATTGTCGCAGAACTGTTCGATCCGCGTCCGGCGGTCGGAGAAGCATTCCGGATTGGTGGCATCCCGTTCACCGTGATCGGTGTACTGGACAAGAAGGGGATCGGGGCAGCTGGCCGCAGCCAGGACGATGTTGTCTTCGTTCCAATCTCGACCGCAAGGAGTCGCGTGCTCGGCTCGGTACACGGCACGACGCGCCAGGCTCTGGATTTCATCGCGGTGAAACTTTCGGATCCCGCTGCCCGATCGGTGCTGGAGAACGAAATCGAGGCCCTGCTTCGGCAGCGACACCATATTCGCGCTGATGCGCTCAGCGATTTCAGGATCGAGAACCCGGCGGACGTTCTCGTTGCGCGGAAAGCCGCCGTACAGACCCTTGGAATTCTGCTGATAGCGGTCGCGTCGGTCTCGCTCGTTGTCGGCGGCATCAGCATCATGAATATCATGCTGGTTTCCGTGACCGAACGGACGCGCGAAATCGGCTTGCGCATGGCCGTCGGAGCGACGCGTGGCGATATCCAGCGCCAATTCCTCGTTGAGTCTGCCGCTTTGGCGCTCATGGGAGGCCTGATCGGTGCCGTGACGGGGATTGCCGCCGCCATCGCGATTGCGTGGAAGGCCGGCTGGCCCGTCCTGATCAGCCCTTGGGCGATTATCGTCGCTTGCTGCTTTGCCGGCCTGGTCGGGATTGCGTTTGGCGTTTACCCGGCGCAGCGAGCAGCCCGGCTTGATCCAATTGCCGCGTTACGCTTCGAGTAGCCGCCACGGGCGCGAGTTCCCCCGCCTCAATTCGTCGCGGTGCGTCATTAGCACGCGTGTGCCAAAAACCTGAGATGCCGCATGAAACACCGCTTATCGCCACCATCGTCGCGGGCCTTGGCCTTGCTTTTGTCTTCGGCACCATCGCCCAGCGGCTGCGCATCCAGCCGCTGGTCGGCTATTTGCTCGCGGGTGTCGCGGTAGGTCCGTTCACGCCCGGCTTTGTCGCGGATCAGGCGCTGGCCACCGAGCTCTCGGAGCTCGGCATCATCCTCCTGATGTTCGGCGTCGGCCTGCACTTCTCGCTGAGCGAACTTCGCTCGGTCAGCGCCATCGCGGTGCCCG
Source organism: Bradyrhizobium sp. (assembly GCA_036406295.1). Classification (GTDB taxonomy): domain Bacteria; phylum Pseudomonadota; class Alphaproteobacteria; order Rhizobiales; family Xanthobacteraceae; genus Bradyrhizobium. The sequence continues at coordinate 4,024 of DASWVJ010000087.1, forward strand.
GCGCGATCGTGCAGATCGCGGCCGCCACGCTGATGGGTCTGGCGGCCGCGATGCTGATGGGCTGGACGGTCAAGGCAGGCTTCGTCTTCGGCCTGGCCTTGTCGGTTGCGAGCACCGTCGTGCTGCTGCGCGCCTTGCAGGAGCGGCGGCTGTTGAACACCGAGCGCGGCCGCATCGCCGTCGGTTGGCTGATCATCGAGGACCTCGCCATGGTGCTGGCGCTGGTGCTGCTACCGGCGCTGGCGAGCCTGCAGGGCGGCCATGGAGAAGCACTGATCTCCGATCCGCTCGCCGCCCGCCTCGGCCTTGGCATCGGCGGCGTGCTGCTCCTGACCTTCGTCAAGATCGCCGTCTTCGTCGCCCTGATGCTATTGATCGGACGCCGGCTGATTCCGGCTGTCTTCCACTACATTGCACACACGGGGTCGCGGGAGCTGTTCCGCCTTGCGGTGCTTGCGACAGCGCTCGGCATCGCCTTTGGCGCAACCAAGCTGTTCAACGTTTCGCTGGCGCTGGGCGCATTCTTTGCCGGAATGATGCTGCGGGAATCGCCGCTCAGCCAGCGCGCTGCGCAGGAATCGCTGCCGCTGCGCGACGCCTTTGCGGTGCTGTTTTTCGTCTCGGTCGGCATGCTGTTCGATCCGGCGAGCGTAATGCGGAACCCCTGGCCGCTGGCCGGCACGCTGTTCGTCATTCTCGTCGGCAAGTCGGTTGCCGCCTTCCTGATCGTGATCGCCTTTCGGCATCCGGTCTCGACCGCGCTCACCATCTCGGCGAGCCTGGCGCAGATCGGCGAGTTCTCGTTCATTCTTGCGGAGATCGGCGTGGTCTCGGGCCTGCTGCCCAGGGAAGGCCGCGACCTGATCCTTGCCGGCGCGATCTTCTCGATCATGCTCAACCCGCTGCTGTTCGCCGCCCTGGACTGGCTGACGCAGCGGCAGGAACAACGTCGCGCGCCTTCCGCACCGAAGACCGCGCCGAAGCCGATAACGGCGACCGACCTGACCGATCACACCATCCTGGTCGGATACGGCCGTGTCGGCGCACTCGTCGGCACGACGCTGAAACAACGGCAGCTCCCATTCCTGGCCATCGAGGCTGCCGACGGCTTGCTGGCCAAGCTGAAGGAAAGCGGCATCGAGACCATCATGGGCAATGCGGCAAAGCCGGACGTGCTGCGAGCCGCCAATCCATCGGCGGCGCGATGCCTCGTGATCGCCATTCCGGAAGCCTTCGAGGCCGGACAGATCGTGCAGCAGGCCCGCACCGCCAATCCCGAGATCCGGATCGTGGCGCGAGCGCACTCGGATGCCGAGGTCGATCACTTGAGGGGGTTGGGGGCGGATGTCGTGATCATGGGCGAGCGGGAAATCGCGCGCGGCATGATCGAGGAGTTGGAAAGGAGATATCCGGATGTTGCCGAACAGCCCCAACGCCGCGCGGCGAGTGCGCAAGTTTGAGGTGATCGCGCCGGATGGGCGCGTGCACCGGTTTCCGCAGCCCTCGTGGCTGCAGCGGCTGATCCATCGTCTGTTACCGTATGGAGATGTCATCGCCCTATCGGCGGGAATCTTCGTCCTCGTTACCATCGCCACCTTTGCCGCGGACGCGCTCGACCGCGCGGCACTCGATACCTGCAGCGAGCGGCTGACGCGGGCAACCGGCGTTTCGTGACGGCGTTTGCGCCGGCGGCTGTGTCGATATGTCGTCGCGAAAAAGTCACATCGAACTGGTCTGATCGCCGCCGCCGGCACGATGGATGAGCGCAATGGGTGACGAAAGCATCGTCGAGACAATCAAGGAAGAGATTGCCGAAACGGCAAAGGCCGTGGTCGCGGAGATAAAGTCGCTCGCGACCGAGGTGACGGATGCCGTCGAAAGCGCGGCTACGCTGTGCGACGAGGAAAATGCTCCGTCCAAGGACGGCGGTACGGCGTCCCCGCAACCATCCGGGGACGGCGAGGCGTCACGCTAGCCGAAGCGGTGCTGGTAGCGGCTCATCGCAAGTTCGCTTGTCTCGATGTCGGGCTTGCGGCCGGAGAGCATGTCGGCGAGCACGCGCCCCGAACCGCAGGCCATGGTCCAGCCCAGCGTGCCGTGGCCGGTATTGAGGTGGAGATTGGAATAGCGGGTGGCGCCGATGATCGGCGGGCCGTCCGGCGTCATCGGGCGCAGACCGCACCAGAAATTGACGTCCGAAAGATCGCCGCCGCGGGGGAACAGGTCCGTCAGCGAGTGATCGAGCGTGGCGCGGCGTGCGGGATGCAGCTTGTTGGAATAGCCCGACACTTCCGCGGTGCCGCCGACGCGAATGCGATTGCCCAGCCGCGTAATCGCCACCTTGTAGCTTTCATCCATCACCGTTGATACCGGCGCGCCGGTCTCCTCGGCTACCTTCACCGTGATCGAATAACCCTTCACGGCATAGACGGGAATGGCAATGCCGACGCTGCGCAGCAGCTGCTGCGACCAGCTGCCGAGCGCGGTCACATAGGCATCCGCCTGCAGGACGCCGTCGCTGGTGGCAACGCCCGCGATGCGCGATCCGTCGGCCATCAGGCGATCGATGCCGACGTTGAATTTGAACTGCACGCCAAGCTTGGCCGCCTGCTCCGCCAGCGCCGATGTGAACATGTGGCAGTCACCGGTCTCGTCCTTCGGCAAACGCAGACCGCCGGCGATCTTGTCCTTCACCTGCGCCAGCGCAGGTTCGGCCCTGATGCAGCCTTCGCGGTCCAGCAGCTCATAGGGCACGCCATATTGCCTCAGCACCGCGATATCATCGCCGGTGTGGTCGAGCTGCTGTTGCTTGCGGAACAGCTGCAGCGTGCCCTGGCTGCGCTCGTCGTAGCGGATGCCGATTTCGGCCCGTAAGCTCCGCAGGCAGTCGCGGCTGTATTCGGCGAGCGGAATCATCCGGCTCTTGTTGACGGCATAGCGCTCGGTGGTGCAGTTGCGCAGCATCTTGAGCAGCCACCACCACATCGCCGGATCCGGATTGGGACGGATCACCAGCGGGCCGTGCTTCATCAGCAGCCACTTGATCGCCTTAAGCGGCACGCCGGGGCCGGCCCAGGGCGAGGCGTAGCCGGGCGAGACCTCGCCCGCATTGGCGAAGCTCGTCTCCAGGGCAGGAGCGGCCTGGCGGTCGACGACCGTCACTTCGTGGCCGGCGCGCGCCAGATAATAAGCGGAAGTGACGCCGATGACGCCGCTGCCGAGGATGAGGATTTTCAAAGCGACGCTCCCCCGAGCGGCGTTCCTGTCAGGCCACGCGTTTGATGGAGTCAGACAGGATCGACATCATCTCGTCGATATGCTGGCGCTCGACGATGAGAGGCGGTGACATCGCGAGCACATCGCCCGCGGTGCGCATGTAGAGACCGCGGTTGAAGGAATCGACCATCACCTCATAGCCGCGCGCACCGGGCGCGTCCTTGCGCGGCGCGAGCTCGACAGCGCCCATCAGGCCGACATTGCGGATGTCGATCACATTCGGCAGGCCCTTCAGCGCATGCAGCGCATCGCGCCAGTGCTCGGTGAATTTTGCGCCGCGCGTCAAAAGCCCCTCGTCCTTGTAGATGTCGAGCGTGGCAAGGCCGGCAGCGCAGGCCACCGGATGGGCCGAATAGGTGTAGCCGTGGAACAGCTCGATCTGGCTTTCCGGACCGGTCATCAGGCCGTCGTGCACCTTGCGGCTGGCGAACACCGCGCCGCAGGGGATCGTGCCGTTGGTGATGCCCTTGGCGGTCGTCATCAGGTCCGGCGTGACGCCGAAGAAGTCGGCGGCGAACGGCGTGCCGAGGCGGCCGAAGCCGGTGATGACCTCGTCGAAGATCAGCAAAATGCCGTGCTTGTCGCAGAGCTGGCGCAGCCGCTGCAGATAGCCTTGCGGCGGCGGCAGCACTCCGGTCGAACCCGCCACCGGCTCGACGATCACGGCCGCGATGGTATCGGCGCCGTGCAGCGCCACCATCCGTTCGACATCGTCGGCGAGCTCGGCGCCATGCGCCGGCAGATCCTTCGAGAAGGCGTTGCGCTCGAGGTCGTAGGTGTGGCGGATGTGGTCGACGCCGGGCAGATGGGTGGCAAAGGCGCGGCGGTTGTTGACCATGCCGCCGACCGACATGCCGCCGAAGCCGACGCCGTGATAGCCGCGCTCCCTGCCGATCAGGCGTGTGCGGGCCGGCTGGCCGATGGCACGCTGATAGGCGAGCGCGATCTTCAAGGCGGTGTCGACCGACTCCGAGCCGGAATTGGTGAAGAAGACGCGGTCGAGTCCCTTCGGCGCGATCTCGGCGAGGCGCCGCGCGAAATCGAAGGCGATCGGATGGCCCATCTGGAACGACGGCGCGAAATCGAGATTCATCAGCTGCCGCTCGACGGCGGCGGCGATCTGCTTGCGGCCGTGGCCGGCATTGACGCACCACAGCCCGGCCGAGCCGTCGATCACCTTGCGGCCGTCGACGCTGGTGTAATACATGCCCTCGGCGGAAGCGAACAGGCGCGGCGTTTCCTTGAACTGCCGGTTCGCCGTGAACGGCATCCAGAAGGCCTGGAGGTCGAGGGTGTTGGGAATCTGGTGAACCGTCACGGCGCGACTCCTTCGTAGAAGATATGGCTAGCCGTCCCATGCTCAAAAAGGGCCAACAAGTCCTTTTCTGTTCCCGCTTAAGCCATTGATTTTACTGGATCGACCAAGGCATATTTGTCCGATCCGCAACATCTGCAACAGGGAATTCCGATGAGCGTCGATATTGGCGGGCGGCTCCGCTTCGTCCGCAGCCGCCACAAGCTGTCGCAACGGGAGGTGGCCAAACGCTCCGGCGTCACCAATTCGACGATCTCGCTGATCGAGTCGAACCAGATGAACCCGTCGGTCGGTGCGCTCAAGCGCATCCTCGACGGCATCCCGATGGGCCTGGCGGAATTCTTCGCCATCGAGCCGGAGCGGCCGCGCAAGGCGTTCTACCGCGCCGACGAACTGACCGAGATCGGCAAGAAGCCGATCTCCTATCTGCAGATCGGCGACAATTTGTTCGGCCGCGCGCTGCAGATTTTGCACGAGCGTTACGGCCCCGGCGGCGACACCGGCCGGGTGCCGCTGGTGCATGACGGCGAGGAAGGCGGCATCGTCATTTCCGGCCGCCTGGAGGTGACCGTCGATGGCGAGCGGCGCATTCTCGGGCCGGGCGATGCCTATTATTTCGAGAGCCGCCGCCCGCACCGCTTCCGCTGTATCGGCAACAAGCCGTGCGAGGTGATCAGCGCCTGCACGCCGCCTACCTTCTGATTTGATCTGGCGCAGCTACCGCCCGGCCGCCATCGGATAGGCTGCCGCGCGCTTGAAAAATAACATCCGAAGGAAATGCCCCATGAATTTCGAGTTCACGCCGCAGCAGGAGCAGGTGCGTGAGACCATCGCCCGCTTCGCCACTGAAGAGATGGCGCCGCTGGTCAAAGCCGCCGAGGAAAGCGAGGTATTTCCGAAAGAGCTGTTTCGCAAATGGGCCGAGCTCGGCCTGCTCGGGGTGCGCTATCCGGAGGCCGATGGCGGCTCCGGTTTCGACAAGATCAGCGACTGCATCGTGCGCGAGGAGATGAGCCGGGTATGCCAATCCTTCTCTGCCTCCTGGTCGGCGCACACCCATCTGGCGCTGTGGCCGATCTGGCGCGCTGGCACACCGCAGCAGAAGGCGCGCTTCTTCGTGCCCGGACTCGCGGGCGAGAAGATCGGCGGCTTCGGCCTGTCCGAGCCGGACGGCGGCTCCGATGTCCGCGCCATGCGAACGCGGGCCGAGAAAGTGAGCGGCGGCTGGCGCCTCAACGGCTCGAAGCTCTACATCACCAACGCGCCGATGGCCGATTTCCTGATGCTTGCGGCGCGCACCAAGCCCGATCATTCGGCTGATGCGATCAGCCTGTTCATCGTCGAGCTGCCCAATCCAGGCTTTCGGATCAGCAAGCTCGACAAGGAAGGCATCCGCTCGTCGGAGACCGGCCTGATCTATATCGAGGATGCATTCGTGCCCGACGACTGCCTGTTGGGCGGCGAGACCGGAACATACGGGATCGTGCGGGACTCGCTGGCGGAGAACCGGATCGGCGTTTCCGCCAACTGCATCGGCATGGCGCGTGGCGCCTTCGATGCAGCGCTGGAATTTGCCAAGACGCGGATCGTGCGCGGCAAGCCGGTCATCGAATACCAGGCGATCGCCCACAAGCTCGCCGACATGGCGGCCGAGATCGAGGCGGCAAAGTGGTTCGTCTATTATGGCGCCTGGCGCGTCGACCAGGGGACGATCGATATGGCGACGGCTTCGAGGGTGAAACTCGTCGCCAGCGAAATGGCCGTGCGCGTCACCGAGCAGACCATCCGCATCCTCGGCGGCGCCGGCATCATGCGGGAATATCCGGCCGGGCGCTTCCATCGCGACGCGCTGGTCTACATCATCGGCGAGGGCACCTCGGAGATCCAGCGCAACATCATCGCGCGCTCGCTCAGCGCGTCGTGACGTCAAGGGCGGCTTGAACTAAGGCCGCTACCTCCCGCTAAAGTTGGCCTTCCGCTTCTCCACGAATGCCGCACGGCCTTCCAGCGCGTCGGCGCTCTGGCGCACTTCAGACTGCACCTCGATCTCGCGGCGGAATTGCGCGGCGTAGCTGGCGTGCTCGCTCTCTTCGAGCAGCATGCGCGTCGCCACAAGCGCGCGGGTCGGGCCTTGCGCCAGACGCTGGGCGAGCTTGATCGCTTCGGTCATCAGCGCGCCGTCATCGACGACCTCGCGCACGAGGCCCCACTCCTTGGCCCGTTCGGCGGACAGCGGCTCGTTGAACAGCATCAGTTCCAGCGCACGCTGGCGGCCGATCAGCCGCGGCAGCAGCCAGGTCGAGCCGAGATCGGGCACGAGGCCGATGCGGCTGAACACCTGGATGAAGCTTGCCGAGCGCGCGGCGAGGATCATGTCGCCGGCCATGGCGAGGCTGAAGCCGCCGCCGGCGGCAACGCCGTTGACGGCGACCACGATCGGCACGCGGCACTCGCGCAGCGCCTTGAAAGCAGGCCAGTAGAATTTCATCACCCCAGTGACGATGTCCTGGCCGAGCGCTTCCGCAGCCTTCAAATTCTGCCCCGAACAGAAGCCGCGCCCCTCTCCCGTCAGGACCAGCGCGCGCACGGCCGGATCGGCGGTCATCTCGGCGATGGCCGTGGCGAGTGCGCCGAGCAGATCGGGCGTCATCGCGTTCAGGCTCTCCGGCTCGTTCAGCGTGAGGATGCCGACCGCACCGTCCCTGCCCTGTTTCACACCGGCCATTTTCTTCTCCCTTGCAGTCTGTTTTCCGAAACTTGCCATTCCCTGCGCGCAAACGCCAATGCACCATTGCGCACGGGCTTTGACTTCACTCCCGGGCATATTAGTGTTCGGTCAAGAACAAAGACTTGCGTCAAGCTCCGATGGGAGGAGCCGGTCCGAGGAATGCCGATGCTGCTTTTGAGCGAATCCCTGCCCGACCCGCTGCCGCCCGGCCCCGTTTTTCCGAAAATCTATCCCGAGCTCGATCAGGACATCCTCACCGAATCCGAAAAATTCACCGACGGCCAGCCCTGGGAATTGTTTGCACGGCTGCGCGCGCAGGCACCGGTGTCATGGCAGCGCGAGGGCGGCAACGGACCCGGCTTCTGGGCGCTGACACGCTATGAGGACGTGATGCGGGTCGACGGCGACCCAAAAACCTTCTCCTCGCAGAAGGGCGGCATCCTCATGACCTATGGGCCGAAGGAGTCGCGGCACCCGCTGCTGTTCCGCGCCTCCGTCGATGCCATGATCAACATGGATGCGCCGTGGCACCTGCAGCTCCGCCGGGAGCACATGCCGTATTTCACGCCGGCCTACCTTGCCGGGCTGAAGGAGAAGGTCGCCGCCGAGACCACGCGGCTGATCGACAACATGGCACACTTAAGCGAATGCGATCTCGTCGAAAAGCTCTCCGCGCTGCTGCCGCTCTTCACGCTGTGCGAGATCCTCGGCGTACCGCAATCCGACCAGCCGAAATTCATCACCTGGATGCACTATCTGGAAGTCGCCGGCTACATCACCGCAAAGCAGCGCAAGGATCCGCAGCTGACGCCGGAGCTGCTGCAGTTCGTCAAGGCCTTCAACGAGAACGTCGCCGAGATGTTCGAGTACGGCCAGCACATGCTGCAAAAGCGCCGGGCCGATCCGAAGCCGGACCTGATGAGCGCGATCGCCCGCGCTACCGTGAACGGCGAGCTGCTGCGCAACGAATATCTGGACGGCTCGTGGCTGCTGATCGTGTTCGCCGGCAACGACACCACGCGCAACACGATTTCCGGCTCGATGAAGCTGCTGACGGAATTCCCCGACCAGAGACGCGCGCTGATGGCGGACATGTCGCTGCTGCCGAATGCCGTGGACGAATTGATCCGCATGGTCAGCCCGGTCATCTATATGCGGCGCACCGCCACCTGCGACACCGAAATCGGCGGGCAGAAGATCGCCGAAGGCGAAAAGGTGGTCATGTATTTTTCCGCGGCCAACCGCGACCCTTCCGTGTTTCCCGATCCTGATCGCCTCGACATCCGCCGCGCCAATGCATCGAAGAACATCGCCTTCGGCTTCGGCCCGCATGTATGCATCGGCAAGCGCGTCGCGCAGCTGCAGCTCGAGGAGGTCTACCGGCAATTGCTGAGGCGTCTGCCGGACATCGAATATGCCGGCGGCATCGACGTTGCGCCGAACAATTTCGTACACGCCATCCGCAAGCTGCCGGTGCGCTTCACGCCGGAGCGGCTGATAGCGCGGCAATAACAAGAAACGAGCGAGGAAATCTCATGGCTGACCAGTTCTCCAATTCCCAGCAGCTGCGTAAACCCGCGGTGAGCTCCAGAGGCGGCATCGTCGCGGCGCAGTCGCGGCGGGCAGCCGAAATCGGTGCCGAGGTGCTCGCCGCCGGCGGCGACTGCGTCGATGCGGTGATCGCCACCACTTTCGCAATCGGCACGCTGGAGCCCTGGATGAGCGGCGTGGCCGGCGGCGGCGCGATGGTGCTCTATCGCGCGCGGGAGAACCGCTACGAGGTGATCGACTACGGCATGCGCGCGCCGAACAGCCTGCGCGTCGAGGACTATCCGCTCACCGGGGGCGCCGCCTCCGACATCTTCCCCTGGCCGCGGGTGAAGGACGACCGTAACCTGCACGGCCCGGGCGCGATCGCGGTGCCCGGCGTGGTCGCCGGCATGGAAGAGGCGCATCGCCGCCACGCCAAAATGCCGTGGAAGGAACTGCTCGCGCCCGGCGCAAAACTCGCCGGCGAAGGCCTGCTGGTGGATTGGTGGACCACGCTGATGATCGCAAGCTCCGCGGCAGACCTCCGGCGCTATCCGGCCAGCGCTGCCGCGTATTTGAGCGACGGCCTGCCGCCGAATGCGCAATGGGGGATCAAGGCGGAGGTGCGGATGCCGCAGGATCGGCTGAAGGCGACGCTGGAGCAGCTCGCCGCACGCGGCCCGCGCGATTTCTACGAAGGCGAGATCGCGCGCAGCATAGCCGGCGATATCAAGGCTGCGGGGGGCGCGCTCTCGGTCGAGGATCTGGCGGCGTTCCGCGCCCATCATCGCGAACCGCTGCAAATCCCCTATCGCGGCGGCAAGGTGTTTGCGACGCCAGAGCTCACCGCTGGCCCGACGCTGGCATCCACCCTGCGCCGCCTGGAGAAGTGGTCGCCGGGCCGCGCGCCGGATGCTGTGGCCTACAGCGAATACGCGCTGGCGCTGCAAGCGGCCTATCGCGAGCGCCTGTCCGACATGGGCGATGCCGACGGCCGCCGCGCGCTCGGCGCCGAGCATCTGGCGCCCGCCTGCACCACGCATTTCTCCGTGGTCGACAAGGACGGCAACATGGCAGCGGTGACGCAGACGCTGCTCTCGATCTTCGGCTCGAAATTCGTGACGCCTTCGACCGGCATCACCATGAACAACGGCATCATGTGGTTCGACCCGACGCCGGGCGTGCCCAACTCGCTCGCGCCGGGCAAACGCTGCCTGACCAACTACACGCCTGTCGTGGCTGAAGCCGCCGACGGCCGCCGCCTTGCGGTGGGCGCCTCCGGCGGCCGGCGCATCCTGCCGGCGGTGACGCAGCTGCTCTCCTTCGCCATGGACTTCGGCATGGACCTCGATGCTGCGATTCACGAGCCGCGCATTGATGCCAGCGAGGGTGCGATCGTGATCGGCGACGTGCGCCTGCCGGCGCAAGTGCACGAGGCGCTGGGCTCGCGCTTCGATTACGAGCAGGCGCGCATCCAGACCTTTCCGATGAAATTCGCCTGCCCCAGCGTGGTGATGCGCCAGGGCGCGACCAATTCCGGCGCGACCGAGAGCGCGCAGCCCTGGGGCGACGCGGTGGCGGAGGCTTGACGAGAGCTCTCCACGAATTCGTGATACGCGATTGGTATTCGTCGTTCCGGGGCGATGCGCAGCATTGAACCCCAATGCGCCATTGCGCATTGTGGAACCTCGAGATTCCGGGTTCTCGCTTCGCGAGCCCCGGAATGACGGATTCACCTGCGGGTCAGGCCGAAACACGCGAACGCTGTGCGCCTGGCGCTGCCGGGGCGTTCGAGGAGAACGTGATCTCCTCGTAGCCCCTGGCGGCAACGTCGTTGATGATGCCGACATATTTCGGCGTGCCGCCATTGTAGACGAAGTAGCGCACCTTGCCCGCCTCGTGGCCGTCGACGTTTGAATTGTAGCCGGTGAACCAGCCTTTGGCTTTGCGCATCAGCATGATCTCGTACATCTTGGTGACGTGTGCGGTCCACCGCTCCTCCGCTATCCGGGTCGGATCGGCGCGGGTGTAGCCGCGGTCCCACATGTAGCGCATCAGCTCGGTGCACCAGTTGACGCCGGTCTCGATGCCGCGCGGAAAATTCGTCGTCGCGGACGCGCTCTGCGGGCCGGTCGGCATCAACAGGTTCGGGAAACCCTGCGAGAGCAAGCCGAGGAAGGTCGACGGGCCGTCCTTCCACTTGTCGAACAGTCTTTCGCCGCCGATGCCCCTGATGTCGATGCGGTCATAGGCGCCGGTGATGGCGTCAAAGCCGGTGGCGTAAACAATGACGTCGAATTCATAGTCGCGCGCCGAGGTGCGGATCCCCTTCTCGGTGATCTCCTCGATCGGCGTCTTGCTGATATCGACGAGATGCACATTTTCGCGGTTGTAGGCCTCGAGATAGTTGGTCTCCAGCGGCACGCGCTGCACACCAAAGCCGTGGTCGCGCGGGATCAGCGTTTCCGCCACCCCGGGATTGCTGACGCGCCGGCGGATGCGGCCGGCGATGTATTCGGAGAACTCGGCGTTGGCCGCCTCATCCATGAAAATCTCGCGGAAATTGGCAAGCCAGATGCCGAAGCCGGGCTCGTCATAGAGCTTGTCCCACAGCTGCAGCCGCTCCTCTCGCGTGACCTCGTAAAAGCCGCGCCGGTCGGGCTCGTGCTCGAAACCGCCGGGCGTGCGGGCGCAGGCCGCAAAGATCTCCTCATAGCGCGCGCGGATGTCGGCCATCTCCGCTTCCGAGATCGGGCTGTTGTTGAGCGGCGCGCTCCAGTTCGGGCGGCGCTGGAACACGGTGAGCTCGGCGACCTTGTCCGCGATCTCGCCGATGATCTGGATAGCGGTGGCGCCGGTGCCGATCACGGCAACCTTCTTGCCCCTGATCTCCACCGGCTCATGCGGCCAGTAATAGGTGTGGAACGAGGGTCCCTTGAAGCGGTCGCGGCCGGCAATCCGCGGCAGCGTCGGTGCCGACAGCAGGCCGATTGCCAGCACCAGGAAGCGGCAGGTCAGCTCGCGGCCGTCGCTGATCTTCAGCCGCCACAGGTCGCGCGCCTCGTCGAAATGCGCCGCCTCGACCGCGCAGTTGAACTGCATGTGCCGGCGCAGGTCGAACTTGTCGGCGACAAAGTTGAGATAGCGCAGGTTCTCCGGCTGGCTGGAGAAGCGCTCCTTCCAGTGCCATTCGTCGAGCAATTCCCGTGAAAAGGAATAGCCGTAGGTGTAGCTCTCGGAATCGAAGCGGCAGCCGGGATAGCGGTTCCAGTACCAGGTGCCGCCGAGGTCGGGCGCCGAGTCGAGCACGGTAGCGTCGACGCCGAGATCGACCAGGCGCTTGACCTGGTAGATGCCGGCCACTCCTGCGCCGACCACGATTACCTCGTGGTGGGTCCTGGCTTCCTCCGTCATTCCCTACTCCGGAATTTTATCGGCCGCGGCTTCTGCCCGTTCGCTCGATTACAATCCCTTTTGCGGGGGCGATCAACCGGCGCGACCGAATGACCGGCACGCTGTGAATGCGCAGCGTCTGTGTGACCTTGCGTTTACGCGCTACGCCGCGGGGCAAGGCGCGGGAGGCGCTCTACACGCTGGAGCAGCAGCTGGACGACAGCCTGAAGATCACGCGCTGTTCACTGCTGAAAGCGGGGCATCGGCGTAAAGTTTCCTGACACACCTGCGTTTCATCTCGGAAAGCGAATGATCCTGGAATCCACCATCACCTGCCCGCATTGCGGCACCGCTAAATCGGAAACCATGCCGACCGATGCCTGTCAGTTCTTCTATGTCTGCAGCGGCTGTGGGACGAGGCTGCGACCGAAACCGGGCGATTGCTGCGTATTCTGCTCCTTTGGTTCCGTGCCATGCCCGCCCATTCAAGCCGAGCGCTCCGGCGAAGCCGTCACAGGTCGCTGCTGCCCGGGGTGAATCAAAGCCAGCTCATAAAGCCGGAATCCGACGGGCTCACGCCATTGCCAGCCGCTGCCGGCTGCGCAACAAGAGCATCAGCACGATCGCGACGTTGAGCAGGTTCCAGGCAAAGCCATTGGCGAAGGCTGCCGCATAGGAGCCGGTGAAGTCGAAGATGACGCCGGAGATCCAGCCGCCGAACGACATGCCGATCACGGAAGCGAAGATCACGATGCCGACACGGGTCGCGGCCTCGTTCGCCGGCATCGTCTCGCGCACGATGATGGCATAGCTTGGCACGATGCCGCCCTGGAACAGGCCGAACATTGCCGAGATCAGGTACAGCGACGGCAGGCTGGTGAAGAACAGGTAGAAGAACAGCGCCACGGCCTGCGCCACCGATCCGATCATCAGCGTGACCATGCCGCCGAACCTGTCCGCCATGAACCCGGAGCCGATGCGGCTGACGATGCCGAACGCCATCATCAGCGACAGCATCTCGGCGCCACGCGCGGGGCCATAGCCGAGATCGCCGCAATAGGAGACGATGTGAACCTGCGGCATCGCCATGGCCACGCAGCAGGAGACGCTGGCGATGCTGAGCAACGCCGTCAGCGTATTGGTAGAAAGATTGAGGTCGACGCGCGGCGGCGGCGCGTTGGAATGATCGTGCGCCGCGCTGCCGCCCATGATCTGGCGGAGCACCAGCAGCAAGCTCGTCATCAGCACCCCACAGACAATGGCAATGGCGATGTGGGTGGTGCGCCAGCCATAAATCTGCGTGCTCCAGTTCACCAGCGGCGGCCAGAACGTGCCCGCGATGTAATTGCCGGCGGCAACGATCGTCACCGCAAGGCCGCGGTAACGCTCGAACCAGTGCGATGCCTCCGCCATCAACGGCGCGAAAGTCGCTGACGTGCCGAGGCCCATCAGAAAGGAGATCGCGATGAATTGCCACAGAGCGGTCGCCAAACCTGCCAGCACATAAGAGACCGACAGAAAGGCGATGCTGACGGCCATCGCCGGAACGATGCCGAGGCGGTCGGTGATCTTGCCCATGATCACCCCGCCGAGACCAAAGCCGAAGAAGATCATGGTGGCGGCGAGCGAGACCGCCCCACGGGTGGCCGCAAACTCGGCCTGCACGACCGGCATCACCACCACGACAGACCACATGCCGACCGCACCGACGGACGCGATCAGTACAGCCACGACAAGCCGTCCCCACGCCTGACGCGAGTCGGGAACGAATCGATCGGAAACTGGGGTGAAGCGAGAAGAAATTGCCACGGTTGGCGCAACTTGCGGGGCTGGCTGCCCGCGGTCAACCCACAATGCCGCGATATTGGGCATGCAGACGCCGGGGGGCCCGGCAGTCCCCAATTGGCGCCGTTCCGGGCGTACGGGGCGCGAACTGTGCTACCCATGCGCGGAACGACCGATGCGATGCGAGATGGCCGTGCGAAGGATCGAACACCAGGCTTTCCTGCTGCTGCTTGTCGCCATCACCCTGGCCTTCGCCTGGGTGCTGGCGCCGTTTTACGGCGCGGTCCTCTGGGCGGCCGTGGTGGCAGTGATCTTTGCACCGGTGCATCGAAGGCTGCTAACGGCGATGCGCGGACGGCGCGGGCTTGCCGCCGCCGTCACCGTGCTGATCATTGTCGCGATGGTCATCCTGCCGCTCGCGATAGTCGCAGCCTCGCTGGTCCGGGAAGCGTCAAGCCTCGTCGGAAAAATCCAGTCCGGCGAATACGATTTCGGCAGTTACCTGCAGCAAATCTTCGACGCGTTGCCGGCGTGGGCGACCGACCTGCTGCAGCGGCTCGACCTCACTGATTTTTCAGGCTTTCGCGAAAATCTCGCGTCCGGCCTGATGAAAGGCGGACAGGTTCTTGCACCGCAAGCGCTCAGCCTCGGCATGAACACGTTCGAGTTCATGATCAGCCTCGGCATCATGCTGTATCTCTTGTTCTTCCTGCTGCGCGACGGCGGCGCGCTGGCCGAGCGCATCAAGGAGGCGATTCCGCTGCGCGGCGATCAGAAGGCCGCACTCTTCACCAAGTTCGCCGACGTTGTCCGTGCGACGGTCAAGGGCGGCATCCTGGTCGCCATCGCGCAAGGCACGCTGGGCGGCATCGCCTTCTGGTTCCTCGGAATTCACGCAGCGCTGCTATGGGCCGTGCTGATGGCGTTCCTATCGCTGCTGCCCGCCATCGGCGCCGGTCTGGTATGGGTGCCGGTTGCAATCTACTTTCTGGCCACCGGCGCGGTCTGGCAGGGTATCGGGCTGATCCTGTACGGCGTGCTGGTCATCGGACTGGTGGACAACCTGCTGCGCCCGTTCCTGGTCGGCAAGGGCTCCAAGCTGCCGGATTACGTGGTGCTGATTTCCACGCTCGGCGGCATCGATGTCTTTGGCCTCAACGGTTTCGTCATCGGCCCGCTCATTGCGGCGATGTTCATGGCAAGCTGGCAGATTTTCTCCGCGTCACGGCGGGCTGAGCAGGCTGACGGCTGATCCGGCGGGCGAAGCGAGCCGGCCGCCGTCCGCAGCCTTCGCGATTCCTCTGACCGCCGCGGCTCAGTGCAACAAATCGCAAGCCGCAACGCGGTTGATGTCGGCAAGGCGGCGGTCTGCATTGGCCTGAAGATCAAGACTTCCGACCAGATCGAGCAGGCGACCGTAGGCGCGGTCCGCAACCGCCACCGGCAGCGGCACCTCATCGAAAGTTTCGATGTAGCCGCCGACGAGGCCGCTCAGCAGCGCGCATAAGCCCTGTTGCGAAGGCTCGCGGGCGCTCAAACTCTCGAGTTGGTGCTGGAAGTTCTTGAAGGTCCGCAGGCCGTGGTGCTGCTGCGAAAGCCACGTATGAAGGTCGTTCATGTCAGCCTCTTCGAGTGGATGAAGAAGCTACCGGCTTATACAGCCGGTCGGGGGGCCGGGCCACAGCGGTTATCGCATCCCCGCCCTGCGCTCACGCCGTCATTTCGGGACGGTCCGAAGGACCGGACCTCAGATGCGCAATTGCGCATCGGGGAATCTCGATATTCTCAGGAGCGCAAGGGTGAGCCAGGGTTCGATGCTTCGCATCGCCCCGGAATGACGGGCTGGATCGGGAAAATTAACCCTTTGCTAACCATACACCGGGCAAAAATTGCCGGGTGAAGTCGAGTGTCGTCGAACGCGTTGATTGCGGGAGGATTCCCCGTGGACGCAGCAGCGGTGCCTCACTTTCGAAACGGCGGCCCTACGGCCGCCGCGCAGACGTTTGGCGCCCGTGAGCGGCATACCCGGGGGGACGCGGCTACCATGGTCGATGTGACGGCAGGTCAGGGCACGGCGGCGAGCGGCGGCTTTCCCAGCCTCAGTGAAATCGGCAATATCCTGAAGCGCGGCGACATCGCGCTGGCGCTGGGCATCCTCATCATCCTGGTGGTGCTGATCCTGCCCCTGCCCTCGCTCGTGCTGGACCTGTTCCTGGCGATCTCGATCACGCTGTCGGTGCTGATCCTGATGACCTCGCTGTTCATCCAGGCGCCGCTGGAGTTCTCCGCCTTTCCGACCATCCTGCTGATATCGACCATGCTGCGGCTGTCGCTCAACCTGGCTTCGACCCGGCTGATCCTGTCGCACGGGCACGAGGGCACGGCGGCCGCCGGCCATGTCATCGAAGCCTTCGGCAACTTCGTGATGGGCGGCAATTTCGTCATCGGCATCATCGTCTTTGCCATCCTGGTCATCGTGAACTTCGTCGTCATCACCAAGGGTTCGGGCCGCATCGCGGAAGTTGCCGCACGCTTCCATTTGGACGCCATGCCCGGCAAGCAGATGGCGATCGACGCCGACCTCTCAGCCGGCCTGATCGACGAGAAGACCGCGAAAGAGCGGCGCAAGGCGCTGGAAGACGAAAGCGGCTTCTTCGGCGCCATGGACGGCGCCTCGAAATTCGTGCGCGGCGATGCGGTCGCTGGCCTGCTGGTCGTGTTCATCAACATCGTCGGCGGTATCATCATCGGCGTGGCGCAACAGGGCATGGGCTTCGGC
>DASWVJ010000088.1:0-3531 GCA_036406295.1 Bradyrhizobium sp.
GACGATCAGGGGCGAGAAGGTCGCCAACGAGAACGGCAAGGACAAGTCCGAAGTGCTCTATCGCGGGATCGCCTCGCGCGCCTTCGAACGCGTCTTCCAGCTCGCCGACTTCGTCCAGGTGAAGAACGCCTCGCTCGAGAATGGCCTGCTCCATGTCGATCTCGTCCGCGAGATCCCTGAGGCCAACAAGCCGCGCAGCATTCCGATTGCCAGTGGCGAGAAGGCCCCGCAGGTGGTCGACGGCTCAACCAACAAGGTCGCTGCCTAAGACGGACAGGCTTTCGGCAGATATTGGCTGAAACGAAAACGCCCCGGAAACCGGGGCGTTTTTTGTTGCCGATCGTCTGGCACGTCATTCCGGGATGGTCCCGAAGAAGCAAATCCGGAATCTCGAGATTCCGGATTCGCGCTTTCGCGCGCCCCGGAATGACGGCCTCATGTCACTCCAAATCCCTGCGCCTTCGGCATTTCCTGTGTCGGCAGGATGTTGGGCGCGGGCTTGGCCTGGGTCTGGCCAGTGGTCGCCGGCACGGCCTCGACGGTGGGCTTCACCTGCGTGGCGGCGGCCTGCTGCGTCGGCAGCTCGGCGGCCGGCTTGCTGGCGACCGGCACAGCTACCGGCTTGACCGCAGCCACCCCGGCGGGCTCTGCGGGGTCCGGCGCCTGTTTCGCGGCCAACGGGCTCGGCTTCGGCATCGGCACGCTGCGGCTGGCAACCTGCGGAGCCGAGGCCGGCGGGCGGGCATTGCTGCGCAGACCGGGAACCGGCGGTAGCGGACCGGGCGGGCCGTAGGACGAATTCCAGGCGCCACCGTCGTAAGGCGCGCCATTCTGCCAAGCCGGCACGAAGCGCAGGATGCGGCCGGAGCGGGCGTCGATGACCAGACGGCCGTCCTCGCCGCCGCGGTCGATCACCGCGATGGTGTAGATGAAGCCGCGCTGCTGCGGCATGCCAAGCGGCGAGAAACCGGCCTCGCGGATGATGTTGTAGACCTCATGCGGCGGCACCAAAGCGGCCGGGGCCGGTGCATAGCCTGGCCCGTAGTCTGGCCCATAGCCGCCATAGCCATAACGGGGCGGCGGTGGCGGCGGCGGAACCTCCGCCGGCGGCGGCGCGTAGTACGGCCCGCCGCGATACGGCTCATCAACATACGGGCCGCTGAAATCTGAAACCCTGCTCGGGCCCAGCACCTGCGCGCTCGCCGCGCTGGCAGTCAGCGCCAGCCCTGCCGCCAGCACCCATCCTGTGAACAACTTCATGCCGAATGCTCCTGTCACGCCCCGGAGCGTTATTCGCTCTCTAGCCGGGACCCAGATTCATCGGCGATTCCGGCGGTCCTTGGGCAGGACCACGGCAGCGGGACGTGAATCGGGGACATGCAGGATCAGCCATGCCCCCGGCGACTTTGGCACGCTTGTGTGATAGAGAAAAATTTGGCATGTTGTGATTTAGGGCAGTATCACTGTCCCAATTACGGTGCTCTCCCGGCACGGGGATTGCAGCGAAAATCGGCCCTTCAGAGGCCGATCAAGGTGCAGGCAAGACGCGTTTGCCGGGGACGATGAACGCCCAAGCCTGAATTTAAGACATTGCGGCTCGCGGCGGACGAGCGGTGGCCCGGTGGGTACCGCAACGTCCATGGTGCGCCGACGGTGGATTTCTCACGAGCCGGATCGAGAAGGACTGTGGAAATGAGCGGGTCGGAGTTCAAGCAGAGGTATCTCATCCAGGATGTGCTGTCGGCGGCCCCGGATTCGAAACCGGGCGAAGCCGCGCGCGAACATAGCTGGCGCCCGCCGGCCGAGGGTCTTTACGACCTCAGCCTGGAGAAAGACTCCTGCGGCGTCGGCTTCATCGCCAACATCAAGGGCAAGCCGTCACACCAGATCGTGTCCGACGCGCTCTCGATCCTCTGCAATCTCGAACATCGCGGCGCAGTCGGCGCCGATCCGCGCGCCGGCGATGGCGCCGGAATCCTCGTGCAGATCCCGCACGCCTTCTTCAAGCGCAAGGCCGCCGAGATCGGCTTCGAGCTGCCGCAGCCCGGCCGGTACGCCATCGGCGCGCTGTTCATGCCGAAGGACACGGCCTGGCGTAAGGTCATCAAGAGCATCATCGCCGACCAGATCCGCGACGAAGGCTTTGAGCTGCTCGGCTGGCGCGACGTGCCATCAGACAATTCCTCGCTCGGCGTCACCGTCAAGCCGACCGAGCCCTATCACATGCAGGTGTTCATCGGCCGCAACGGCGTCGGCAAGACCATCGACGACTTCGAGCGCCGGCTCTACATCCTGCGCAAGTCGATCTCGCAGGCGATCTATCAGCGCCGTGACCGCGGCATGGCCGGCTATTACCCGGTGTCGTTGTCCTGTCGCACGGTGATCTACAAGGGCATGTTCCTCGCCGACCAGCTCGGCAAGTACTATCCCGACCTGCACGAGAAGGATTTCGAAAGCGCCCTCGCCCTGGTGCATCAGCGCTTCTCGACCAACACCTTCCCGACCTGGTCGCTGGCGCACCCATACCGGATTATCGCCCATAACGGCGAAATCAACACGCTGCGCGGCAACGTCAACTGGATGGCGGCCCGTCAGGCCTCCGTGCATTCCGAGCTGTACGGCAGGGACATCAGCCGGCTGTGGCCGATCTCCTATGAAGGACAGTCCGACACCGCCTGCTTCGACAACGCGCTCGAATTCCTCGTGCAGGGCGGCTACTCGCTGCCACATGCCGTCATGATGATGATTCCGGAAGCGTGGGCCGGCAATCCCCTGATGGATGAAGAGCGCCGCGCCTTCTACGAATATCATGCGGCGCTAATGGAGCCGTGGGACGGCCCGGCCGCGATCGCCTTCACCGACGGCCGCCAGATTGGCGCTACGCTCGATCGCAACGGTCTGCGCCCGGCGCGCTATCTCGTCACCAGGGACGACCGCATCGTGATGGCGTCCGAAATGGGCGTCCTGAAGATTCCGGAGGACCAGATCGTCACCAAGTGGCGGCTGCAGCCCGGCAAGATGCTGCTCGTCGATCTCGAGCAGGGCCGCCTCATCCCCGACGACGAGATCAAGGCGCAGCTCGCCAAGAGCCATCCCTACAGCGACTGGCTGCACCGCACCCAGATCGTGCTGGAAGAGCTGCCGGCCTCGCCGAACAAGAGCGTGCGCTCCAAGTTGGCACTGCTCGACCGGCAGCAGGCGTTCGGCTATTCGCAGGAAGACATCACCATCCTGATGACGCCGATGGCCTCCACCGGCGAGGAGGCGACGGGCTCGATGGGCAACGACACGCCGATCTCGGCGCTGTCGGACCGGCCGAAGCAGCTGTTCACCTACTTCAAGCAGAACTTTGCGCAGGTCACCAACCCGCCGATCGACCCGATCCGCGAGGAGCTCGTCATGAGCCTCGTCTCGATCATCGGGCCGCGGCCGAACCTGTTCGACCTGCAGGGCCTTGCCTCGACCAAGCGCCTCGAAGTGCGCCAGCCGATCCTGACCGATGCGGACCTCGAGAAGAT
This sequence comes from Bradyrhizobium sp., assembly GCA_036406295.1. GTDB lineage: Bacteria > Pseudomonadota > Alphaproteobacteria > Rhizobiales > Xanthobacteraceae > Bradyrhizobium. Next base: position 3,519 of record DASWVJ010000088.1, read on the forward strand.
CCGCTCGATCTCG
>DASWVJ010000089.1:0-30294 GCA_036406295.1 Bradyrhizobium sp.
CTGTCCCACGCTCCCCGACAGGCTCTATGGCCTTCGAGTACGATCGGGCTCAGATCCAGCGACGGGCGGTCGGTCAGGACCGCCCGTTCGCACATTCTGGCAAATTTTGCGGACACAAGAGTACGTATAAGCCGTAAACCATTGCGCGGGGAAAGCCGGGATGTCTCGGCTGTACCTGTCTAATCCGTGTGCATCCTATCACTACTCTCGCACACGGTGCTGCGGGCGCAGTCAGCGCCCGGCTTTCCCTGCGCCCTCTGACCAAGAGGGAGCAAACGAGATTACAAAACTCAGGCGAAAATCGCGCCGTGAGAATGCGCGCGCATGTCTAAGCACAATGCGCGGCAGCATGACGCAACTTGTGTCTCGCACTCGCGTTACCATGTGATGATCATGCAGGACGACGACATCATTACACCGCGGAAAGCTCGCTCGAGACGGACCTCGCATGCGGGTTTTTCCCGCGCGGAGGCGCGCGGACCCGTCATCGACCAGGAAGGACGGGAGATCCCGGCCGAAACGCTGCATCCGCGCTCAGATGGCTTTCACTTCGAGTTCAATGCCGCGACGTTCGCGCCGCTCACCCGCGAGGAGCGGCTGGCGCGGCTGGAGGCGCTGGCAAAGCTGCTGGACGTAGCCTTCATCTTCCCCGGCACCAATATCCGTTACGGCATCGATGGGCTGATCGGGCTGATCCCCGTGGTCGGCGACATCATCACGACCGCGATTTCGCTGTGGCTGGTGCGGGAGGCGCGCGCGCTCGGCGCGCCGTGGTATATCACGGCGCGGATGCTGGGCAATGTGGCTGTCGATGGTGTGGTGGGGCTGGTGCCGCTGGCGGGCGACGCCTTTGACGTCATGTTCCGCGCCAACGTGAAAAATGTGCGGCTGCTCCGCCGGTGGCTGGAGAAGCAACCGCGTATCTAGATGTCAGGCAGCGTCCTTCTCGGAGGCCGCGGCCTCGGCCTTGCGCGGACGGCGCGGTAGCGGGAAGGCTTCGCTCTCATAGAGCGAGCGGATGCCGTTCTGGTCGAAGCGGGCCTCCTCGACCTGGAGATAGGCGCCATTGAGCGAGTCCGCCGGCAACTCCTCGATCGCAAAGCGAACGGCTTCCGCTGCGGTGCCGAAACGGCGATACGCGAAACCAGCCCTCTTCTTCTTGCGGATGGCGGCGGGAAACAGTTCGGCGGAAGTGTTGAAGTTGAACGGACGCAAAGGACGCATGGTCGAGGACCTCTTGATCTTCTTGGCGCTATCTAGCTTGGGGATTTCGGGAGGCGGTAACCCACAACCTGCGGCGCCGTACCCGTCATTTCAGCCTCTAATATAGGCTTCTTTGACAAAAATGCGACCCCTATTGCGCTGCAATAAGGGAGATCATGAATCCACGCATAGCTCGCTTGAGACCGAAATAATTACTGTAATTTCAGATACTTAGTGCCGTCAAACCTTGTGCAGCAGCTTCAGGACGAGCAGCACGACCAGGATGACGCCGATCAGGCCCATACCGGAATGGCCGTAGCCGTAGCCGTAGCCCCCGAACCTGCCGCTGAGGCCCACCATCAGGGCGACAACGAGAATGACGATCAGGATCGTCGACACCATGGCACTCTCCCGCAAGCTTGGCGGCCGCCGCGTGGACTGGCGCCGCCGCGGGTCAAGAAAAGCATATTCCGCGGCGCGTGTCCTAAGACGATGTTCGGAAGAACGTCCGCAGTGCCAGGATCGTCTGTGCCGGCGCGGCTTCCGGGAAGAAGTGGCCGCCCTCGATCGAATGTCCCCGCACGTCGTGGCTCCATTGCTGCCATACCGCGAGCGGTCCTTCCGGATACCAGCGCTCAAGCGGGCCGTCGGCGCTCCACAGCACCAGCACCGGGCAGGGAATCCTGATCCCGGCGGTTCGATCGGCGCGGTCGTGGTCGACGTCGATGCTGGCCGCCGCGCGATATTCCTCGCAAATCGCCTCGGGGTGTCCAGGCGCGCGCAGCGCGGCGACATAGGCGGCGCGGACCTCTGGCGGAAACGCGCTGGCCGACGATCCCCATTCGCCGAGCGCGTTGTCGACAACGGATTCAGCCGAATTGGCGAGGATGGTCTCGGGCAGGGGCGCCGGCTGGGCCAGCAGCGACCATGGCCAGTAGCCGAGCGCGAACCTGGCATCGGCTCGCGACCAGACGACCTCGACCGGCAGGGCGTCCAGCACCGCCACGCGTTCGACGGCGCCGGGATGGTCGAGTGCCATCCGGTAGGCGACCCGGCCGCCGCGATCGTGGCCAGCGACGCCGAACCTCTCAAATCCAAGGCGCGCCATCGCCGTCACCATGTCCTGCGCCATCGTCCGCTTCGCATAGGGCGCATGGTCGTCAACCGAGGCCGGGCATCCGCTTTGGCCATAACCGCGCAGGTCAGCGCACACCACGGTGAAGTCGGACGCCAGATCAGGCGCGATGTCGCGCCACATCAGGTGCGTCTCGGGGAAGCCGTGCAGCAGCAAAAGCGGCGGACCCGATCCGGCCGTACGGGTGAAGATCGTGGTCTCGCCGGTATCGATTTCCGCGGTTTTGAAGTCCTGCATCGGCCCGGCAACGCCTGCCGGGCCGCTCGCGTTCCCGCCTGGTTACTTCTTGCTCTCGTCGATCGGAACCACCTTCAGCGGCGTCGCATACGGCTCGATGCGCAGCGATTCCGTCGAGATCAGTCCGATCCTGTGCAGCGGGGCCTGCTCGAGATCGCCGGTCGCCGCCTTGCGCACCGCGTACTGCCAGACGCTGAGCGAGCCCTTCGCAACCAGGGCCTTGGCAACGCCGCCGGCATTGCCGTCCATTTGCGCCAGTTCGTCATCGGTCAGACCGATCACGATGTCATCCTTGGCGGTGATCACCTTGAACAGCGACACCTTGTCGGCGGCAGCCACGGGCTCGATCATCATGCTTCCCATCAGGCAGGCGAGGCCCAGGCCGGCGCGTTTCGATATCTGCATCTGAAGACTTCCTCTTGCGGGCGCGAGGCGAGCCCGAAAAGGCAAAGCAAAACCCCGCGCCACCGGTCCTTGGTCGCGCGGGGTTTCAAATGCGTTCGATGGTTCGGCGAGACAATAACTCCATCCAGCCTCATGCCCTGCCATGGCGAGCGGAGGGCAGGGCGGCCAATTCTATTTCGCCTGCAGTTTCAGCGCCGCCGAGTTGATGCAATAGCGCAGGCCGGTGGGCCCGGGGCCGTCATTGAAGACATGGCCGAGATGGCCGTCGCATTTCGAGCACAGCACCTCGGTGCGGATCATGCCGTGGCTGTGATCCTGCTCCTCGTCGACATGGCTCTCGATGGCGGGCCTGGAAAAGCTCGGCCAGCCGCAGCCGGAATCGAACTTGGCGTCGGATTCGAACAGGGGCTGACCGCAGCCCGCGCAGAGATAGGTGCCCTTGCGGTGCTCATGCTCGTATTCGCCGCTGAAGGGCCGCTCGGTGGCCTTCTCGCGCAGCACCGCGTACTGCATCGGCGTCAGCTCCTTGCGCCACTCGGCCTCGCTCTTGACGAGCTTGCCGGTCGTCTTGGTGTCGGACATTCGTCCTCCTCTTCTGAAACCTTAGTTGGTGGCCTTGGCCTTGTTCACCAGCGTCGGCTTCGCAATGAAATTGTCGGCGAAGATCTTCTTCAACGCCTCGACCTTCGGAATGTCGTTGAAGACAATATAGGGCTGGTTCGGGTGCAATGTCAGATAGTCCTGGTGATAGTCTTCCGCCGCATAGAAGGCGTCGAGCTTGTCCACCTTGGTCACGATCGGCTTCTTGTACACCTTCGCCGCATTGAGCTGGGCGATGTAGGCGTCCGCCACCTTCTTCTGCTCGTCGTTGGCGTAAAAGATCGCCGAGCGATATTGCGTGCCGGCGTCCGGCCCCTGGCGATTGAGCTGCGTCGGATCGTGCACGACCGAGAAGTAGATTTGCAGGATCTTGCCGTAGGAAATCTTCTTCGGGTCGTACTTGATCTCAACGGATTCGGCGTGGCCGGTCCTGCCGCTCGACACCAGATTGTAGTCGGCGGTTTCCTTGCTGCCGCCGGAATAGCCGGAGACGGCGTTGATCACACCGGCCGTGTGCTGGAACACGCCCTGCACGCCCCAGAAACAGCCGCCGGCAAGCACGGCGGTCTGGATGCCGCCGTTGTCCTTCGCATCGATAGCCGGGGCGGGGATGATCACGGCTTCTTCGGCGGCGCGCGACGGTGCGATCGCAAAGGCGGCAAGGGCCAGCGCGCCGATGGCGGCGGCGCAGAGCGAAAGACGGCTGAACTGGCTGCGGGACATGGTTTCCTCGTACGGCGCGGGGTTGGAAGGCAGTCTAGAGCTGGAACCGTGCCGCGCAATCACCGGGGCGGTCTTCCAGCGTACCCACGATACGCGCTGGCAACCCGCCCGTTACAAGGCTGCGCCACACGAGTTCGTGAACAAGATCGGCCGAAATCCGAGGTGTTAGCGGGGAGGGATCTGGCTGACTGCTGCCTGCGGCTCCGGGAGGAGTTTTTGCTGCAGAGAAATACACGAACCCTCATGGTGAGGAGCGCGGCACGCGCGTCACCGGACGATGCTTCGCATCGCCAGGCGAACCATGAGGCCCGATGTTGCCCGCGGCAATCCTTCGCGACGCGCGCAAGCGCGCTCCCCAGGATGAGGTTCGAGTTCGTTGCGCTACACGACCACGCTGAGCCTTTTCGCCGCCCGCGTGATGCCGGTGTAGAGCCAGCGCGCCCGGCTGTCCTGGAACGCAAAGCTTTCGTCGAACAGCACGACGTCGTCCCATTGCGAGCCCTGCGACTTGTGCACGGTCAGCACATAGCCGTAGTCGAACTCGTCATAGGGCTTGCGCTGCTCCCACGGGATGCCCTCGATGCCGCCTTCGAAGCATTCGCCGCGCACCGACACCTTCGTCACCTTGTGCCCAAAGTCCTCGTCCGGCGAGACGCGCATGGTGACGATCTTCGATTTCGACTGCGCGCGTGACTTCACCCGCCACAGCCCGCCATTGAACAGGCCCTTCTTGCGGTTGTTGCGCAGGCAGACCAACTTGTCGCCGGCGACCGGCAGCGGCTCCTCGATGTTCTGCTTCTGGCGGATGCGCATGTTGTAGGCGCGGCGGGTATTGTTGCGCCCGACCAGCACCTGGTCGGTGTGCATCACCCTTTCGGGATCGAGCTCCTTGCGCGAGACGACGTCGCTTTCGCCGTAGCGGCCGATTTCCAGCTCTCGGCCCTCGCGGATGTCCATCGACATCCGCACGATCGGATCATCCTGCGCCTGGCGGTGAACCTCGGTCAGCATCGCGTCCGGCTCGGCACCCGTGAAGAAGCCGCCGCCGGCGATCGGCGGCAATTGGGCGGGATCGCCGAGCACGAGCAGGGGGCAGTCGAACGACAAGAGGTCGCGGCCGAGCTCGGCGTCCACCATCGAGCATTCGTCGATCACGATCAGCTTGGCTTTCGAGGCCGGCGCATCGTCCCACAGTTCGAAGCTCGGCTGTTCCACGCCGGATTCGCGAGCCCGGTAAATCAGCGAATGGATGGTGGAGGCGCCGTCGCAACCCTTGTTGCGCATGACGAGAGCCGCCTTGCCGGTGAAGGCCGCGAATTTCACCTCGCCATCGACGCCGTCAGCGACGTGCCGCGCCAGCGTGGTCTTGCCGGTTCCGGCGTAGCCGAACAAGCGAAATATCTGCGGCGTGCCGCTCCTGCCCGGCTTGGCCTTCAGCCAGTCGGCAACAGCCTTGAGCGCGGAATCCTGATGCGGCGTGAAACTGGTCATGGTGTCGGGCGAGGGAAGAGGCGCGGGACCCGGTGGTCCGCGACTCAGGAAACCCCCAACCTAACCATTGAGATCGCCGGCGCAAGCAGCGCCAGCGCGCGCCACCTATTGCCAGCCGGGAATGCCGCGCATGTCGGGCAGCTGGTGGGCGATGCCCTTGTGGCAGTCGATGCAGGTCTTCTCGGCCGTGAACAGAAAGCGCTGGTGGGCGACCGAAGCGCGCGGCGATTGTTTGGTGATATCCATCGACTCCGCGCTGTGGCAGTTGCGGCATTCCAGCGAATCGTTGGCCTTGAAGCGCGCCCATTCATGCAGCGCCAGCTCGAGCCGGTGGTCGACGAACTTCTCGCGGGTGTTGATGACGCCGAACAGATGGCCCCACACTTCCTTCGAGGCCTGCATCTTGCGCGCGATCTTGTCGGTCCAGTTATGCGGCACGTGGCAGTCCGGGCAGGTCGCCCGCACGCCGGAGCGGTTGGTGAAGTGGATGGTGGACTTCAGCTCGGAAAACACATTGTCGTGCATCTCGTGACAGGAGGTGCAGAACTTCTCCGTATTGGTCAATTCCAGCGCCGTGTTGAAGGCGCCCCAGAAGATGATGCCGGCGACGAAGCCCGCCATCACCAGTACGCCGAGCCCGAACACCGAGCTCGGGCGGACCAGCACGCCCCAGAGCTCGACAACGAAATTCCAGACGCGGGCGAAGAAACCCGGGCGCGATTCTGCCCCATCCTCCGTGCTCATCGCCGTCCACCGGGTGTTGCGCGGTTCAGCATGGTGTCGATATCGACGAAATCATTGCTGACCGGCGGATTGGAGGTGCTTTGCGGCACGTGGCATTCGGTGCAGAAGAACCGCCGCGGCGAGACCGAGGCGAGGAACTGGCCGTCGCGATCCATGAAGTGGGTGATCGAGACCATCGGTGCCTGCGATTCCGCCGTGCGCGCGCGGGCGTGGCAGGACAGGCATTTGTTGCCGTTGAGGTCGATTTGATAGCCGTCGATCGAATGCGGAATCACCGGCGGCTGTTCGGGATAGTTGCGCACCTCTTTCTCGGCGGTGTTCCTGGTCGGCGTCATCGGCGCGGCCGGCCCCTCATCATTGAGCGGCGCCGGGCCGCGCAGGCCGGAGTTGAGCGTCTGCGCGGCAAGCGAGCCTGCGCCGGCAACCAGTGCGGCGGCAAGCAGGAGGATGGCGTGTTTCCTGGCCATGGGTCACACCTTCTCGATGCGCACGGCGCATTTCTTGAAGTCGGTTTGCAGCGAGATCGGATCGGTGGCGTCAAGCGTCACCTTGTTGATTAGCTTGGATTCGTCGAACCAGGGCACGAAGACGAGGCCCTTCGGCGGCCGGTCGCGGCCGCGGGTCTCCAGCCGTGCACGAATGAAGCCGCGTCGCGAAATCACCTTCACTTCGTCGCCGCGCCTCAGTTTCGCTTCCTGCGCATCATCGGGATGCATGAAGCAAACCGCTTCCGGGAAGGCGCGGTACAGCTCGGGCACGCGGCGTGTCATGGAGCCGGAATGCCAGTGCTCGAGCACACGCCCCGTGGACAGCCAGAGCGGATATTCCTTGTCCGGAGATTCCGCCGCCGGCTCGAACGGCAGCGCAAAGATGCGCGCCTTGCCATCCGGGAAACCGTAGAACTGGTAGTTGGTGCCTTGCCTCACATAGGGATCGCTGCCCTCCTTGAAGCGCCATTTGGTTTCCTGGCCGTTGACGACGGGCCAGCGCAGGCCGCGCTCGCGATGATAGACGTCGAACGGCGCGAGGTCATGGCCGTGCCCGCGGCCGAAGCTTGCGTACTCCTCGAACAGGCCCTTCTGCGGATAGAAGCCGAATGCCTTGGCTTCGTCGTTGGCGTAGCCGGCCTCGACGTCGGAAGCGGGGTACTTGTCCACCACGCCGTTCCTGTAGAGCACGTCGAACAGTGTCTTGCCGCGATATTCGGGCTTCTTGGCGATCAGTTCCTCCGGCCAGACTTCCTCAATCTTGAAACGCTTGGAAAATTCCATCAGCTGCCAGAGATCGGAGCGCGACTCGCCGGGCGCGCCCACGAGCTGGTGCCAGAACTGCGTGCGCCGCTCGGCATTGCCGTAGGCGCCTTCCTTCTCCACCCACATCGCGGTGGGCAGGATCAGATCGGCGCCGAGCGCCGTGACCGTCGGATAGGCTTCCGACACCACGATGAAATTGTCCGGATTGCGGAAGCCCGGAAGGGTTTCCTCGTTGACGTTGGCCCCGGCTTGCAGGTTGTTGTTGACCTGGACCCAGTAGGCGTTGAGCTGGCCGTCGCGCAGCATCCGGCTCTGCAGCACGGCGTGATAGCCGGGCTTGTCGGGAATGGTGCCTTCCGGCAGCTGCCAGATCTTCTCGGCGATGTCGCGATGCGCCTTGTTGGCGACCAGCATGTCGGCGGGCAGGCGATGCGAAAAGGTGCCGACCTCGCGCGCGGTGCCGCAGGCCGAGGGCTGGCCGGTGAGCGAGAACGGGCTGTTGCCGGGGGTCGCGATCTTTCCGGTCAGGAGATGGATGTTGTAGACGAGGTTGTTGCACCAGACGCCGCGGGTGTGCTGGTTGAACCCCATGGTCCAGAAGCTGACCACCTTGGTCTTCGGGTCGGCATACATCTCGGCCAGCGCTTCGATGCGGTTGAGCGGCACGCCGGACATTTCCGCCGCCTTCTCCAGCGTATATTCCGAGACGAACTTGGCGTACTCCTCGAAGGTCATGTCGGTGGCGTCGTTGGCCTTCGCGGCGCCCGTCGCCTTCTTCTGCAATGGGTGGTCCGGACGCAGGCCGTAGCCGATATCGGTCTGGCCGCGCTTGAAGGTGGTATGTGCGTCGACGAACGCCTTGTTGACCCGGCCTGTCTTGATGATGTGGTTGGCGATGGCGTTGAGGATGTAGAGGTCGGTCTGCGGCACGAACACCATGCCGATATCGGCCAGATCGAACGAGCGGTGCTCGAAGGTGGAGAGCACGGCGACACGGACATGCGGCGCAGACAGCCGGCGGTCGGTCACCCGCGTCCACAGGATCGGATGCATCTCCGCCATGTTGGAGCCCCACAGCACGAAGGCGTCGGCCGCCTCGATGTCGTCATAGCAACCCATCGGCTCGTCGATGCCGAAGGTGCGCATGAATCCGGCCACGGCAGAGGCCATGCAGTGGCGCGCATTGGGGTCGATATTGTTGGAGCGGAAGCCGGCCTTGAACAGCTTGGCGGCAGCATAGCCTTCCCAGATCGTCCACTGGCCCGAGCCGAACATGCCGACGCCGCTCGGCCCGCGCTTTTTCAGCGCATCCTTGAACTTCTCGGCCATGATGTCGAAGGCTTCGTCCCAGCTGACGGGCGTGAACTCTCCGTTCTTGTCGTACTTGCCATTGGTCTTGCGCAGCATCGGGCGCGTCAGCCGGTCATGGCCGTACATGATCTTGGAAAGGAAGTAGCCCTTCACGCAGTTGAGGCCGCGATTGACCTCGCTCTTGATGTCGCCGTGGGTAGCGACCACGCGGTTGTCCTTGGTGGCGACGATGACGCTGCACCCGGTGCCGCAGAATCGGCAGGGCGCCTTGTTCCAGTCCAGTTCGCTCGCATTGCGCTCGGTGACGACGTTGGCGGCCAGTGCAGGCGCCGGCATTCCGGCGGCAGTCGCGGCGATTGCGGCGGCTTTGAGCTTGAGGAGCTGGCGGCGGTCGAGTTCGGGGGTTGTCATTGCGGTTCTCCCGGCGTCAGGCGAAGTGGGCGGCGGCTAGCCGATCTCGGTGGCGTGAAATACCAGCGAGGCCGTGTGCACGTGCGGCAGCAGCGAAATGGTGTTTAGGGTGCTCCCCAGCGAACCGGTATCGGGCGCGTCGACCACGACGATCAGCTTCCCCCTGGGATCGCTGCCGTGGATTTCGCATCCGGCGAGCGCCGCGATGCTGGCTGCGACCTCGTCGAGATTTTCGGGGCGCGCCTGTACGAGAATGCTGGCGATCTCGCCTTCCGGCGGCGTCACCACGCGGTCGGGATTGATGATGCGGCCCGTGATCAGGGCGCGGCGGTCAATAGTGGCGTGGGGAGCACTCATAATACGAGTCCTTCGCGATCAGTTTCTGGAGGGAGGGCCGGGTGGTCCGGCGACCATCTGGTAGACCCACACGACGAGGCCGTAGCTGCCGACCGCAGCGACCGCGAGCGCAGGCATCATGACGGCGGTGAGAAACAGGAAGGCGAAAATCTCCATCCGCCTGCGGCGTGCCCGTGCGGTTGTCCGCTCGCCAGCGATCGACATCGAATCTCTCTTTTAAGTCAGCAAGATAGGGGTGATTTGTTGCCGATTTGATCTGGCTCGATCCTATCGGTTGCTTGACTTTGGTCAAGCGGCCAGGAGAGGCGGCCTTTGGCCGCTGAAGCCCATCCCGACGGCCATGCCGATCTGAAATTCCGCAAATGTCGCGACCGTCCGCGGCATCCCGGACTCTCCCCATTGATCTAACGCAACACGCTTCAGTGGGCGGCGCCTACATTGATTTCGGTGGCACGGTGACAACGGAGTCGACCCGAGATCTGCTCTCCGTAAGAAGCAATCTCGTTGCACACAACTTGGGGCGCGGGCTTGGCCCGTTGGAGTACATGCCGTTAGCGGTATCACGACGCGCCTTGCTGGCCGCCTTCCTTCCTTCTGAATCCCGAAATGCTGAACCCGAGCGGCACACCGACAAGCCGCCGGCCGCTCTGCTGGCGACGGTCTCCAGCTCGACCGCCTGTGTCGAGACCCGTGGCGTTACCTGCCGCCGTTGCGCAGAAGTTTGCGATCACTCCGCCATCCGCATCCTTGCACGTGAGCGACGCGGCGCGGTCATCGATGCTGCGGCCTGCACGGGTTGCGGCGATTGCGTCCCGGTCTGTCCGGTCGAGGCAATCGCGATCGTACCTCGCGAGCGGGTCGAGCTCGTATCCGAAGTTGCAAGGCTGGTGGCCGGTCATGGCTAATTCCCAGAATATCTGCGGCGTTGCCGTCTATCTCGCGCCGGATGCCGGAGCGGATCTCATGGCCAGGATCACGGCGCTGCCCGGCGTTGAGCTGCACGCCGCATCCGGCGAGCACCGCCTTGCGGTGACGGTCGTCGACACGCCGGCATCCATGGCGATTGATCAGATCGCGGCGATCCACCGCCTGCCCGGCGTCGTTGCCGGCTCACTGATCTTCCACGCGGTGGACGAGTCGGACCAGGACGACGAGGCCTGTCACGACAGCACCTGCGATGACAACACGGCGTGCTGTGCACGCGCCAGCCTGAATGACGGCGTCGACACGCCGACCCAGCAACCAGAGATTCGTTGAGCGGAGAGCGACGATGGATACGCAATTGACCGGTACCAATGAGCTAAAGACCACACGTCGTGAGACGCTCAAGGCTGCGGCAGCGGTTGCTGCCGCCTCGGCGATCGGAGCAAGCCTGCCGGACGCGGCGCTGGCTCAGGCAGGCAAGACCGACGGTATCAGGTGGGACAAGGGCGTTTGCCGCTTCTGCGGTACCGGGTGCGGCGTCATCGTCGGCACCAAGAACGGAAAGGTCGTTGCGACCCAGGGCGATCCCGATGCGCCAGTCAACCGCGGGCTCAACTGCATCAAGGGCTACTTCCTGTCGAAGATCATGTACGGCGAGGACCGGCTGACCCAGCCGTTGCTGCGCATGAAGAACGGCAAGTTCGACAAGAACGGCGAATTCACCCCGATTTCCTGGGACGGCGCGTTCAAGCTCATGGCCGAGAAATGGAAGGCGGCCTTGAAGGCAGGCGGGCCTTCGACGGTCGGCATGTTCGGCTCAGGCCAATGGACGATCTGGGAGGGCTATGCCGCCGCCAAGCTCTACAAGGCCGGCTTCCGCAGCAACAATCTCGATCCGAATGCGCGCCACTGCATGGCGTCGGCGGTTGCCGGCTTCATGCGCACCTTCGGCATCGACGAGCCGATGGGATGTTACGACGACATCGAGCAGGCTGACGCGTTCGTGCTCTGGGGCTCGAACATGGCGGAGATGCATCCGATTCTGTGGTCGCGCCTCACCGATCGCCGGCTGACGCATGAAGGCTGCGAGGTTCACGTACTCTCGACCTTCGAACATCGTTCGTTCGAACTGGCCGACAACCCGCTCGTGTTCACGCCGCAGGGCGATCTCGCCATCCTCAACTATATCCAGAACTACATCGTCAATTCCGGCGCGGTGAACAAGGATTTCGTCGCGAAGCACGTCGAGTTCGCCTCGACCGTGACCGACATCGGCTACGGCTTGCGCCCGACGCATGCGCTCGAGGTCAAGGCGATCAACGCCTCGCACAAGGCCGGCAAGGACGGCGCGCTCGATCCGGCCGGATTCAAGGACAAGATCAGCTTCGACGAATACAGGAAGCTGCTCGAGCCCTACACGCTCGACTATGCCCACAAGGCTTCCGGCGTGCCGAAGGAAAACCTGGAGCGGCTCGCCAAGCTCTACGCCGACCCCAAGAAGAAGATCGTCTCCTACTGGACGATGGGCTTCAACCAGCACGCGCGCGGCACGTGGGTCAACAACATGATCTACAACGTGCACCTGCTGACCGGAAAGATTTCCGAGCCGGGCAACGGTCCGTTCTCATTGACCGGCCAGCCTTCGGCTTGCGGCACCGCGCGCGAGGTCGGCACCTTCGCGCATCGCCTGCCGGCCGACATGGTCGTCACCAACCCGAAGCATCGCGAGGCGACGGAGAAGATCTGGCAACTGCCCGAAGGCACGCTGCCGGGCAACATCGGTTACCACGCCGTGGTGCAGCACCGGATGCTGAAGGACGGCAAGCTGAACGCCTATTGGGTCCAGTGCACCAACAACATGCAAACCGCCCCGAACATGAACGAGGAGGGTTACCCCGGCTATCGCAATCCGGCTGCCTTCGTCGTCGTGTCCGATCCCTATCCGACCGTCACGGCGCTCGCCGCCGACCTCATCCTGCCCACCGCGATGTGGATGGAGAAGGAGGGCGCCTATGGCAATGCCGAGCGGCGCACGCAGTTCTGGCGGCAGCAGGTGCAGGCGCCGGGCGAGGCGCGCTCCGATCTGTGGCAGCTGATCGAGTTCTCGAAATACTTCAAGGTCGAGGAGGTTTGGCCGGAAGAGCTGATCGCCAAGAAGCCGGAATGGCGCGGCAAGACCCTGTTCGACGTGCTCTATGCCAACGGCGAGGTGAACAAGTTCCCGATCACCGATTGCCAGAAGGGCTTTGACAATTCCGAGAGCGCCGCCTTCGGCTTCTACCTGCAGAAGGGCCTGTTCGAGGAGTATGCGAAGTTCGGCCGTGGGCACGGCCACGACCTCGCGGACTTCGAGCAGTATCACCAGGCGCGCGGCCTGCGCTGGCCCGTAGTCAACAACAAGGAGACGCTCTGGCGTTTCCGCGAAGGCTACGATCCGTATGTGAAGCCGGGCGAGGGCATGTCCTTCTACGGCAAGCCGGACAAGAAGGCGCGCATCATCTTCTGTCCGGTCGAGCCTGCGGCGGAATCGCCTGACAAGGAGTTTGACCTGTGGCTGTGCACCGGCCGCGTGCTCGAACACTGGCACTCCGGATCGATGACGCGGCGCGTGCCCGAACTGCATCGCTCCGTGCCGGCGGCAACCTTGTTCATGCATCCGGAGGATGCCGCCGAGCGGAAGCTGCTGCGCGGGCAGCCGGTGAAGATCCAGACCCGGCGCGGCGAAGTGGTCACGCGGGTGGAGACCAAGGGACGCAACAAGCCGCCCCGCGGGCTCGTCTACTTTCCGTTCTTCGATGAGAGCCAGCTCGCCAACAAGCTCACGCTCGATGCGACCTGTCCGATCTCGAAGGAAACGGACTTCAAGAAGTGCGCCTGCCGCGTGGTATCCGCCTGAGCTGAACGGAATGAACCATGGCGGATTCGGGTACAGGCATTCCGGGTGATCCGCGGCGTCGCAAGGCGCTGCAGGACATGGCACGTTTCGGCGGCGGCGCGGCCGTCGCCGTAACGATGCTGACCGCTCTCGGTGTCTCCTCGCGCGCCAAGCCCGCACAGGCGTTGCGGCCTCCGGGCGCGCGATCTGAAAAGGAATTCTTGTCGGCCTGCGTCCGCTGTGGCCTCTGCGTGCGCGATTGCCCGTACGACACCTTGCACCTCGCCGATTGGGCTGATGGCCCGGCCGTGGGAACGCCGTTCTTCGTGGCGCGCCGTGTGCCTTGCGAGATGTGCGACGACATTCCCTGCGTCAAGGCATGCCCGACCGGCGCGCTCGATCACGCACTCACCGACATTGCGAAAGCGAAGATGGGCGTGGCCGTGATCACGAGCCGCGAAACCTGCCTCAATCTGCAGGGACTGCGCTGCGACGTTTGCTATCGGGTCTGTCCCGCGATCGACAAGGCGATCACGCTGGAGACCTCGCACAACGCCCGCACCGCGAAACACGCCATCTTCGAACCCGTGGTCCACGCCGAATACTGCACCGGTTGCGGCAAGTGCGAGAAATCCTGCGTCCTGAGCGACTCCGCCATCAAGGTGTTGCCGATCGAGCTCGCCGCGCTGAAGCAGGACGAGCACTACCGGCGCGGCTGGGAAGAGAAGAAGAAAGCTGGGGGAGCGCTCGTCGATGCGCCGCTCAAGCTGCCGGTGCGCAAGCCTGAAGCGGGAGGCGCACCATGACCGCGAAGACCAGGCCATATCTCGATGCGCGCCGGGAGAAAGGTTTTTGGGCGTCATCGCGGTTTTTGCTGCTGCGCCGGATCAGCCAGTTGTTCTTTCTGGCGCTGTTCCTGTCGGGACCCTTGTTCGGCGTCTGGATCGCGAAGGGCACATTGGCTTCGTCCATGACGCTCGGCACGCTGCCGCTGACCGATCCTTTCATCTTCCTGCAGTCGCTCGCGGCCCGGCATTGGCCCGAGGGGCTTTCGGCGTTGGGCGCGGCGATCGTTCTGGGCAGCTATCTGCTGCTCGGCGGGCGCAGCTATTGCGCCTGGGTATGCCCGGTCAATCCGGTGGCCGATCTCGCCTCCTGGCTGAGGCGGCGGCTGGGTATCACATACACGGCCAAGATCCGTCCGGAGTTGCGGCTCTATTTCGTCGGCGCGGTCCTCGCCGCCTCGGTCCTGTCCGGCTCGATCGCGTGGGAGCTGATCAACCCGGTTACCGCGCTGCATCGTGCGCTGGTCTTCGGGCTTTGGTTCGGAGCGGGCGGGGCGGCGGCGATCTTCGTCTTCGATCTGTTCGTGGCGAAGCATGGCTGGTGCGGTCACCTCTGCCCGGTGGGCGCATTCTACGGCCAGATCGGCAAGGTCGCGCTGCTGCGCGTGGCGGCCGACAATCGCGCCGCCTGCAACGACTGCATGGACTGCTTCGCCGTCTGCCCGGAGCCGCACGTCATCAGCCCCGCTCTGAACGGTGAGCGCACCGGCGCCGGCCCCGTCATCACCTCGGGCGACTGTACGCTGTGTGGGGCGTGCATCGATGTCTGCTCCAAGCGTGTCTTCAATCTGAGCCTGCGCGCCCGCAACGGCACGCGCGCCGCCGATTCCGCGACAGCGCCAGCTCCCGCTGCGCGCGTCGCTTCACCCCGTCGCAGTCCTTGAAAGGGGCATCCCATGACGCTTGTCCGATTTACTCCATTGATTGCGGCGCTTGCCGTGGTTCTCGCAGTTCCTCTGGCCGCGGTGGAGCCGTTCGCGCAGGAGACCAGCGCGCCGAAGGGGCTGCGCGAGGCGCCGCTGACCGATACGTCGGCGGCTCCCGATGCTGCCAAGCAATCCGTGCCCGCGGGCGGCTTCGAGCGCGCTTACCGTCAGCAGCCGCCGCTGATTCCTCACCGCGTGGACGGTTACCAGATCACTGGCGAGAACAATGCCTGCATGGGATGCCATGACTGGCCCGGCAATACGCGCGTCAACGCGCCGAAGATCTCGGAAACACACTACGTCGATCGGCAGGGCGTGCGGCTCGATAAGGTCGCCGGCACCCGCTACTTCTGCCAGCAGTGCCATGTCCCGCAGGCGGACGCGAAGCCGCTGGTCGGCAACATGTTCAAGAACGCGACGCAGGCGAAGTGAGGCGACCATGGCCAACACCGAAACTGTCGCTGCTTCCGCAGCCCCGCGGCCAGGCCTCCTGGGACGGCTCTGGCGGTGGTTTTTTTCGCCGACCGCGCGCTTTGCCTGGGGATTGATCATCATCGTCGGCTTTGCTGTCGGCGTCATATTCTGGGGCGGCTTCAATTGGGCGATGGAGCTGACCAACACCGAGCAGTTCTGCGTCTCCTGTCATGAAATGAAGGACAACGTCTACGTCGAGTATCGCAACACGCCGCATTACTCGAATCGCACCGGCGTGCGCGCGAGTTGCCCGGACTGTCACGTGCCAAAGGAATGGGGTCACAAGGTCGTTCGCAAGATCCAGGCGTCGAACGAATTGCTTCACAAGATGCTGGGTTCGATCGACACGCCGGAGAAATTCGCCGCGCACCGCCTCGATCTGGCCAAGAGCGTCTGGCGCGGCATGAAGACCACGGATTCGCGCGAATGCCGCAACTGCCACAAGTTCGATCATATGGAATATGCCGTGCAGGAGCCGCGCGCCTCGAAGCTGCATCAGACTGCGTTCGCGCAAGGCAAGACCTGCATCGACTGTCACCAGGGCATCGCCCACAAGCTTCCGCCCAAGGCGCAGGAAGCATATCGCGACATGCTGGATCACATCGATGAGGTAGGACCGCTGCAGAAGCTGATCGATTTCCTGCAGGATGCCGACGTGGCCCGCGCGAAGGCGGCGCGATAAAGGTTTGATGGCGTCAAAGACGCGGCAACGGAGCCGGGCTTAAGGCGCGCCCTTTGGCGTGCCGGCGGTTCTCCCGCCCCGCGGAAATTGCCGGGTGTTGGACTCAAATCCCCGTGGGAATAGACTGAAGGCAACAACAAAGATTGCCGCGGGGAGAGACGTCATGAAATTCGGTATCTTCTATGAGCTGCAACTGCCGAGGCCATGGCAGGAAGGCGACGAGCTCAGGCTGTACCAGAATGCACTGACGCAGCTCGAGACCGCGGATCGGCTGGGCTACGACTACGCCTGGGTAGTCGAGCATCATTTCCTTGAAGAATATTCGCATTCGCCGGCGCCGGAATCCTTCCTTGCCGCCGCCAGCCAGCGCACCAGACAGATCCGGCTCGGCCACGGCATCCTGCAACTCACCACCAACCATCCCGCGCGGGTCGCCGAGCGCGTCGCAGTGCTCGATCTTCTCTCCAACGGCCGCTGTGAGTTCGGCATGGGCGAGAGCGCTTCCATCACCGAGCTTACGCCGTTCGGCCGCGACATGGAGACCAAGCGTGAGGTGTTCGAGGAAGCCGTGCAGGCGATCTTCCCGATGTTCACCAAGGTCGGCACCGAGCATCACGGCAAGTATTTCGATATCCCCTTGCGCAATGTCGTGCCGAAACCGGTGCAGAAGCCGCATCCGCCGCTATGGATGGCCTGCTCGCAACTGCCGACCATCGAGCGCGCCGGGCAGAACGGCTTTGGCGCACTCGGCTTCCAGTTCGTCAGCGCGGAAGCAGCGCACGCCTGGGTGCACGCCTATTACAACGCGATCACCAAGCGGCTGAAAAAGCTCGCCGACTACGAGATCAATCCGAACATGGCGCTGGTGTCGTTCTTCATGTGCGCCGAGACGGACGAGGAAGCGCGGCGCCGCGCCGATGGCGCCACCTTCTTCCAGTTCGCGCTGCGCTATTACGGGCAGTCGCAGAACCGCCAGCGTCCGGCACCCGGCACCATCAACATGTGGGACGAGTACAACAAGTGGAAGCGCGAGAATCCGGAGGCGCAGGAAGCGGCGCTGCGTGGCGGCCTGATCGGCTCGCCGGAAACGCTCCGGAAGAAACTGCGGCGCTTCCGCACCTCGCATATCGACCAGGTGATCCTGCTCAATCAGGCCGGCAAGAACAGCCACGACCATATCTGTGAGTCGCTCGAGCTGTTCGCCAGGGAAGTGATGCCGGAATTCAGGCACGACAGCGAGCACGACGCCTGGAAGAAAGGTGTGCTCGACGGCTCGATCCAGCTGGAAGAAATCGATACCGACGCCTTCAGGGACCGCTACGGCAAGCTTGCCGTCCACGTCACGCCGTCGAAGGTCGCGGCAGGCTGAAATCTCGTTGCCGACCTCGAACGCGGTTTGGCGCGGGGCTGCAATGCGTTTTCGCTGGGCTGCTCGAAGGAGCGCGTCGAGCCGCAGGCACTCGCAAGAATGATTTTCTACGGCGACATTCAGTGCCGACAGCAACATTGCTTTTTTTCAGAGTCGTCTTTCCGGCGGGCGTAGGGCTACCAAGATCAATACGATGACAATGTCCGGGAGATTGCTGCCATGGGCCTGCAGGAACAAAAAATCGAATCGCTTCCCTTCGTCACGGCTGAACTGAACTATCTCGCCCCCACGCCCGGCAAGCCGCGAACCTATGCCTTCGACCCGCCCCAGGGGGAGCCGAAGAGCACAGCGCTGCCGGAACCGCATACGGTGCCGATCTTCGACGCGCGGCCGATAGCACCAAACCTGTCGCTGGATCGTGAAGGCTTTGCCCTGGTGCGGCATCCGACCGCCGTGAAGGACTTTTATGACGACCAGGAGATCAGGCGCGTCTACTATCCCGCGGTAGAAGCTTTTCTCCGGGCCACGCTCGGCGCCGACCGGGTCGTCATTTTCGATCACACCGTGCGCAAGCGTGTGGAAGGTGCGGCGGACGTGAGGGGTGCCGGACCGCGGCAGCCGGCGAACCGCATCCACGTCGACCAGACCGACTTGTCCGGCCGCAATCGAGTCTTTGAGCATTTGCCTGAGGAGGCGGACGAACTTGTCAAAGGACGCGTGCAGGTCATCAATCTCTGGCGTCCGATCCGCGGGCCTGTTCTCGATGCGCCGCTGGCCATGGCCGATGGCCGGACCGTCGATCAGGAAGATCTCGTCGCTTCAGACCTGATCTACCCCAACCGGAAGGGCGAAACCTACTCGGTCAGGTACAACCCCGCCCACCGCTGGTACTACGTCCCGCGCATGACGGCCGACGAGGCGCTGCTGCTCAAGTGCTATGATTCCGCGACCGACGGCCGCACCCGCTTCGTGCCGCACACCGCCTTTATCGATCCGACGGCTCCGGCCGGCGCCGCGCCGCGCGAGAGCATCGAGCTGCGCACGCTGGTGTTTCACAAGGCTTGAGATCGAGAAGCAGGACCCGACATTCTCCCGCCGCGATGGCGGCACCGAGACTGGTCATTCCGGATCTCAGAGGTTAGAAGGCGTTGGCGCGCAGGATGCGCGCTACGCCAACCTTGCGCAGGTTTGATGAAACGTCTCGCCACCTGGGCCTTCTACGTTGTCGGCGCGCTCGCGATCGCCTATCTCGCGCTCTATGCCTATGTGGCTTTCACCGGTCGGGATTTCACGCCCGGTGATCCCATACATATTTTCCGCAAGCCTGACACGCCGAGCTATTCGTGAGCAATATACCGGCATAGCCCCCTCGTTGCTTCGTTTGTTGCCTGCAAGGACGGTGGTTACCCGGCCGCCGCCCGATGATAGTCACCTGATCCAGCCGGCGTAATCGGGATGCCGCCGTCGGCGTATTCGTTGAGCTTGTTGCGCAAGGTGCGGATCGAGATGCCGAGTATGTTGGCGGCATGGGTTCTGTTGCCCAGGCAGTGCTTCAGCGTTTCCAGGATCAGGTCGCGCTCGACGTCGGCGACTGTGCGGCCGACCAGGGCGCGCGTCACCTGCTCGGCGGCGAGCGTGGCGTGCGCCACGGCAGGCGCGGTCTTGGCAAGGTCGAGACGATCGCCGTCCGGCGTGATGATGGCCTCGGCGCCGATCTCGTCGCCTTGACCGATCAGCACCGCGCGGTGGATGGTGTTTTCCAGCTCGCGCACGTTGCCCTGCCAGCGGTTGGTGGTGAGCACGCGCTTGGCTTCCGTCGACAGCGGCCGCAGCGGCACGCCGTTGGCCTCGGCATATTTCCTGGCAAAGTGCTGCGCCAGCTCGAGGATATCCGCGGGGCGCTCGCGCAGCGGCGGGATCTTCAGGTTGACGACGTTGAGGCGGAACAGCAGGTCTTCGCGGAAGGTGCCCTCGCGCACCGCGTCCTGCAGATTGCGGTTCGACGTCGCGATGATGCGGATATCGACGGCTACAGGCTTGGTGCCGCCCACGCGGTCGATCACGCGTTCCTGGATCGCGCGCAGCAGCTTCGATTGCAGCCGCACGTCCATCTCGGAAATTTCGTCGAGCAGCAGCGTGCCGCCGCTCGCTTCCTCGAACTTGCCGATACGGCGGGCGACCGCGCCGGTGAACGCGCCCTTCTCATGGCCGAACAGCTCGGATTCCAGCAGATGCTCGGGGATCGCCGCGCAGTTGATCGAGATGAACGGCTTTCTTGCGCGCGCCGAGCGTGAATGCACATAGCGCGCCAGCACTTCCTTGCCCGTGCCGGACTCGCCGGTGATCATAACGGAGGCATCGGAGCCCGCGATCTGCTGCGCCAGCTT
Source organism: Bradyrhizobium sp. (assembly GCA_036406295.1). Taxonomy (GTDB): domain Bacteria; phylum Pseudomonadota; class Alphaproteobacteria; order Rhizobiales; family Xanthobacteraceae; genus Bradyrhizobium. Next base: position 20,353 of record DASWVJ010000089.1, read on the forward strand.
GATCACCTTGCCCGTCGCCTCGTCGCGATAGACGAGGTCGCGCGAGTCGTTGGCGACCGCGGCGAGCACGGCCGCGATCAGCTCGGGATCGGGCGGCAGCGGGATGTATTCCTTAGCGCCGGCATGGATGGCGGCGACCGCGGCGCGGGCATCGTTGGTGATGCCGCAGGCCACGATCGGCACGTGGATGTGCTCGGCTTCCAGCCGCATCACGAGGTCGCGGATGTCGAGGCCGACATCGACCATCAGGAGGTCGGCGCCCCTGCCGCTGCGCAGCACGCTCATCGCCTGCTCGTTGCCCTCGGCATGGGTCACCGAGGCGCCATTGTCCATCGCGATCTTGGTGGCGGTGGTGAGCTGCCCCTTCAGTGTGCCAACGATGAGAAGCCGCATGAGTGTCTCCTGTTCTTATCCTTTGCGCCGGTTATGCGCCTTGTCGCCTGCGGGGACGCGTCAGCTGCGATCCGCCTTGATGATTTCCGTCATGGTGACGCCGAGCTTGTCCTCGACCAGCACCACTTCGCCGCGCGCCACCAGGCGGTTGTTGACGTAGATGTCGATGGATTCGCCGACGCGGCGGTCGAGCTCGAGCACGGTGCCGGGACCGAGCTTCAGGAGCTCGCCGACATCCATCTTTGACCGTCCCAGCACGGCGGAAACCTGCACCGGCACGTCGAACACCGCCTCGAGGTCGGCGGCGATGCGCGAGGCGTTTTCGTCGTCGTGATAGCCGATGTCGCCGGCGGTCGGCGGCGCATCGGCGGCGTTGAGGTCGGGAAGCGGGACTTGTGCGTCGGTATCACTCATGGCTCATCCTTGCCTCATCCTCAGGCCTGTCCGGCCTCGTTGCGGGACGCCATGTAGCGCCCGACAAGTTCACTGATCTTGGCCTCGATCGCGGCCCGATCCAGCACCACGCCGCCATCGGCCCATTCGATTCGGCAGTCGCCGGTGGCAATCGCAGGCTCCGCCAGGATCACCAGCCGGCCTTCGAAGCCGGCTTGTGCCGCCAGCCGCTCGATCTGCGTCCGCGCGGCGTCGTAAAGGCTGTCGTTGATCCGCACCACCAGGTGCGGCGTCGACACCAGATGCGAGAAGCAATCCGACGCCAGTGCGTTGATCTCGCCAAGCGGCTCGCGTGCGATTAGCTCGGCGCAGAGCTTTCTGGCAACCGCGACGGCGACGTCGACCGCCTCGGTTTCCATCCGCGTTTCGATGCCGGCAAAGCGCGAGGCGATGCCCCTGATGGCGATGCCGATCTCCTCCAATGCCAATGCGGCGCGACGGTCGCTCTCCACCTTGGCCTCGCGCTGCGCGGCATCGTAGCCGGCACGATAGGCGCGCGCCTCGGCTTCCGCGATCTTCTGGGCGATCTCGGCCGGCGTTGCCGGCTTTTCCCGCTTGTCGGGGGCGGAGAAGTCGACGTCGAACAGGAATTTTGCCGGTGCAGCCATCAGTACACCAGCTCCTCGTCGGCGCGATTCTTGGTCAGCGTGATCTCGCCCTTGGCGGCAAGATCCTTGGCGAGGTTGACGAGCAGCGCCTGCGCCTCGTCGACGTCGCGCAGCCGAACCGGACCCATCGCCGCCATGTCGTCGAGCAGCATCTTGCCGGCGCGCGTAGACATGTTGCCGAGGAAGAAGCCGCGCACCTCCTCGTTGGCGCTCTTCAGCGCGACGGCGAGTTTTTCCTTGTCGACGTTGCGCATCAGCGTCTGGGCGGAACCGGAATCCAGCTTGATCAGGTCGTCGAAGGTGAACATCAGCGCCTTGATGCGCTCGGCCGCCTCGCGGTTGTCTTCTTCCAGCGAGGTGATGAAGCGGGTCTCGGTCTGACGGTCGAAATTGTTGAAGATTTCCGCCATCACCTCATGGGCGTCGCGGCGGCGGGTCTGCGACAGGTTCGACATGAATTCGATACGCAGCGTCTGCTCGACGCGCTCGATCACTTCCTTCTGCACCGCCTCCATCTTCAGCATGCGGTTGACGACGTCGAGCGCCATGTCCTCCGGCAGGATCGCCAGCACGCGTGCGGCATGTTCCGGCTTCAGCTTGGAAAGCACCACTGCGATGGTCTGCGGGTACTCGTTCTTCAGATAGTTGGCGAGCACCTCTTCCTGCACGTTGGAGAGCTTCTCCCACATGTTGCGGCCGGCGGGGCCGCGGATTTCGTCCATGATGCCGGTGACGCGCTCGGCCGGCAGGTATTGCTGCAGCAGCCGCTCGGTGGCGTCGAAATTGCCCATCAGCGCGCCGGAGGCCGACATGCGCGAGACGAATTCGAGCAAGAGGTCCTCGACAGTGTCAGCCTCGACGGTGCCGAGCGTGGACATGTGGATCGACAGGTCGCGTACCTCGTCGTCGTCGAGTAGCGACCAGATCTTGCCGCCATATTGCTCGCCGAGCGCTAGCATCAGGATGGCGGCGCGCTTTGGCCCGCTCAGCGGCTTGGCCTTGGGACGGTTGCTCTGCCGGCTCGCCAGCGAGGAGATGACTGTGGTGATGTCGGCTGCGTTGGATTGCTGCGGTACGGCCATGTCGGATCACGCGGGCTGGGTTTCTTCGGCGAGCCATTGACGGATAATGGAGGCGGTTTCGTTGGGATTGCGTTCGGCGAGCTCTCCGACGCGGTGCACAGCCTGGGCATGGACCTGGCCCTGGACCTGCGCGACGTCGATCAGCGAGGCCGCGGTAGTGCCTGGCGGCAGCAACGGCTGGCCCGATCCGCCGCCGGCCTCACCGGCCCTGGCATCCGCCAGCGCCTGCGCCGCGCCGGCGTCGGTCAGGCCCGGAATGACCTCGGCCGCGAGGATCCGCTTGACCAGCGGACGGATCACCATGAAGAGCACGACAAGGCCGAGCAGCATCATCACGCCAAGTTCGATGACGTACATGACGTCGTCCTTGGTGAACTGGAACATGGCGAGCCAGCCGGCCGGCTCGACGAGACCCGGAACGGCCGGCGGCTCGGCAAAGCGCAGATTGACGACTTCCACCTGGTCGCCGCGCTTCTGTTCGAAGCCGATCGCCGAGCGCACCAGCGCGGCAATGCGATCGAGTTGCTCCTTGGTGCGGTCCTGGTAGACCATCTCGCCCTTGTCGTTCTTGGTATAGATGCCGTCGACCAGCACCGCCACCGAGATACGATTGACACGGCCGGCCTCGGTCACCTCGGTCTTGGTGGTGCGCGAGATCTCGTAATTGTTGGTCTCTTCGCTCTTCTTGCTTTGCTCGCGGGCGGAAGCCGTGCCGTCGTTGCGCTGCTGGCCGGGCAACTCGTTATTGACGGTAACCTGGCCGTTATTTTCGGCAGTGGCGGAGGATTCTTCCCGCGTCTGGCTCGATCGCAGGACGCGGCCCTCCGGGTCGAAACGGTCGGAAGTCTGCGTCACCTTGTTGTAGTCGAAGTCCGCGGAGAGCTGGACGCGGGCGCGGCCCTGGCCGACCACGGAGGAGACGATGTCCTCGACCTGCTTGCGCAGCCGCTTCTCGAAAGCGGTGCGACGCTCTTCGCCGACAGCGTTTTCGGCATCGGTGGTGGCGCCGTCGGCAAGCAGCTGGCCGGCCTCGTCGACGATCGAGACCCGCTGCGGCTTCAGCCCGTTGACGGCGGAGGCCACGACGTGGCGGATGGCGCGGATCTGCTGCGGCTCCAATGCGCCGCGCACCCGCACCACGATGGAGGCCGACGGTTCCGGGGTCTCGCGCGAGAACAGCGGCCGCTCCGGCAGTACCAGGTGGACGCGCGCGGCCTGGATGCGGTCGATGGCGCGGATGGTGCGGGCGAGCTCGCCCTCCAGCGCGCGCATGTGGTTGATGTTCTGGACGAAGCTCGTCGTGCCCAGCGCGTCCGACTTGTCGAAGATCTCGTAGCCGACGCCGCCGCCCTTGGGCAGGTTGCTCTCGGCGAGCTTCATGCGCAGCCGCGTCACCTTGTCCTTGGGCACCATGATCACGGCGCCTTCGTTGCGCAGCTCGAAGGGGATCGCCTGGCGCTCGAGATCCTTGATGATGGCCGAAGAGTCCTCGGCCGAGAGGTCGGTGAAGAGGGTAGTCATCTGCGGCGTGGTGACGCGCATGATGACGAAGGCGAAGAAGCCGATCAGGGCGGCGGTGACCGCCACCATCGCCGTCAGCCGCGCCGCGCCCAGGCTTCTTAGGAAAGCAACGAGACTTTGCACCAACTGCCCCCAGGGATTCGGCCCGAACCGGCCGAGGTGGGCAATTATTGCCTAGGGTATGGTTTCCAACTGGTTAACGAGGGTTAACGGGGGAAACGAAATTCAAAAATGAGAAAAACCGGCTTCGCAAAACGAGGCCGGTTTTCATCAAATACGATATGGGAGAACTTACTGGCGGTACTGCTGGATGCGGGTGGTGCGCAGGCCGGCCAGACCGTGCTGGTCGATCGAGAACTGCCAGGAGAGGAATTCGTCGACCGTCAGCGTGTAGCGGCTGCAGGCCTCCTCGAGGGAGAGCAGGCCACCCCGAACGGCGGCGACAACTTCCGCTTTGCGGCGAATGACCCACCGCTTGGTGCCTGGCGCGGGAAGATCCGCAATGGTCAACGGACTGCCGTCAGGCCCGATGACGTATTTGACCCTCGGGCGATGGGGTTCTGTCATGGCGTACTCACAAACTCTCAACCACTGAACTCACAGTGAGAAAGCTACGCCGCCCCGCTTAAAATTTACCTAAGCCCAAGGCTTCAATACGAATCTCCTTCAAAATGCCCAAAATCCCGCCCGCAAGATCAATGGCTTGCGGGCTGAATTGGTTAATTCACGTTAAGAAGTTCTAATCGAACGTTAAGAAGCTCAGCTAGAACTTGAGCTTGGCCGTACCACGCGCTTGATCTGATCGGTGGTATAGCTCTGGCCGCCGATCGAGAGCAGCGGCGGCGAGGCAGTGAGGTCGACCGAATCGACGATGCCCTGGACTTCGGTGGAGATTGCCACGCTATTGCCTGAGGAATCCTTACCCGTCGCGGTCAGGGTGTAGGTACCCTGCGGCCATTGCACGCCGTCGTTGCCTTTGCCGTCCCACACGAAGCTGAAATCGCCCTTCTTCAGCGAGTAGTTGCCGGTATAGACGTTCTGCCCGGCCGAATTGGTGATGGTGACGGTGGCGTCCATGTCGGTGGGCGCGTTCAGATTCCAGGTCGCCGAGTTGTCGAACTGGGCTTTGCTGCCGTCCACGGCCACGGTGTTGCCGACATAGACCAGTGCCTGGGTCGACTGCGCACTTTTCTCGATTGCAATCAGCGAGGCGAGCTGGTCGTTCTGCTTCATCTGCTGCTCGATGCCGGCGAACTGCACGAGCTGGGCGGTGAACTGGTTGGTATCGAGCGGGTCGAGCGGGTTCTGGTGCTGCAGCTGCGTGGTCAGCAGCGTCAGGAAGGTCTGGAAATTGCTCGCGATCGTCGCGGTGTTGTTCGACGAGGAATTGTTGCTCGAATTGGTGCCGTTGTTGGTGCCCGGGGCGGAGACCACCGGGTTCGGCATGGTTGCATCGACGGCCATGGCGCTCTCCTTAAACCCTAATATCTACCCCGCCGCTGCTACCCAGCATGCGGCCATAGCTGCCCGCAACCGCGGCCGGCACGATTTCCTCCTCGGTGACGATCAGGCGCTGCGCGTTGGGATTGGGCTGGTTGCCGTTCTGCCCGGAGGACGACTGGTCGCGCAGGGAGAATTGCAGGCCGCTGTTGCCGGTGGAAAGTCCGGCATCGTTCAGCGCGCGCTGCAATTGCTGTGCGTCCTGGCGCAGCATCGACAGCGTCTCCGGCTTCTCGACCGTCAGGTGCGAGGTCACCTGGCCGTTGCGATCGACGTCGATGCGGACATCGATGCGGCCGAGGTCGGCGGGATCGAGCCGGATCTCGAAGCGGCTCTTGCCGCTGCGCACGGACGCGGTGATCTCCATAGCAAGTCCCGAGAGCGGCACCGCGGTCGATGGCGTCGCTGCGGTGACGGTGAACGAAGGCTGCGGCTGCGTCGCCGTATGCATGAGCGGCTGAAAGGAAGGCGCGGCCTGCACGGTGTTCGCGTGCGTATTCGACTGGCCGGACGCAGCATCATGGCTGGCCGGATTGAGGTGGGCCGTTGTCGCCGAGGGTGACTGGGCGCCGGCCGATTCGGTCGTTGCGGTTGTATGAGCGTTCTTGACGTTCGCTTTTGCCCCTGCCGGCTGCTCGGTGCCGGAGGTGATGGCCGCGTTGGTGGCCTGTGTTCCGGTCGAGGTCGATGAAGCCTCGGACTCGTCTGATGATGCGGCGTCGCTGACCTCAGTCGAAGCCTTCGCTGCGGCGGTCTTTGCCGCCGGCGGCCGCGTTGCCGGAATCGTCAATGCGATTGTGGGGGTCGTCGTCGCATCTTCACCGGCTTTTGCTTGCGCGTCGGCCTTCATCTCGGCTGCCGCGTCTTTTTTCGCAGCCAGCGTGCCGGCCGCTTCCGTCACGACGGCGTTGGCCGTGGCCGCAATCGCCAGCGGTCCGGCGCCGGCCGTCGTGGTCGAGATGGCCGCAGGCGTGACGGGAGCTTGTGCATCGGTTGCGACCACGGCGGCGATCGCCGTCGCCACGGCGCCGGATTCGGTGCGCGCCTGGTCGGCGGCCTGGGTATCAGTGGAATCGGCCGCTTCCGTTTCATCGGCAGAGGGCTTTTCAGCCGACTTCGAGTCCTCGGTCTTGCCGGCGGAGGACGTCGTTTTGGCGCGTTTGTTCGTGCCGGCCTCTGCAGGTTTGTCGGTGCCGGCCCGGTCGGCGGTAGCGACGTTGCGGTCTTCGACCTCGTTGCGTCCGGGCTTGCCGGTCCTGGCGTCGCGCGATTGGCCGTTGTCGGAGGCAGCGTCGTCGCGCCGGGCGGCGCGCTTGTCGGAAGCCGCCTGGCGGCCCGAGGCGTCCTGCGCACGATCCTGGGCGCGGTCACTATTATTGGCAGCAGCCGTGGTGTTGCTATCGACCAGCGAGGCAAAGCTGTCGTTGGCCGGGGAGGCCTCGGCCTTGGTTCGTGGCGGGGGGGCCTGGAAGGAAGTGCTGGCGGTGATATCGGGCGTAACGCTGACCACGGGCGGCCTCTCGGAAAGGAACTCGCCTTCCCAGTCAGCAAGGACCGGGCCAGTCGATATCGTCGCAAAAATACCTTATATTTCATAATCTTACGAAAGAAGCGGCGCCGCGGTCATAACCCGGAACCGCGCGCTTTTTCTGCCCGGCGGCAAGATTTGCCGTGGCCCTTGGAGCCTGTCCAAATGCGACCACGTGTGATTGCTTCACGCCGATACGGCCTATATTAAAGAGCGCACCCGCCGGACCATCCGGCGAGGCTACTCGTTCTACAAAAACCGCGCGCCCCAGGGCCTTTCAACTCGAGGGCTTGAGCCGCCAATTCCAATCGCGAGCAGTTGGCCTGCCGCGACCGCATCGACCAACCGGAGCCATGCGCAACAGTCTCGATCTCGAAGGCCGCCCCGAAGACACCCGTGTCGTGGTCGCCATGTCCGGCGGCGTCGACTCGTCGGTGACGGCTGCGCTGTTGAAGTCGCAAGGCTATGACGTGGTCGGTATCACGCTGCAGCTCTACGATCATGGCGCGGCGACGCATCGCAAAGGCGCTTGCTGCGCCGGGCGCGACATTCACGATGCCCGCAACGTTGCGGCCTCGATCGGCATCCCGCATTACGTGCTGGATTACGAGAGCCGCTTCCGCGAGTCCGTGATAGACAATTTCGCCGACAGCTACGCCCACGGCGAGACGCCGGTGCCCTGCATCGAATGCAACCGCACCGTCAAGTTCCGCGACCTCCTGGAGACTGCGCGCGAGCTTGGCGCCGCTGCACTTGCCACCGGCCACTACGTCGCCTCGCGTCGCCTGCCCGACGGATCGCGCGCGCTGCACTGCGCGGCGGATAGCGATCGCGACCAGAGCTATTTCCTGTTTGCGACCACGCGCGAGCAGCTCGACTTTCTGCGCTTCCCGCTCGGTGACAAGAACAAGCCTGAAGTGCGCGAGCTCGCGCGGCGCTTTGGGCTGGAGGTCGCCGACAAGCAGGACAGTCAGGACATCTGCTTCGTGCCGACCGGCCGCTACACCGACATCATCGGCCGGCTGCGGCCGAATGCGATGGAGCCAGGAGACATCGTCGATCTCACCGGACGCGTACTCGGCCGCCACCACGGGATCGCGCATTTCACCGTCGGACAGCGCAAGGGTCTCGGCATTGCGTCGGGTGCGCCGCTCTATGTGGTGCGGCTGGATGCGGATCGTCGCCGCGTCGTGGTCGGCCCGCGCGAGGCGCTGCGCATGGATCGCATCGTGCTGCGCGACGTCAACTGGATCGGCGACGGTGCGCTTGCCTCCGTGATCGGCGACGGCATCGAGATGTTCGTGCGCGTGCGTTCGACGAGGCCGCCGCAGCCGGCATGGCTGCGCGCGGGCAAGGACGGCTATGAGGTCGAACTCGTCGCCGGCGAGGAAGGTGTCTCGCCCGGACAGGCCTGCGTGTTCTACGATGCGGCTTCGGGACAAGCGCGCGTGCTCGGCGGCGGATTCATCAAGAGCGCGTCCGCGAAATTCGCCGAACGGGAAATGGCCGCGCCGTTGGCCGAGGAAGTGCGCGGATAATGCGCATGATCCCGAAAGATGGATACCGGTTTTCGGACAGGATCATGCGCAAACATAAAGCGTAGAGTCAGGGCAGGGGATGGGGGACATCAATCTCACTGGCGTCACCAAGGCGTATGACCGCTGGGCGCCGATCTATGATCTCGTGTTCGGCAAGGTGTTCGACGAGGGTCGGCGCTCCACCATCGCGGAGGCCGATCGCATCGGCGGGCGTGTGCTCGACGTCGGCGTCGGCACCGGGCTGTCGTTGTCGGACTATTCGCGCAGCACCAGGCTTTGCGGCGTCGATATTTCGGAGTCGATGCTGCGCAAGGCGCAGCAGCGCGTGCGGGCGCTCGGGCTTTCCAATGTCGAGGCGCTGGCGGTGATGGACGCAAGAAATCTTGCCTTCAAGGACGCGTCGTTCGATGCGGTGGTCGCGCAATATGTCATCACCGCGGTGCCGGATCCGGAAGCTACGCTCGATGATTTCGTCCGCGTGCTGAAACCGGGTGGCGAACTGATCCTGGTCAATCATATCGGCGCAGAGAGCGGCCCGCGCCGCGCCTTCGAGCTTGCCTTTGCGCCGCTGGCGCGCCGGCTCGGCTGGCGTCCGGAATTTCCGTGGGAGCGCCTGGCGAACTGGGCTGCCAAACACGGCGGCGTCACGCTCGCCGAGCGCCGCCCGATGCCGCCGATGGGGCACTTTTCGCTGATCCGTTATCGCAAGTCGTGATCTCTCATTGCAGGAACATTGCAGCCCTGCCGCCGTTTTGTTCCTATGCCGACGAAACGCACGATCCTCGCTCTATCGATATTGCTGGCCTCGGCCGGTTCCGCGCTGGCGCAGGCGCCGCCGGCCCCTGCAACTCCGCCGCAGCAGACCGCGCCACCTGCGCCGAACCGGCCGCAAAATTGCGCGCCGATGGAGAGGGGCGCTCATCCCGGCGCCGCGCCGGAAGGCCAGACCACAGGACAGAGCCGCGAGCCGCTCGGCGACAAGCTCGCGCAATCCGACGGCGTATTGTGCCCGCCTGCGGACGTTGATCCCGAAATGCGCGCGCCGGCGCCCGAGTCCGGCAATACGCCCGTGATTCCGCCACCCGGCAGCCCCGGCGGCGACGGGTCGGTCCGTCCGAAATAAGGCGAAGTTGCAGGCACCTGGACCGGGCAGCAGGTTTGCTTGACAGGCCAGCAACCCGCTCCTTATATGCCGCGCGTTCGCGCACCATGCGGCTCAAGTCAGCCGCCGCCGAACACCGTGGCGGGGTAGCTCAGCTGGTTAGAGCACGGGAATCATAATCCTGGGGTCGGGGGTTCGAGTCCCTCCCCCGCTACCA
>DASWVJ010000090.1:0-13782 GCA_036406295.1 Bradyrhizobium sp.
AATATGCCGTGGATTTCGACGGCAACGGCCGGCGCGATCTCGTGCGCAGCGTGCCCGATGTGCTGGCCTCGACCGCGAATTTCCTCGCCAGCAAGGGCTGGCAGCGCGGCAAGGACTGGGAGCCGGGCGGCGCCAATTTTGCCGTCATCAAGGAGTGGAACAAGAGCGAGGTCTATTCGAAGACCATCGGCTATTTCGCCACCCAGCTCTCGCGCGCTCCTTGATCCAAGGGACGGGACAGACCACCCGTTCGAGCGCCGCGACACAGCGATATTTTTCCTTTTAGCCGCGCCCTCTCGATCACGGCTGTCTGGTTTCGCCCACCTTTTCGATTGTCTAATAAAATGAATGCATATTCACTTATCTTAACGCATGCGAATCACGCATGGGAAACAAAGGAAACTTTCTCTTCAGAACAGCCAGCAAAGCCTCGGTTGGAGAGGCCGGGAGGCATCTTCGCAAGCTCATAGGAGAGACCTCACCAGAGCAATAATGTCTATGCTTTTCAAGGGACCTGATCTATATCAAACACGAAAAAGCCGTCCCATCTTCTGTGACGAGAGTTCTGACCAAGAGGTTAAGCACCCCTTATCCGAGCCATGCACTTTCCATTTAGCTGCATCGCAACATTTGGACTACTGCGACGCAACATGGTCTTCTATATTCATTTCAACGATTTGGCCGCCCTCCAAAGGCTGAATCGGAATACTAAGGAGACTACCAATGCTGCTCTCGCTCATCCGCATGATCCAGGCGTTCCGGGACTATCGGCGCAATCTCGCCGAGCTGTCCCAGCTCAGTGATCGCGAACTGGCCGACATCGGGCTTGATCGCGCGGACATTCCGCGCGTTGCAGCCGGCACTTACAGCGGCTGAAACCCGTTCCACCCGGAATAGACGGATAACGCCCGCCCCGTGCGGGCGTTGTCGTCTCTGGAACGCTTCAGCGCAGGTGCGCAGGCATCGAAAACGCGCTAACCCTGCGGCGCCATGACAACCCCCAAATCAATCTCCGGCCCCGTGCACGTCGTCGGCGCGGGCCTTGCCGGCTCAGAAGCTGCCTGGCAGATCGCGAGCGTCGGCATCCCTGTGGTGCTGCATGAAATGCGCCCGCAGCGGATGACGGAGGCGCACCGCACCGACGGGTGCGCCGAGCTGGTCTGCTCCAACTCCTTCCGCTCGGACGATGCTGCCAACAATGCCGTCGGGCTGCTGCACGCCGAAATGCGCAAGCTCGGCTCGCTGATCATGCGTGCCGCCGACGCCAACCAGGTGCCCGCCGGCGGCGCACTGGCGGTCGACCGCGACGGCTTTTCCGCCGCCGTGACCAAGGCGCTGCACGAGCATCCGCTGATCGAGATCGCGCGCGGAGAGGTCGCGGGCCTGCCGCCCGCAGAATGGAGCAACGTCATCGTCGCAACCGGCCCCCTCACTTCAGCGCCGCTGGCGGAGGCGATCCGGCGGCTTACAGACGAAAGCGCGCTGGCCTTTTTCGATGCGATCGCGCCCATTGTGCATCGCGATTCCATCGACATGAACGTCGCCTGGTTTCAGTCGCGCTACGACAAGGTCGGGCCCGGCGGCAACGGCGCTGACTACATCAACTGCCCGATGACGAAGGAACAGTACGATGCCTTCGTCGCGGCGCTGCTCGAGGGCGAGAAGGTCGACTTCAAGGACTGGGAGACCAGCACGCCCTATTTCGACGGCTGCCTGCCGGTCGAGGTGATGGCCGAGCGCGGCCATGAGACGCTGCGGTACGGGCCGATGAAGCCGGTCGGGCTGACTAATCCGCACAATCCCACGGTCAAGCCTTACGCAATCGTGCAGCTGCGCCAGGACAACAAGCTAGGCACGCTCTACAACATCGTCGGTTTCCAGACCAAGCTGAAACACGGCGCGCAGCTTCGCGTCTTCCGCACCATTCCGGGGTTGGAGAATGCCGAGTTCGCCCGGCTCGGCGGCCTGCATCGCAACACCTTCCTCAACTCGCCAAAGCTGCTCGATCAGCAGCTTCGGCTACGCGCCCAGCCACGGCTGCGCTTTGCCGGCCAAATGACGGGCTGTGAGGGCTATGTGGAATCCGCGAGTATCGGCTTGATCGCCGGCCTGTATGCAGCCGCCAATGCGCGTTCGCACGAGCTGGCGCCGCCGCCGGCAGCGACGGCGCTGGGCTCGCTGCTCGGCCACATCACCGGTGGCCATATCGAGACTATCGAAAGCGGCCCGCGCTCATTTCAGCCCATGAATATCAATTTCGGCCTGTTCCCGCCGTTGGCGAACCCGCCAACCAGGAAGCCCGACGGTTCGCGGCTGCGCGGCAGCGAGAAGTCGGTCGCAAAGAAGCAGGCCATGAGCGCTCGCGCTTTGGCCGATCTCGACCACTGGATCGCCGACCATCTCCGCTTCGCGGCGGCGGCGTGAGCGCACCATGAGCCTGCCCAAAGACGACGCCGCACTGCTTGCGGCCCGCTGGCGTGACGGCGTGCTGCTCAAGCGCGACGTGTTCTCCATCGTCGAACGCGGTCGCTTCCGGACCGACGGTGGCGAGGTCGACGGCGTGCTGCGCCGCCTCGACGAGGTGCCGTGGTGGTCTTTCGGGCTGGCGCTACATCTGTTCTCGCGCGAGCGCCGGGCGCTGCAACGCGCCCGCGATCTCGACGTCGGCCCAAAGCTGCTGTGGGCCGGAAGGCGCACGCTGGTCCGCGGCTTCATCGACGGTGTGGCGCTGCACCTGGCAAAGCCGCACGGCGACATCGCCTATTTCCGTTCCGCAAAACAGGCGCTGCACCGGCTGCACCGCGCCGGCATCTGCCACAACGATCTGGCGAAGGAACAGAACTGGCTGGTCGGCCGCGACGGCCGCGCCTACCTGACCGATTTCCAGCTCGCCACCTGCTTTGCACGGCGGAGCTGGGTGTTCCGCGTGGCGGCCTATGAAGATCTGCGCCACATGCTCAAGCACAAGCGCAGCTACGCGCCGGAAGCACTGACGCCGAAGGAGCGCAAGATCCTCGCGCGCAAGTCCGTGGTCGCAAGCGTCTGGCTGAAAACCGGCAAGAAGGTCTATCAGGCCATCACCCGCGGCCTGTTCAACTTCAGGGACCGCGAGGGCGGCGGCAAGCGGCTGGTCAACGACGCGCCAGTCCTGGCCGAGTTGATCCGGAAAAACCCCGCCGTGCGCGATACCGCCATCGTCGCCTTTGCCGACCGCCGCACCGGGGTCGGGCTCTATGCCTTTGTCGAGGCCGACCAGGTGTCGCTTGAGAGGCAGCTGCGTGACGAACTCACCGCTGCCAAGGGCGCAAAACCGCCGGAGCATATCCAGGTGGTCCACGCCCTGCCGCGCGATGCGGCGGGCCGGCCGCGCACCGAGATCCTGCAACTGGTCGCGATGAACCAGCTCGACCTGATCGAGCCGATGATGCGTAGCGACGAGGATCGCGCATTCCTGCGGGATATCCTCGATAGCCGCAAGAATTTGCGCGACCGCTTCAACTTTGAATCCGCGGACCTGAATTCCAGGTAGCTGCCGTCACCCGCGAAAGCGGGTGATCGAGTATTCCCCAGAAACGGACGTGATCAACCAAGAGGCCGCAACGTACGGGATACGCCGCTTGCAGCCTTCGCTAAAGCTTCGGCGAGCCTGGTTCGCAACCTCGTCGAAGGCTTTGGCGCAGACGGGTCGCAGGGTATGACGACCTCATTCGCCGCGAAACTCCTGACGCCGCGACGCCTGCCACAGCGCTAGCAGCATGCGGAAACGCGGCATCAGACGCAACACGAACGGGTCGTTGTCGCGGCGTTCCATGCGCTTGATGTCGCGGCGCACCAGCGCCAGCGGCAGGAAGGCGGGACGTACCTCTTGTGGCACCTCCGCGAGCAGTGACAGCGCAGTCTTCAGGTGCTTGTTCGCCTCAGTCACGAGCTGATCGACCGCGGCGCGGGCCTGTGGCGTCTGCTTGCCCGCAAACACCTCTTCGAGGCTGCTGCCGTGCTGCTGCAAGAATTGCTGCGGCAGAAAGAGCTGCCGCCGCGCGATGTCCTGCGGCAGCTTGTTGATGACGTCGATCATGCCGTAAGCGAGCCCGGCATGGCGAGCGGCATGGTCGATCGCTTCCGACGGCCGCGCCAGGATGCGCGCGCAGCAGGCAAACAGTGTCGAGGCGGTGTCGTTGGCATAGCCTTCCAGAGCCGACAGCGAGGGCATCGGATCGTTGTAGAGGTCGAATTCGTGCTCGATGACCAATTGCGCCAGCCGGTCGAGCGGCAGTCGCCAGGTCCGGATCGTCCACATCAGCTCGGAGGCGACCGGATTGCCTTCGATGCTGCCCTGGTCGTGGCCGGCCAGCAGGTCGATCCACCATTGCAGACGCATCTGGCCGGGCAATGGCTGGCTCACCTGGTCGCGCACGCGCGCAACCTCGACATTGAAAGCATAGATCGCCAGCATCGGCCGGCGGTGCACGCCCGGCAGGAACAGCGTCGAGGCGTAGCGCGGAAAGTCGTGGCTGCGCACGAGGTCGGCGCAATAGGCGGCGGCGTCCCTGGGCTGGCCGGCCATCGTTAGAGCACCGCGATCAATGCAGCCGCGACGCGGCGCCGCTCGCCCAGCATGATGTTGTAGGTGCGGATCGCTGGCCCGGTCTGCATGGCATCCAGCACGATCCGGACTGCCCGCAACTCCTCGCGCAGCCCGCGCGGCGGCACCCACACTTCGGTGCCGGTGCCGACGATCAGCGTATCGATGCCGTTGGCGGCATCGAACACCTTCTTCAGGGAATAGCGGTCGATCTGCTCGGGGCGGGTGACGTCCCAGGCCCAGATCGAATCCGGCAGGCACAACAGCGATCCCCGATGCGACATGTCGGCAAAGGCAAAGCCGCCCTTGCCATAGGCTTCGATCGGCGCCGACCTCGGGAAGTGCAGACCGTCCGAGGCACCAGGCATGATTAGTTCTTCGCGGGCCTACCCGGCTTTGACGGCGTGGCGGGCTTGCCGGCCGCTGTGCCCGGCTTGCCCGGCGCGTCCGCCGTGTCGGCCCGGTGGGTGCCGACGCCGAGATAGATCAGGATGGGCGCGGCGATGAAGATCGAGGTGTAGGTGCCGACCAGCACCACGCCGAACATCATCACGGCAGTGAAGCTGTGGATGGCGTGGCCCCCGAACAGCAGCAGCGCCAGCAAGGCCAGCGTCACCGTGACGTGGGTGATGATCGAGCGCGAAAGCGTCGAGTTGATGGACTCGTTGAGGAGTTGCGGCATCGGCATCTTCTTGTAGCGCCGAAGCATTTCGCGGATGCGGTCATAAATGACGACGGTGTCGTTGAGCGAATAGCCGAGAATCGTCAGCAGCGCAGCGATGCTGGTGAGGTCGAAATCGACCTGGGTGATCGACATGAAGCCGATAGTCAGCACGATATCGTGCACGTTGGCGATCATGGCGCCGAGCGCGAACTGCCATTCGAAACGGAACCAGAGATAGATCAGGATGCCGACGATCGCGAGCATCAGGCCGAGCAGGCCGACGGCGAGGAGTTCACCCGAGACGCGCGGGCCCACCACCTCGACGCGGCGGTATTCGACGGTGTCGCCGAGCGCGCCGCGGACCTTGTCCACGGCGACCTGCTGTGCCTTGTCGCCGCCCGGCTGCTCGGCGACGCGCAGGAGCACGTCGGCAGGACCGCCGAACTGCTGCAACTGGACCTCGCCGAGGCCGAGCTTTTCGAGTGTGGCGCGCATCTGGGCGATGTCGGCGGTGCCGGATTTCGACCGCACCTCCATCAAGGTGCCGCCCTTGAAGTCGATGCCGAAATTCAGGCCGTGGGTGAAGAACAGGATCATCGCCACGATCGACAGCGTCGCCGAGATCGGGAACGAGATGCGGCGGAACTGGGTGAAGTCGAAATGCGTTTCGTCGGGAACGATGCGCAGCGGCGGCAGCAGATCGAGCACGCTAACCACGGTCAGCACGGCAATCAGCACACCCAGCGAAATGAGAACGAGTTGTGTAGTGGTCACTGCCGGCCCCTAGATCGGCACGGTCTTCGGCCGCTTCCACTGTACCCAGAACGCCACGATCAGACGGGTCAGGGTGAAGGCGGTGAACAACGTGGTGATGATGCCGATGCCGAGCGTCACGGCGAAGCCGCGCACCGGGCCGGTGCCGATATAGAACAGCACCGCAGCGGCGATGAAGGTGGTGATGTTGGAGTCGAGAATGGTGGCGAGCGCGCGCGTGAATCCGGCATCGATCGCCGAGATTGGAGTTCGCCCGTGACGCAATTCCTCGCGGATGCGCTCGTAGATCAGCACGTTGGAGTCGACCGCGATGCCGACGGTGAGCACGATGCCGGCAATACCGGGCAGGGTCAGCGTGGCGTTGAGCAGCGACAACAGGCCGAAGATCATGGCGACGTTGATCATGACCGCGATGTTGGCGAACACGCCAAACAGGCGGTAAGTCACCAGCATGAACACGACCACCAGGATGGAGCCTACATAGGCGGCGAGCTCGCCTTTCTCGATCGAGTCCTGGCCGAGACCGGGACCGACGGTGCGTTCCTCCACGACGGTTAGCGGCGCCGGCAGCGCGCCGGCCCGTAGCAGGATCGCCAGGTCGTTGGCCGACTGCACGGTGAAGCTGCCGGAAATCTGGCCCTGGCCACCGGTGATCGGCTCGCGGATCACGGGCGCGGAGATCACCTGTCTGTCGAGCACGATGGCAAAGGGCAGCCCGACGTTCTCGGTAGTCGCCTGAGCGAATTTGCGCGAGCCCGCGGTGTTGAACTTGAACGAGACGATCGGCTCGCCCGAGCGCTGGTCGAAGCTGGGCTGCGCGTCGGTGAGATCGCCGCCCGAGACCAGCACCTGCTTTTTGACGACGACGGGCGCCTCGGCCTTGTTGGCGCTCGGCAGCAGTTCGGATTCCGGCGGCACCCTGCCCTGCTGCGCCTGGTCGGGCGACACGCTGGTGTCGACCATGCGGAATTCCATCTTGGCGGTCTTGCCGAGAAGTTCCTTCAGGCGTGTCGGATCCTGCAGGCCCGGCACCTGCACCAGGATGCGGTCAGTGCCCTGGCGCTGGATGATGGGCTCGACGGTGCCGAGCTCGTTGACGCGGCGTTCCACGATCTGGATCGACTGCTCGATGGTCTTGCGCATGCGGTCGAGCATCGCGGGCTGCGTTACGGTGATGCGGATCACGCCGCCGCCGGCATCAGACACTTCGAGGTCGCGCTGGCCGCTACCGCCCATCAGGCCCCCAAGCGGCTGCGACATGTCGCGCAGCTTGGAAAGCGCGGTCGACACGTCGGTTTCCTTGGTGATGCGGACCTCGACGGCGTCATTGCGCACGTTGAGGCCGGTATAGCCGATCCTGGCCTCGCGCAGCACCTTTCGCGCGTCGTCACGAACGGCCTCGAGCCTGTCCTTCTTCACCGAGCTGGCGTCAACCTCGAGCAGCAGATAGGAGCCGCCCTGCAGATCGAGACCGAGCACCAGACGCCGCTGCGCCCAGGCCGGCCAGGTCTTCACCGTGGCTTCAGGAAAGAAGTTCGGAACGGCGCAAAGGCACACCACCAACGCTGTGACGATGATCGCCAGCGCCTTCCACCGCGTGAAATACAACATCGGGTTGACCCGTCAGAGAACGAAAATGCGGCGCGAAGATCAGCTGGAAGCCGCTTCGTCCTTGGCTTCGGACTTTTCCTTGGCCGGCTCGCCCTTGGCGCGCACGCCAGAGATCATCTGGCGCATCTGGCGCACCCGCACGCCGTCGGAAATCTCGAACTCGATTTGGTCGTCGTCGACCACTTTGGTGACCTTGCCGACGAGGCCGCCGGAGGTCACGACCGTATCGCCGCGCCGGATGTTCTTCACCAGCTCCTGATGGTCGCGCACTTTCTTCTGCTGCGGGCGCAGGATCAGGAAGTACATGATCACGAAGATCAGCGCGAAAGGCAGCAGCGACATCAGCATGCTGTTGGCGTCGCCGCCGGCAGCAGCCTGGGCAAACGCGGGGGTGATCAACATTCGGGTAAATCCTCAAGGCCAAGACGGGAATGAACCGGCAGCGCCAGGGCGCCTGGCCGGTCCGGGGCAAATTCGCGCGGAATATAGCCGTCGCGGTCCCAATTGCAACGCTGGGGAGCTCTTTCATTTAGGCCGCTTGCGGGACCTGCCAAGGCCCGATAAGGCTGCGCTATCAGGAACTTGAGCGATGGCCAAAAAAACCAATAAAACCGCGGCAAAAGCCGCCTCCCGCAGGCCTGCTGGGCGTGCCATGACGGCCGCGACAAAACGCCCGCCGGCTACATTAACGAACGGCCATGCAGCCAGGATTGCGGATGCGCTGGAAGCTATCGCCGCGCGCCTGTCGGCTAATGTCCCGGCCACCGGTTCTGCCGATTCCTTCAACAGTGCGGACGCCTTCGTCTGGCACCCCGACGGGCGGCTGGCGCCGGTACCCAAGGTCAGTCGGGTCGAGATCGGGCTGCTCAAGGGCATCGACCGGATGCGCGACATCCTGATCGAGAACACCGAGCGGTTCGCCAACAGCCTGCCCGCGAACAATGCGCTGCTGTGGGGCGCGCGGGGCATGGGCAAGTCGTCGCTCGTCAAGGCGGCGCATGCCAGCATCAATCTCGATCGCAAGCCGGCCGACCGGCTGAAGCTGATCGAAATCCACCGCGAGGACATCGAGAGCCTGCCGGCGCTGATGGACCTGCTGCGAAGCGCGCCGTTCCGCTTCATCGTGTTCTGCGATGACCTCTCCTTCGATGGCAACGACGCCTCCTACAAGTCGCTGAAAGCCGTGCTGGAAGGCGGCATCGAGGGCCGGCCCGAGAACGTCATCCTGTACGCTACCTCCAACCGGCGGCATCTGTTGTCGCGCGACATGATCGAGAACGAGCGCTCGACAGCGATCAATCCGGGCGAGGCGGTTGAGGAAAAGGTCTCGCTGTCCGACCGCTTCGGCCTCTGGCTCGGCTTCCACCGCTGCAGCCAGGACGAATATCTTGCGATGGTAAGGGGCTATTGCGGCCACTACGGCATCAAGATCGGTGAGGAAGAGCTCGAGCACGAGGCACTGGAATGGTCGACCACCCGCGGTTCGCGCTCGGGCCGCGTCGCCTGGCAGTTCACGCAGGAGCTAGCCGGACGGCTTGGGGTGCGTCTGGCGGGCAAGTAGTCCAAAGCCCCCCAATCTGGACCGTCATCTCCGCGCATGCGGAGATCCAGTAGGCCGAGGCTTCTCAGCTCCAGCTCAGGTCTCTAGAATACTGGATCGCCCGGCTGAGCCGGGCGACGACTACGGCCTCACGCGCCGTTGAGGAATTGCAGCGGGTCAACCGGCGAAGATCCTTTGCGGATCTCGAAGTGCAGCTGCGGCGAGCCCACCTCACCCGATTGACCCGATTTGGCAATGATCTGGCCGCGCTTGATGCTGTCCCCGCGCCTCACCAGCAGTTCACTCGCATGGGCATATGCGGTGACATAACCGTTGGAGTGCCGCACCAGGATCAGATTGCCATATCCCTTCAATTCGTTGCCGGAGTAAGCGACGATGCCGTCTTCGGCGGCCTTGACCGGCGTGCCCTCGGGCACCGCCAGGTTGATGCCGTCATTGGCCTTGCCATTGGTCTTGGCGCCGTAACCGGTGATGACCTTGCCGCGCACCGGCCAGCGGAACGACGGCAGCGCGCTGGTCGTTTCGCTGGGCTTCGCCGCCGCTGCCGGCTCGGCCGGCTTCTCCTCTACCTGCACATTGGATTGGGCCAGACGCGCGCTCTGCTGCGGCGCTGCCGGCGTAACCGCGCGCGTGGCGGGCGGCGTCAGAGCGGCGACCTGCTGGGCCGGGGCGGCCGGCGCTGGCGCCGGTTGAGCCGTGGCACCCTTGGAGCCCGGCACGGTCAGCCTCATGCCGATGCTGAGCTTGGCCGACGTGTCGAGATTGTTCGCCTTGGCGAGTTGGCCGACCGGCACATGATTGTGACGGGCGATGCTGTGCAGTGTATCGCCGCGGTTGACCACGTGGACGGTTGAGGCAGTCGCAACCGGCTTGGTCGCCGGCGGCGCCACGGCGGGCGCCGGCGCTGCGGCCGTCGCGGTCGGGCGCGGAATGATCAGCTGCTGGCCGGGCGAAAGCACGCGCGGGCCCTTGTAGCCGTTGGCCCGCAGAATGTCGGCGCTGGAGACGTTGTAGCGCTTGGCGAGGATTTCCAGCGTGTCGCTGGTACCGACGATGATCGTGGTGCCGTGGCCGGGCGCATTGCGCGCCGCGGCGACCGATTTCGGTCCGACGCTGCCGGTGGTCTCAAGCTGCGGCCGCGGCGGCGGCGTGTAGGACGAAAGCCCCCGTCCGCCTCCGGACACGCCTTGGCTGGGCGGCGCATAGGATTGCGGCGCGGCGACCTGCGGCGGCGCGGAGGGCCGCGCGTATTGCGGCAGTTCGCGGCGCTCGACGGCGGCAGTCGGCACCGAGGCGGTCGCCTCGGGCTTGGAGGCAAAGGGATTGGGAAAATCGGTCGCCTGGAAGCGGGTCGAGGTATCGGCGCTACAGCCCGCGAACGCAAACGAAATCAGCGCCAGTGCCGCGGCTTGCGGCACCCGGCGCGAGCGAAGCAACTCGACGACACGGGGCATGGTTACTCACTCGTACGCAACAAATTACTGTTTTGAGTAAACACGTCCCGAGTAAATAACGGCTTAACCCCTGCATAAGGTCTTGGATAAGGTCTTGGAACGAACGGCCATTCCGGGTTCTAGAGCTCGCGAGCAATGCCCGGCAGGGCTGGCACGAAGCGTACGTCGACCAGTTCCTTGCGGTCGAAGCCGGTCTGCGTCCGGCTCACCCTCACCAGGGTCTGGATACCGTGGTGGGGGCCGACGGGGGCGATCAGCACCCCACCCGGCTCCAGCCGCTCGAGCAGCTTCTCGGGGATGGTTTCCATTGCTGCGGTCACGATGATGCGGTCGAACGTGCCGAGATTTTCCGGGACGTCGTAGCCATCGCCGAGGATCACTTCGACATTGTCGTAGCCGAGCTTCTCGAGCCGCCTGCGGGCGCCGTCGGCAAGTGTCCGATAGCGCTCGATGCTTACCACCTCCCGGCACAGTCTTGATAGGACGGCCGCCTGGTAACCGGAGCCGGTGCCGATCTCGAGCACCCGGTGCTGTTTCTGCAAGCCGAGCTGCTCGGTCATGTAGGCGACGACGAAGGGCTGGCTGATGGTCTGCCCGCATTCGATGCCGAGTGCGCTGTCGCGATAGGCGTAGGCCGCATCGCCCTTCTCCACGAAGGCTTCGCGCGGCACCTCCTCCATGGTGCGCAGCACCGCCTGATCGCTGATGCCCCGCCGCCGCAGGGTCAGCTGAAACATCATCTTTTCCGGCGGGGGTTGCGGGGCGGCCATGGCGGTCTCGGGAAAGCGGGTGCCGTGCTAACTCAATACGGTTAGGTTGATGCGATTTGACTGGACTGTTTAAGCGAAAATTTCGTTTTTCCCCTGTTCCCGGCACGGAACCCCGGTTACCCCCTTAACGTTGGAGGCTCCAGCTACCTACATATAGCCAACCGACCGGGCGGTGCACGGGCGCAATGAATGCCTGCGCCGATCGACGTTGCGTGCCCGGCCTTTATTTGCCAACCTCAGTGGGAAGAGGGCCAGGGATTTCAACGATGACAGCGACACGCCCGATGGGCGGTTCTGTGTTCCTCGTCGAGGACGAGGTGATGATCCGGATGATGGTCGCCGACATGCTCGAAGAACTCGGGTACCGAGTGGCGGCCGAGGTTGGCGAAATCAACGAGGCAGTGAAGCTCGCCCAGAGCACGGATTTCGACTTCGCCATCCTCGACGTCAACGTCAACGGCAAGGTGATCTCGCCCGTCGCCGATCTGATCAAGGCGCGCAACCGCCCGTTTATTTTCGCCACCGGCTACGGCTCCTCCGGCTTGCCCGAGGAATATCGCGACCGCCCGGCGCTGCAGAAGCCATTCCAGCTGGAAACGCTCGCCCGGATGATCGACTCGACGCTGAAGGACGCTGCGGCGTAGGCGGATTGCTTGTGCAGCAAGTGGACAAGCGTCGTCGCTGCCACTCCTTGCAATGGTGCTCCTATTTCAGCATCTTCGTCAGCGTTTCCGAGAACGCCTCGTCGGTACGGTCGAGGCGCAGCGGCGTCACCGAGACGTAGTTCGCCGCGAGCGCGGCAAGATCAGTACCCTCTGGCGGCGCGTCCATGATGACGGCGCGCTCGAAGCCGATCCAGAAGTAGGGATTGCCGCGGCCATCACGCCGCTCGTCGACCTTGAGAAACCCGAGATTGCGCTTGCCCTGCCGCGTCACGCGCACGCCGCGGACCTGCTCCGGCGTGCAGGCGGGAAAGTTGATGTTGATGACGGTGTTCTTCGGCACGCCCTCGTTCATCACCGTGCGCAGGATCCCGGGCGCGAATTTCAGCGCCGTCTCCCACAACGGCTTCTCGCGCGTCTCCATCGAAAATTCCTGCGACAGCGCAAATGACGGCAATCCCAAAATCGTGCCTTCGAGCGCGCCCGCAATGGTGCCGGAATAAACCACGTCTTCGGCGACGTTGCGCCCGCGATTGACGCCGGACAGCACGACGTCGGGCATCTTGTCGGCGAGGATGTGGCGTGCACCCATGATGACGCAATCGGTTGGCGTGCCGCGCACAGCGAAGTGGCGCGGGCCGACCTCGCGCAAGCGCAAGGGATCGTTCAGCGACAGCGAATGCGACACGCCGGACTGATCGAGCTCAGGCGCCACGATCCAGACGTCGTCGGACAGCGCACGCGCGATTTCCTCGATGACCTTCAGGCCCGGCGCATGGATGCCGTCGTCATTGGTGCAGAGAATTCGCATGCTTGTTCAGGGCCTTTTGTTCGGTCGATTCCTCAATGCGTCAGCCGCCGGTTTATCCGTCTATCGCCAACGACGCAAACCCGTCAAAACACGCCGATTTGGCAAGATCTGCAGTACCCGTAGGGGCCTCGTCTGTGCTATCGATTGGCCATTCCAGGTGAGCATTTCGCATCGCGTTTCATTCTTGGGACGGCTTTGGGATTTCGTCGTGGCCCGCCTCTCGACCTTGATGGCAATTTCGATTTGCAGCGCGCTACTCGCGCCGCTCCCGGGCTTGGCGCAACCAGACCAGCAGAATCGCTGCTTTCCATGGGAGGAATTGCGCGACGGGGCCTGCGCCGCAAAGCCCGGTCTGGTAGCCCCCGGGCCCAGCCAATCCCGCCAGCTCACGACAACGCCGCGCGATGATCCGCCGCCGGCGGCGGCTCCCGTTGTCATTCCCCCTCCGCCGCCCGCACCGCCCGTCGCTGCTCCTCCCGTCGCCGCGGCGCCCGCCCCGATCCTCTGCGACGGCGGCACGGCGAGCGGCAGCACATGCACCTGCCCCGGCGGCTATGCGCTGCTTCCGGCCACAACAGGCAGCGGTGGCACCTGTGTCCGCAGCAATGCCGAGAACTGCCGTGGCGGCGTCCTGACCGTGGCGGGCGCCTGCCTTTGCGA
The DNA here is from genome assembly GCA_036406295.1 of Bradyrhizobium sp. Lineage (GTDB taxonomy): Bacteria > Pseudomonadota > Alphaproteobacteria > Rhizobiales > Xanthobacteraceae > Bradyrhizobium. Next base: position 13,550 of record DASWVJ010000090.1, read on the forward strand.
CGGCCGGGTAACGATGTCGGGCGAACCCTATGCGCTCGAATTCCTCAGCGGCAAGTGCGTGCCCAAGCGCTGTCCGGACAACAGCTATTTGAAGGACGGCAAATGCGTCGCCAGCAACGACACGCGGTTCTCCTTCACCTGCCGCACCGGATACATCCCGGACGATTCAGTTCCGAGCACAGCTTCGACCGGCCTGCATTGCGTGCCTGACCCCACTTTCTGTCCGGCGGACG
>DASWVJ010000091.1:0-4843 GCA_036406295.1 Bradyrhizobium sp.
CTGTGGCTCGCTGGCCGACCGGTTCACCCATACCTACGTAATCATCCTTAGTTTCCCGAGGCCTTGCCGGCTGCGACATAGGCGGTATGGGCCGTCATATCATCTTCAAATGCCCACGAACCGGCATGAACGTCCAGCACTGGCTGGAGGACGTTACCGCCGACAAGTCCGAGGGAGCCTACAAGCCGGTCGACTGCCCGGCCTGCACGCTGGCGCATTTCATCCATCGACGAACCGGCAAGCTGCTGGGCGAGAAATAGGCGCCATTGCCGTCGCCGCCCGCAGAAGCAGCCGATGGAACTTTCTGCTTGAATACGACTTCAGTACGGTGCGCAGTTTTTGCGGAACGAAAGCGCGGTTCCCGAATAATCCCTTCACGGACTTAGTGTGGGGACAAGCATTGTGTTGGGTCGACTCTACTTCACGCGACAGGCGGCATCGCTTCTCAAATTCGCCAAGGCCACATCCAACCCTGAACTCGCGGCCGTGCTGGTGCAGAAAGCGGCCGATTTGAATGCGCAGGGCGAAGCTCCAAAGCAGGCGTCCGAGGACAAGAGCCCGCGGGCGCCGGATGTTGAATGAGCGCTTCCCGCGGCCGATCAACAATCGCAACGCGCCGCTTCAACTAAAATTCGTCGTGCATCTCCCGACAACACCACCTGAGCGGGTGCCGTGCCGCACGTCGTGCCTCGGAGAAGGGACCCGGCTAGTCCGCGCTGGCAAGCCGTCGCATGGTGAACTCGATCGCTCCGTCCGGTAGCTCGCGCCAGCGCTCAACCGAGCTCATATAGGCTTCCTTCGGATAGCGATTGAGAAAATCGCGCGCCCGCAGCCGCGCCGCCTCGCGCGGCAGCGTAAAGGTCTCGCGCACGAAACCGTCGTCGCCCCGACGGCGGCGGTCCGCCATGCGGCTTGCGAGATCGCGCGGGCGAAACGCCATGTCGAGAACTCCGGGAACAGGTACGACAGGCGGAATATAGGACCGGGAAACGCGGTTTCCGAGTCAGTTCGCGGTGCTGCCGGTCTTGGTCTTCGGCTTGGCCGGACTGGCGGCCTTCGGCGCCTCATTGCTGCGCACATTGCCCCAGGGGTCGTTGGAAGTCTTGGCGTCCGGAATCTTCTTCAGCGATTCCTTGTAGGCCTTTTCCTTGATTGCGTCGGCTTCCCTCTCCTCCGGCGTCTTGGACTGGAGTTCGGGTATCAGGTTGATGTTGGGTGTCGCCATCTGCGCGGCCGCCGGCCCGGCCAGCGCGACCGCCGCGCCAAACAGCGCAGCGCCAAAAATCCTCATCGGGAGTCCCTCACGTTTTCGTGCCCCAAGATACGGCTTCGCAGCCGGCCTTTTCAAGCGGCTCCGCTGTTCCCTTCCCCCCGCCTGCCCTTACAATCCCCTTCACAATCAGGCGAGGAACCATGCAGCAGCAAACGGCGGAATTCGGCATCGGCGAGGCGCGGCGCATCCTGGGCGAGGTCTTTGCACCCTGGGTCCTGGATCTGCATCTTTCGGTCGAGGAATTCCACTTCGAGCCGCCCGCGGGCCAAGCCGACTGGCAGCCCGGCGCAGTCCTGCGCATGCCCTTCTCGGAACGGATCTGCCGCAATGGCGGCGTCGTCTCCGGCCAGGCGCTGATGGCCTTCGCTGACACCGCGATGGTAATCGCCAATCTCGCGGCCAACCGCGGCTACCGCCCGATGACCACCGTGGACCAGACCACCCATTTCATGCGCGCGGTCGCAGCAAGCGACGTCCTGGCGGATGCACGCGTCGTCCGCCTCGGCCGCACCATGAGCTTCGGCCGCGTCACGCTGACCAGCGCCGCCGACAACAAGCCGGTGGCGATGGTCTCAAGCGCGTTCGCGATGCTACGAGCATGATCCCTCCCCGCAGGGCCGCCTCGCGGATGATCATGGTAAATGCAAGCTGAACGTGCGAGCCCGCGTACCGGAGATCGGATTCAATTGGTGGTAAACGGGTGCATCTATCATCGGCACGGTTCGAGAACTGTTTGGATGTGTGCCATGATCGAGAAACGCGAGGCACAGCGCTTCAAGGTGCTGAAAGGCGGAGTTGTCACCGTTGATGGCGGCAGCATTCCCTGCACCGTGCGCAACATGTCGTCGACCGGCGCTGCCGTTGATTTCGACCAGCGCGTGGACCTGCCGCCGACGTTCACGCTGCTGATCGAGCGCGACCATTTCGCGCGCCGCTGCCGCTCGGTATGGAGCAACCAGCGGCGCGTCGGCATGGCGTTCTGCTAGTAGCCCCTGCGGCCATACGAGCCGCCGCCATAATTTCCGCCGCCACCGTAGCCGCCACCACCGTAGCGGCCGATACCGCCGATGCCGACGCCGATCCCGATCGAGACTGGCGGGCCGGCCGGCTCATAAACCACGGCCGGCGGCGGCCGGCGAACAACCACAACCTCCTCTGTCTCACGGACCGGCTTCCTGGACTTGCCGGCGCGCTTGGGCGGGTCGGGCTCGACCTTCCTGGGCGGCGTGACGTCGACCTTCTTCGGCTGCAGCTGCGGCGCAGGCTGCGGGCCGCACGGACAGGTGAGCGAGGCGTTCTGCACGGGCGTTGCGACCGCGGCCACAAATTCGGGGCGATAGCGAAGGCGCTCGATCATCCTGCGCGCGGTGATGGTGAGATCGCTCTCGGGATATTGAGCAACGAAGGCGCTGTAGCCGGCGGCGGTGTTGATCAGCACGGCCCTGTTCCAGGCCACCATGCGGCGATGGCGGCTGAGCCAGTCGCGCGCCTGCAGGCCGCGCGTCGTGCCCTGATAGAGATCGGCGAAGGCCTCATAGGATTCATCGGTGCCGTCGGCGACGATGATCTCGTTGGCGACCTCGACCGGCTTGCCCTTGAGGTCGCGCCTCCACTCCTCGACCGTCTTCTTGACCGCGGCGAGTTTCGGACCCGGCGCAGCAGTGCCGATGAACTTGAAATCCTCCGTCAGCGACGAGGAATCCCACGGCGTCTGCCGGCCGTCGGTTGCCTTGTTCACAGCAACGCGGACGCGCTTGAAGGTTTCCTCGATCGGGATGTTCGCCTGCTTCGCTGCCTCGAGCAGCGCCGTCGTGTAGGGGCTGTTGACGCCGTTGCCGTCCTCGGCGACCGCGCCGGGCGAAGTCGAGAACGACAGGAAGGTGCCGGGCGCGCCGACTTTGGCGTCGATGATGGCGAGGCCGCTGCCGGTGCTGCTCTTGAGCTCGGGAAACGGGTTGTTGCGGCAGGCATCGAGCAGCAGGAAGCGCATGCGGACCGGCACTGACGTCAGCGTGTTCAATACGTCGTTGAGGCGCACCGCCTGCATCGGGATGTCGGCATCGCGCTTGGGATCGATGTCGGTCGGGATCAGGAAATTCTCGCCGTCGACCTGGATGCCGTGGCCGGCATAAAAGACAAGCGCGACCGTATCGGACCCCTTCGCCGCCACCTTGCCGGCGAAGTCAGAGATCGCGGTGCGCATCTCGTTTTGCGTCAGGTCGGATGCAGAGGACACCTCAAAGCCGGAGTCGGTCAGGAACTGTGTCATCGCCTTGGCGTCGTTGCCGGGATTGGGCAGCGCCGGAACCGATTTGTAGGCGGATTGTCCGATCACCAGCGCCACGCGGTTCTCGGCCCAGGCCGGCGCCGATGCGAGAAGGACTGCGACGGGAATGATGATTTTGAGGAGCGAGCGGCAAGACATGCGGTATGACATCGGCGGACCTCCTGGCACTGCAGGCTGTCCCTTGGTCATGCCGCTGATTGGGGAGGTTCAATTGTGGGCCAGGATCGCCCATGCGCGACCCGGCGTTAATTTGCCGCAGTCCCGATCTTGCGTTGAATAGCGGTCACTTCGACTTCCTTGTCACCCCGAGCGCCTGATACCGCCTTCAGCAATTGTTGATCGGCAATTGCGCCCGGTGGTTGCGCAGCCTAAATGTCGGTTCCGCGTGGGGACGAAAGCAGCGGATGCGGCGGATCATTGCAAGGGTTGCGTTGTTGGCGGCGGCAGCGCTAGCGCTGTCCGGCTGCGGCTTTGGCGACATGCGCGCGCCGCTGCCCGAATTCATGCGCGCCAAAACACCCGATCCCGTCCCACCGGAACCGCCGCCGGACGTCAAGCGGCTGATGCGCGAGAACCTGGAGCAGGTCTTCACCACAGCCTCGCAGCCGACGAGCGTGCGCGTCTCCACTCCCCGCCGCGAGCCGATGGGGCAAAGCTGGAGCGCCTGCGTCAGGGCCGACCTCAATTCTGTGATGGGTAAGCCGCTCGGCACCCAGACCTATCGCCTCACCATCAGCGCCGATGCGATCGCAGATCGCCGCCGCGTCGAGGACGATGACAACTGCGCCTCCGAAAGCTACGAGCCGATTTAGTTCCGGAAGAAACCTTCGGGTTCCCAAAGCTCTTCATTCATTCGAAGTTTCCTCCGGGAACGAAACTGACCGGCCGCACTTGCCACGCCGAGGGCAGTTTCGGCTTCCGGAGAAGAACCATGAAGACACTTGCAATCGCATTGCTGGCCGGCACGGCGGCGCTGTTTGCCGGCAACGCCAGGGCATCGGACATCTACGTGTCCAGCGAATACGCCAACCCGGACGCGGTGCAGCAGGTACGTCTCGTCTGCGACGAGCACGGCCGTTGCTTCCGTACCCGTGGCAGCCGCGATTCCTACAACTATTATGTGCCGCGCGAGCGCACCTATGAGCGGCGCATCTATCGCGAACGCGACTGGGATGAGGGTCCGCGCGCAGGTGTCGGCATCCGTACGCCGGGCGGCACCGTGGGCGTTGGCGTCGGCAGCGATCGCTACTAAGCCGAGATGATATGGGGAAGCGCCGGGCACC
>DASWVJ010000092.1:0-12205 GCA_036406295.1 Bradyrhizobium sp.
GACGGCAATCCGGGCAGCGTCGCGATGCCCGGCCATGACAGCTGGTCCGGATAGACATGCGCCTCGCCGTCGATATGGATGCGGCGGTTCTCCTGGTCCGGGGAGTGGTCGTGCTTGTAGGCCGGCGTCGGCATGATCGGACAGATCACGGCGTCATATTGCTTGAACAATTCGCGCCATTGCGCGCGCAAGCGCGCGCGGGCGCCGTCGGCCAGCACCCAGTCGCGATGAGACATCGCAATGCCGCGCAGCCGCTCCGCGCCGAGGCTGGTGTCCCCAGCCGGGATGGCTTGCGCGGCTGCCTGCGCGCCGGCATAGACGTCGGCCGGGAAGGACGCCGACAGGAACGACATCAGCATGCGCATATAGAGTCCGGTCGAGCCGGAAAAGTCGGGCAAAAGCTCCGAATGGCGCTCGATCCTGGCGCCGGCCCTGCCAAGGTTGCCCGCAAGTTTCTCGATCGATCCGCGCACCACCGAGTCCGTCGGCATCACGGGATCAGTGTCGATGACGATCACGCGAAATTCCCTCAGCGCGGTGTGGCGCGGCGCCGGCAATTCGAGGCGATAGGCCTTGCCGGCTTCCAGCGGGTCGGGGCCGGCGATGACGTCGAGCAGAAGGGATAGATCGGCGGCGCAGCGCGCCATCGGGCCGATCACGGCGAGATCGCGGTCGAGCGGCAACGGCGGGAACGGCGGCGGCGTGTGGCCGCGCGAGGGGGCCAGCGCGTAGGTCGGCTTGTGGGCATAGACGCCGCAGTGGAACGCCGGCACGCGCAGCGAGCCGCCGATGTCGGAGCCGAGCGAGAGCGGCCCGTAACCGGCGGCGAGCGCCGCCGACGATCCGCCGGAAGAGCCGCCGGGCGTGCGGCCGAGATCGTAAGGATTGTTGGTGATGCCGTAGATCTCGTTGTAGCTCTGCCAGTCGCCGAGCCCGAGCGGCACGTTGGTCTTGCCGAGGATGACGCCGCCGGCGTCCTTCACGCGCGTGATCGGCAGGGCGTCTTCGCCGGGCACAAAGTTCTTCTGCTGCGGGATGCCCCAGGTCGTGGGCAGGCCTGCGATGTTGTAGGATTCCTTCACGGTGAGGGGAATGCCGAGCAGCGCCCTCTTCTCGCCACGCGCCAGCGCCGCGTCGGCCTCGCGCGCGGCTTGCAGGCCGCGCTCGAAATCGCGCACGCAGATCGCGTTGATCTTCGCATCATGCCGCTCGATGCGGGCAATCGCGTCCCTTGCCAGCTCGACCGCGGATACTTTCCTCGCGGCGAGCGCCGCCGACAGGTTGACGGCGGTCTCGAAGCTCCATTGCGATTTGGCCAAGGACGTCCTCCTGCTTCTTGTCGCTGAGGATGATGCGCAGTTTTGCGGGCGCCTCGCAAGACGGCTGGCTGCCATCAAATCATCGTGCGAGAGGTGCGGCAGTGTTGTAGCCGCGCAGGCATTCGCCGCTTGACCGTGATTGCGGTCATGGCGGCAGATGGCAGCGGCGATCAGGCCGCGCCGATCAATATCCCCACGCCGAGCACGATGGCGCCGCCGAGCACGATCTGGAACACCGCCTGCAGGAACGGCGTGTCCATGTAGCGCGCGCGGATGAAGGCGATCGCCCACAATTCGAAGAACACGACAATGCAGGCGATCGCGGTGGCGATCCAGAATGCGTTCGGCCAGGAGTCGGGAACGAGGTAGGGCAGGGTGTGACCGAGGCCGCCGACTGTCGTCATCGCGCCGCAGGTGATGCCGCGCAGCCAGGGCGAGCCGCGCCCGGTCAGCGAGCCGTCGTCGGACAAGGCTTCGGCAAAGCCCATGCTGATGCCGGCGCCGATCGAGGCGGCGAGGCCGACGAGAAAGGTCTGCCAGTTCTGATGCGTGGCGAAGGCCGCCGCAAACAGCGGCGCCAGCGTCGAGACCGAGCCGTCCATCAGGCCGGCGAGGCCCGGCTGGACATATTGCAGCACGAACATGCGCCGCCGCGTCTTGTCCTCCGCTGCGCGCACGTCGGGCTTGAGGATCTGATCGGTCAGCCTGGCAGCGAGGCTCTCGTGCCCCTTTTCGATCTCCGCGAGATCCCCGAGCAGCCGGCGGACATTGACGTCCTTGGCATGCTCGGCGGCCTTGGCGTAGAAGCGCTCGGCCTGGAACTCCATCGTCTCGACTTCCTTGCGGATAGTGTCGAGCGGCAGATTCTTGGTGAGCCAGATCGGCCTGCGGCGCAGGAAGCCTTTCACGTCTTCGCGCCGAATCGGCGGAAGATTTGGACCGAAGCGCTGCTCGTACATCTCCAGCAGCATGTGACGATGGTTCTTTTCCTCGTCCGCCATCTGCTCGAACAGCTTGGCGGAATCCGGATAGCGCTCGGCCAGGTCTTCCGCGAAGCTCATGTAGATGCGGCTGTCTTCTTCTTCCGACGAGATCGCGACAGCCAGCACTTCGCGCTCGGTGAGATCGGCAAAATTCTTCACGGTGAGCCCTTGGAACACTTTAGAATGGTTCTAAAGTGCTTATAGGCCCGCGTGAAAGTGCGGTCAATCGTCAGCAGGCACCGCGTGCGTCGTGCAGGAACGCAAGCAGCAACCGGCTCACTTCGCCGGCTTGCTCCTGCTGCACCCAGTGGCCGGCGCCATCGACGAGGTGGCAGCCGATCATCTTGGTGCACGCTTTTGTCTGCATCGCCTCGAACACGCCGGGGCGCTGATAGGTGCCCCAGTCCTGCTTGCCGGCGATGAAGGCCGAGGGGACGTCGATGGTGCGGCCGGACCAGGTTTGCAACTCCGGAATGAACGCACCGGACGTGCCGCAGCGATACCATTGCAGCCCGCCCTGGAATCCATTGCGCTGATATTCGGCGGCATAGACGGCAAGCTCGCTGTCGGGCAGCCATTTGTTGGCAGCGATTTCGGCGGCCGACGGCATCTCCTTCGCCACGGTCGTCGCCATGTCTTCGGCGAGGTCCATGATGTAATAGGTCGGCAGCTTTGCGAGTTCGCCCGCCGACCAGGATTGCAGCGGATGGGGTGCATTCGCTTTCCAGTCTGCGCTCTTGTGGTGGTAATAGGCCCGGATGAAGTCGTGCACGCCCTGCGGCGCCTTGTGCATGTCGTCGCCCGCTTCGCGCGTCGAGTAGTACCACTGGTAATGTTTTCTCGGCCGCGGCAGTGCAGCGAGCTCGCGATGCACGGGATCTTCGCTAGCCGGCTTCGCCGGACCATCCGCGGTGTTGAACGGAAGCGTAGGCGGGCCGCCGAACGGCGCGCTCATCATCACCACCGAGCGGAAGACGTCAGGCCGGATCAGCGCGCACCAGGCGGCAACCGAGCTGCCGAAGTCATGCCCGATCACGGCATCGACGCTGCGATAGCCGAAGGCGTGCACAAGCCCGAGCATGTCGCGCACGAGATTCGGCAGGCGAAATGACGCGAGATCGCCGTCATAATTCGCATCCCAGCCGATGGTGCGGCCATAGCCGCGCTGGTCCGGCGCGATGACGTGATAGCCGGCCTCGGCAAGCTTTGGCATCACCTTGCGCCAGCTATAGGCAAGCTCGGGGAAGCCGTGCAGCAACAGCAGGCATGGCCGGCCGCTCGTTTCGTAGCCGGCTTCCAGCACATGCATGGTGAGGCCGTTGATGTTCTCGACGTAGCGCGAGCGGACCGATGCAGGGAGCGGGATGTCGGGGAGGGCGGTCACGATTCGCTCCTTTCTTACCCTCTCCTCTTGTGGGAGAGGGTCGCTTCGCGGAACGCGAAGGTGAGGGTCTGTCTCTGCGGATGGAGACCCTTCATCCCTCGCGCTGCGCGTGCCACCTTCTCCCACAAGGGGAGAAGGGAAGGAAGGCTGGGCGTGCGCCGGGACGACGATGGAGAGAGTTACGCCTTCACCGCCGTCTTCGGCCAATACTTATCGCGCAGGTGGCGCTTGACCAGCTTGCCGGTGGGCGTGCGCGGCAGTTCGGCCTCGAAGTCGATGCTTCTGGGGCATTTGATCGGCGACAGGTGTTGCCGGCAGAAGGCGATCAGCTCGTTCTCCAGTTCCTTGCCGGCTTTGGCCATGCCGTGCGGCTGCACCACGGCTTTCACCTCTTCGCCCATCTCCTCGTTCGGTACGCCGAACACTGCGACGTCGGAGACGGACGGATGGGTGATCAGCACGTCCTCGGTCTCCTGCGGGTAGATGTTCACGCCGCCGGAAATGATCATGTAGGACTTGCGGTCGGTGAGGTAGAGGAAGCCTTCCTTGTCGAGATAACCGACGTCGCCGAGCGTGGACCAGCCCTTGGCGTTGTAGGCGCGCTTCGTCTTGTCGGGATCGTTGTGATAGCTGAACACAGGCGCGTCGGCGAAATAGACCGTGCCGATCTCGCCTGTCGGCAGCTCCTCGTCGCTCTCGTCCAGGATCTTCACCTTGCCGACCACGGCGCGGCCGACCGTGCCGCGATGGGTCAGCCATTGCTGCGAGGTCGAGACGGTGACGCCGTTGCCTTCGGAGCCGGCGTAATACTCGATCAGGATCGGTCCCCACCATTCGATCATCTTCGCCTTGACGTCGACCGGGCAGGGAGCAGCAGCGTGGATCGCGCCTTTCAGCGTCGAGACGTTGTAGCGGGTACGGACTTCCTCGGGCAGCTTCAGCATGCGCACGAACATGGTCGGCACCAGCTGCGACTGCGTCACCTTGTATTTCTCGACCAGCTTCAGGAATTCCTCGGCATCGAAATGCTCCATGATGATGGAGGTGCCGCCGAGGATGGTCGCCATCATGTTGAAGCGCAGCGGAGCCGCGTGATAGAGCGGCGCCGGTGACAGATAGATGCTGTCCGCGCTCATGCCGCACATGTCGGCGCAGAGGATTTTCAGGAACGGGTTCGGGATGTCGATCCTGTTGCCCTCAAAGTCCTTCTTGATGCCCTTCGGCCGCCCCGTGGTGCCGGAGGAATAGAGCATGTCGTAGCCGGCGACTTCGTCCACGATCGGCGTGGTCGGTTGCGCGCCCGCTTCCTTGTCGTAGGAGCGGAAGCCGGGCTCGGGCTCGTCCATCATGTAGAGCAGCGGGCCGTTCGCCTGGCCGACGAGGCCCTTCACCTGCTCGTAGCATTTCGGCGTGGTGATGAAGACTTTTGCGCCGCAGTCCTTGATGATGTAGTCGATCTCGTCCTGCGTCAGGTAGCGGCTGATCGCCGTGTAATAGAGACCCGAGCGCTGCGCGGCCCAGCAGATTTCCATGAAGGCGAGGCGGTTTTCCATCAGCAGCGCGATGTGGTCGCCGGCCTTCAGGCCGAGCGAACGGAACAGCTGCGCGCCCTGGTTGGAGAGTTCGTCGAGCTCGCGATAGGTGATCGCCTTGCCCGTGCCCGCCATTTGGTAGGCGATCTTGTTCGGATTGTTGCGCGCGTGGATCGAGGGATGGGTCATGATGCTCCGCACGCGAATAGCGGGTAGCGAATGGCGAATAGAGAGCTTTCCTCCATTCACCATCAACTACCCGCCATTCACTGCTCCTTGTTTGCTTCCTCTAGTCGCTACTCGCCATTCGCTATTCGCGTGGCTTACAGCCGCTCGACGATGGTCACATTGGCCATGCCGCCGCCTTCGCACATCGTCTGCAGGCCATAGCGCTTGCCGCGCTGCTGCAGGGCGTTGACCAGCGTGGTCATCAGCTTGGTGCCGGAGCCGCCGAGGGGGTGGCCGAGTGCGATCGCGCCGCCATTGACGTTGAGGCGGGCCGGATCGGCGCCGGTGGCCTTGAGCCACGCGGTCGGCACCGAGGCAAAGGCCTCGTTGACCTCGAACAAGTCGATGTCGCCGATCTTCATGCCGGCCTTCTCCAGTGCGCGCTTGGTGGCGGGAAGCGGAGCCTCGAGCATGATGACAGGATCGCCGCCCATCATGGTCATGTGGTGGACGCGCGCCATCGGCTTGACGCCGAGCGACTTCAGGCCCTTTTCGTTGACGACCATCACGCCGGAGGCGCCGTCGCAGATCTGGCTGGCGGAGGCCGCAGTCAGCTTGCCGCCTTCGGCGATCAGCTTGACGCTCTTGATGCCGTCGAGGCTGGCGTCGAAGCGGATGCCTTCGTCGATGTGGTGGGTGTCGGTCGTACCGTCCGCGCGGGTGATCTGCACCGGCACGATCTCGTTCCTGAAGGCGCCGGCCTGGGTCGCCGCGATCGCGCGCTGATGGCTGTTGTAGGAGTACTCGTCGAGTTCGTCCTTGGAGAGTCCGTATTTCTCCGCCATCATTTCCGCGCCGGTGAACTGACTGAACACGATGTTCGGATATTTCTTCTCGATGCCAGGGCTCTTGTAATGGCCGAAGCCGTTCTTGGCGGGCAGCGAGGAGGCAAGCCCCATCGGCACGCGGGTCATCGATTCCACGCCGGCGGCGATCACGACGTCCATGCTGCCGCTCATCACCGCTTGCGCGGCGAAATGCAGCGCCTGCTGCGAGGAGCCGCATTGGCGGTCGATCGAGGTGCCCGGCACGCTCTCCGGCAGTTTCGAGGCCATGATGGCGTTGCGCGCGATGTTGTTGGACTGCTCGCCCGCCTGCATCACGCAGCCCATGATGACGTCTTCGATCTGCGCGGGGTCGGCGCCGGCGCGTTCGACGAGAGAATCCAGCACTTGCGCGGCGAGATCGGCCGGATGCCAGCCGGCAAGGCGGCCTCCCTTGCGGCCACCCGCGGTGCGGGCGGTGGCGACGATAAAGGCCTCGGCCATGATGGCTCTCCCTGATTGTTCTGGAACGGGCGTTGCAAAGTTGCGCGGATTTAAGGGACCGGACCGGTCTTAGTCAATCGATCAATTAACTCTTGAGTGCGACCCGGTCATGCGCTTATGTGCGGCCCGATGTCAGCGGGAACAGGCAAGGGCCGCAGTTGAATACCAGCGTACCGACGAAGCTTCAGACCAGCAAAAATCCCACGGCGGAAAAATTGTTGGTCGCGGCAAGCGAGCTGATGATCGAGCGCGCCTCGATCGAGGTGTCACTGTCGGACATCGCTCAAAAATCAGGCGTCAACGCTGCGCTCGTGAAATACCATTTCGGCAACAAGGACGGGCTGTTGCTGGCGCTGCTCGCGCGCGATGCCGCCACCGAAATGTCCCAGCTCGAATATCTGCTGGCGCAGAAGATCACGCCGACGGCAAAGCTGCGCCTGCACGTCGGCGGCATCATCCGCGCCTATCACCAGTTCCCCTACATGAACCGGCTGATCCATTACCTGCTGCATGAAAGCACGCCGGAGGCGGCCGACGAGGTGTCGAAATTCTTCGTGGCGCCGCTGCTGGATTTCCACCGCCGTCTGCTCGCCGAAGGCGTCAAGGCCGGCGAGTTCCGCAAGGTCGATCCGGTCTTGTTCTATACCAGCCTGATCGGCGCCTGCGATCACCTGTTCTTCGGGCGTCACGCCATGTCGCGAGCGGTCGGCGTCGGCCCGGTCACCGAGGAAGTCTGCCGGGACTACATCAAGCACATGGAAGCGCTGATCTTCGGCGGCATGCTCCAGCCCGACAGGAAGGCGGCCGCGGTCGCCGGATAAGAAGTTGCAAGTCTAGAGAAGAAACGCCCAAGGAAAGGTTGTTACGATGCAGTTGAAAGACGTTGCCGTCATCATCACCGGCGGTGGCTCCGGCTTGGGGGCCGCCACCGCGCGTGCCATGGCGGCCAAGGGCGCCAAGATCGGCGTGCTCGACCAGAACAAGGAAAACGCCGAGAAGGTCGCGGCCGAAGTGAAGGGCGTGTCCCTTCATGCCGACGTCACCGACGAGGAAGCGATGAAGGCGGCGATTGCCAAGGCCGAGGCTGCGCATGGCGTGGCGCGCGTGCTGATGAACTGCGCCGGCATCGGCGGCTCGCAGCGCGTGGTCGGCAAGGACGGCGTCTATCCGCTGGCAAAGTTCGTCCGCATCATCAACGTCAACCTGATCGGCACCTTCAACGCGCTCCGCCTGTTCGCCGAGCGTCTCGCCACGGCAGCGCCGATCGGCGAGGAGCGCGGCGTGGTTATCAACACCGCGTCGGTGGCGGCCTATGAAGGCCAGATCGGCCAGATCGCCTATTCGGCCTCGAAGGGCGGCATTGTCGGCCTGACGCTGCCGGCGGCGCGCGACCTCGCCAGCCTGAAGATCCGCGTCAACACCATCGCGCCCGGCATCTTCTTCACGCCGCTGCTGATGGGTCTCAACGAGGAGGCGCGCAAGAGCCTCGGCGCCCAGGTGCCGCATCCGGCCCGCCTCGGCGAGCCCGACGAATATGGCGCACTCGCAGTGCACATCGTCGAGAACGCGATGCTCAACGGCGAGACGATCCGCCTCGACGGCGCAATCCGCATGGCGCCTCGATAATACCTTCTCTCCTTGTGGGAGAAGATGGCGCGGACAAAAGTCCGCGCCGGATGAGGGGTTCTCTCCGGCTGGCAACCCTTCACCCGATCGATGCATGGCTGAGGTCGGCGATGCCCGTTCCCACAAGGGGAGAGGGCGCAGCAAGCGGCACCGCAATCTGCTGAACGTGCAGGGAGTACCTCGTGACTCAATCGCTGCTGGTCGAACACCATGACGGCGTCGACCGGGTGACGCTCAATCGCCCGGACAGCCTCAACGCGCTCGATCCCTCCCTGATCGAAGCGCTCAACGTCTATTTCCAGGGCCTGCAGCGCAACCGCGACACCCGCGTCGTGGTGCTGAAGGGCGCGGGCACCTCGTTCTGCGCCGGGCTCGATCTCAAGCACGCGATGAAGCGCCGCGCCGGGCAGCAGGAACCGCCGGGCGTCACCGAAAGTCTCGATTCGCAGCGGCGCATCGCCGATATCGTCATGCTGATGCGGCGTTGCCCACAGCCGATCATCGCGCTGATCCAGGGCGCTGCCGCCGGCGGCGGCTTTGCGCTGGCCCTGGCCGCCGACATCCGCATTGCCGCGAAGAATGCGCGGATGAACTGCGCCTTCATCAAGCTGGGGCTCGGCGGCTGTGACATCGGCACCAGCTATTTCCTGCCGCGCCTCGTCGGCGTGTCGGTGGCGTCGGAACTGATTCTGACCGGCCGCTTCATCGGCGCCGAGCGGGCGCTGGCGGTCGGGCTGGTCTCGGAACTCGTCGAGGATGCCGCTGCGCTCGATACGGCCGCGGAGCCCTATGTCGATGCGATGCTCACGGCCTCGCCCGTCGGCTTAAGGCTCTCGAAGGAATGCCTCAACATGGCCGTCGATGCTGGCTCGATCGAGGCTGTCATCGCGATGGAAGACCGCAACCAGGTGCTGTGCAGCCGGTCGGAGGATTTTGGCGAAGGCATCAGGGCCTTCCTCGAAAAGCGAAAGCCTGTCTATATCAGGCGCTGACAAAAGATCCGACAAGGACAGAAATTCCGGGAGACGCAAAATGGATGGGAGTGCAGCGGCGGTGCTGACGAAGCCGGTCTTTCGCAAGATCGAATGGCTGCCGCGCGATATCGCCGTCGAGCGCCGTCTGGACGGCGTCATCGTCCTGAAGTCGCGCATTCCGCTGCAGGGTTACGAGAAGCATATTCCTGCCTCGCTCGCGAAATGGGCGAAGCAGGCGGGTGAGCGCATCTGGCTCGCGCAGCGCGGCGGTCCCGACCGGCAATGGCGCAAAGTCTCCTATGCCGAGGCCAAGCGCATCGTCGACGCCCTGACGCAGGGCCTGCTCAATCTCGATCTCGAAGAGGGCCGCCCCGTCGCGATCCTCTCCGGCAATTCCATCGAACACGCGCTGATGACGCAGGCGGCGATGCAGGCGCGCTCTCCCGCCGCGCCGGTGTCCCCGGCCTATTCGCTGATGAGCCAGGATCACCTCAAGCTCAAATACCTGTTCGACCTGATCAAGCCCGCGGTCGTGATGGTGCAGGACGGCCCGACTTTCGAGAAGGCGTTGAAGGCGCTCGATCTCACCGGCATCACCGTCGTGCACGTGCTGCGGCCGTGCGAAGGCATCAAGAGCGTGCCCTTTGCCGATCTGGCGGCAACGCCCGTCACCAGCGCCGTCGAAGAGTCGATCGCAAAGATCGCGCCCGATACCGTCGGCAAGCTGCTGTTCACCTCGGGCTCGACCGGCATGCCCAAGGCCGTCATCAACACGCAGGAGATGATGTGCGCCAATGCGGCGATGATGATGCAGGTCCGCCCGCGCGATCCGAATGGGCCGATCCCAACCGTGCTGGACTGGATGCCGTGGAATCACACCATGGGCGGCAACGCCGCGTTCAATCCGGTGCTGGTCGACGGCGGCACGCTCTATATCGACGACGGCCGGCCGATGCCGGGCCAGTTGGAAGAAACGATCAAAAATCTGCGCGAGGTGTCGCCGACCTATTACGCCAACGTGCCTGCGGGCTACGCCGCACTCGCAGCGGCGATGGAAAAGGATGACGCGCTCTGCCGCAGCTTCTTCAAGAACCTGTCCATCATGGCCTATGGCGGGGCGCGGCTGCCTGACGATCTCTACGAGCGCATGCAGGCGCTCGCCGTGAAGACCACCGGCGAGCGCATCGTGTTCTACACCGGCTGGGGCTCGACCGAGACCGCGCCGACCTCGACCGGCACCTATTGGGACACTGAACGTGTCGGCCTGATCGGCCTGCCGTTCCCCGGCGTTGAACTGAAGATGGTGCCGTGCGGCTCGAAATACGAACTGCGCCTGCGCGGCATCAACGTGACGCCGGGCTATGTCGGCCAGCCCGAGCTGACCAGGACGATGTTCGACGAGGAAGGTTTTTATCGCATCGGCGATGCCGGGATTTTCGTCGATGACCGCGATCCGCTGCAGGGCATCATCTTCGCCGGCCGCGTGGTGGAAGACTTCAAGCTCACCACCGGCACCTTCGTCCATGTCGGCTCGCTGCGCACCGATGCCATCGCCGCCGCTACGCCCGTGGTGCATGACGCGCTGGTGGCGGGGCAGGACCGCGAATTCATCGCCCTGCTCGCCTGGCCCAATCTGCATGCCTGCCGGCAGATCGTCGGCAATGCCGAGGCGACATTTGAGGACGTGGTCAGGCATCCCGAAGTAATCGCCTGCTTGAAGCGCGGCCTGGAAGCGCACAATGCGTCGTCCACCGGCAGCAGCATGCGTATCGCGCGCGCCATGCTGATGGTCGAGCCGCCTTCCATCGACGGCAACGAACTCACCGACAAGGGCTACATCAACCAGCGCGCGGGCCTGGAGCGCCGCGCCGATCTGGTCGAGCGGCTCTATGCGGCAAAGCCGGATCAAGACGTGATCGTGCTGCAATGAAGACGACGCTCTTTCCATTTGTCATTCCGGGGTGCCGCGGAGCGGCGAACCCGGAATCCAGAGGTTAGTTACATCGAGATTCCGGGTTCGCGACTTCTCGCACCCCGGAATGACAGCAAGTAAAGGTCAACGCCATGAATTTCGATTTCTCCGACGACCAGAAGCAGATGCGCGATGCCGCACGGAAATTCCTGTCCGAAAAATGCCCGCCGAAGGCAGTGCGCGCCGTGCTCGATGGCAATGCCGCTTACGACAAGGAGCTGTGGAAGGGCCTCGCCGAGATGGGATTCCTGGGCGTCGCGATCCCGGAAAAATTCGGCGGCGCGGGCGCGGGTCATCTTGAGCTCTGCGTGATCGCGGAGGAAATGGGCCGCGCCATTGCGCCGGTGCCGTTCTCCTCGACCGTGTATCTTGCCGCCGAGGCGCTGCTGATCGCCGGCAGCGACGCGCAGAAGCAGAAATGGCTGCCGAAGATTGCCGCGGGCGAGGCCATCGGCACGCTGGCGCTGTTCGAGGGCGCCGGCAATCCTTCGCCGAAGGCGATCAAGCTGACTGCGGCCGGTGGCGCGCTCAATGGCGTGAAGAAGCCGGTACCGGACGGCGCGATTGCCGACTTCGCCGTGGTCGCCGCGCGCACCGGTTCTGCGGGCCGCGATTCCGACATCTCGCTGTTCCTGGTCGATCTCAAGGCCGGCGGCGTGGAGGTGAAGGAACTGACCAATATCGATCCGACCCGCGGCCAGGCCGAACTCACCTTCAAGAACTGCAAGGCCGAGCCGCTCGGTGCAGCCGGCGAAGGCTGGAGCGTCATCACGCAGGTGCTCGACCGCGCTGCGGTGCTGCTTGCCTTCGAGCAGGTCGGCGGCGCCGACCGCGCGCTGGAAATGGGCCGCGACTATGCGCTCGACCGTGTCGCCTTCGGCCGGCCGATCGGCTCGTTCCAGGCGATCAAGCACATGCT
>DASWVJ010000093.1:0-4816 GCA_036406295.1 Bradyrhizobium sp.
ACAGAACATCATCCAGCGCAAGGTCGCGTCCGTCAGGGCGGCGCGCGAGGTCAACATTGCAAAACGCCGCGACGTGCTGACCGGCGCCAGCGAATTCCCCAACCTGCAGGAAGCCGATGTCGCCGTGCTCGACGCCAGGCCTATCGTGCTTCCGGCCTATGGCGAAGCCAGGTTCAAGTTCGACGCGCTCGCGCCGATGCGGCTTGCCGCGCCGTTCGAGGCACTACGCGACAAATCCGATGCGATCCTGAAGAAGACCGGCCAGCGTCCAAAGATCTTCCTCGCCAATCTCGGCACGGCAGCCGACTTCACGGCGCGCGCGACCTTCGCCAAGAGCTTCTTCGAGGCCGGTGGCATCGAAGCCACCGACAACGAGGGATTTTTTGTTTTCGCGGAACTCGCCGAAGCCTTCAAGGCCTCCGGCGCGGCGATCGCGTGCCTGTGTTCCTCGGACAAGGTCTATGCCGGCAAGGCCGCAGATGCCGCCAAGGCCCTTCAAGCGGTGGGCGCCAAGCATATCTATCTGGCAGGCCGCCCCGGCGAGCAGGAAGGCGCGTTGCGCGGCGCAGGTATCGGCGACTTCATTTTTGCCGGCGGCGATGCGCTGGCCGTGCTGCGCGATGCTTACACGCGGATGGAGTGAGCATGGCTTCGGACAGAAAGCCCGTTCTGACCGGCGGTTGCCAATGCGGCGCCGTGCGCTTTGCAGTCTATGCAACCCCGGTGCAGATAGGGCTTTGCCATTGCCGGATGTGCCAGAAGGCGGTGGGCGGCCCCTTCATCTCGCTTGCGGACGTCAGACACGAGGATTTTGCCTGGACACGCGGCAAGCCGGCGACCTTCCGCTCCTCGAACATCGCCGAGCGCGATTTCTGCCCCTCATGTGGAACGCCGCTGAGCTATCGCGCGATCGGCGGCGACGTGATCGAGCTCACGACCGGCAGCTTTGACCGGCCCGACCTCGTCGTCCCGACCTACGCCACCGGAACCGAGGCGCACCTGGCCTGGGTCGGCCGCATCGGCGATCTCCCTGGCAAGAGCACGCAGGAGGCCGCAGGCGGCGAAAAGCTCAGCCGCATCGTGAGCCACCAGCATCCCGACCATGACTGAAACGCCGACCCTGAGGGTCCGCCTGTGCTATAATGGATAGCCATGAGCCGCATACCGAACTTTGCCGATATCGCCTTTGAGAAGACCGCGCCCCCCTCGCCCGCCGGTCGCGCCGAGCCGTGGCTGACGCCGGAGGGCATCCCGGTGAAGCCCGCCTATGGCGAGGCGGACCTTAACGGCATCGATTTCCTCGATACCTGGCCGGGGGTGGCGCCCTATTTGCGCGGCCCCTATCCGACCATGTATGTCAACCAGCCCTGGACCATCCGGCAATATGCCGGCTTCTCTACGGCCGAAGACTCCAACGCCTTCTATCGCCGCAACCTCGCGGCAGGGCAAAAGGGCCTGTCGGTCGCCTTCGATCTCGCCACCCACCGCGGCTATGACAGCGATCATCCGCGCGTCTCCGGCGACGTCGGCATGGCCGGTGTCGCCATCGACTCCATCTACGACATGCGCACGCTGTTTGCGGGCATTCCGCTCGACCAGATGAGCGTGTCGATGACCATGAACGGCGCCGTGCTGCCGATCCTCGCGCTGTTCGTGGTGGCCGCCGAGGAACAGGGCGTGCCGCCGGAAAAGCTGTCGGGCACCATTCAGAACGATATTCTGAAAGAGTTCATGGTGCGCAACACCTACATCTATCCGCCCGCGCCCTCGATGCGGATCATCTCGGATATCTTTGCGTACACCTCGCAAAGGATGCCGAAGTTCAACTCGATCTCGATCTCCGGCTATCACATGCAGGAAGCGGGCGCGACACAGGACCTCGAACTCGCCTATACGCTTGCCGACGGCGTCGAATACTTGCGCGCGGGCCTTGCCGCCGGTCTCGACGTCGACCGCTTTGCGCCGCGGCTGTCGTTCTTCTGGGCGATCGGCATGAACTTCTTCATGGAAGTCGCCAAGATGCGCGCGGCGCGGCTGCTGTGGGCGAAGCTCCTGAAACCCTTCAATCCGAAGGACCCGCGCTCGCTGTCGCTGCGCACGCACTGCCAGACCTCGGGCTGGTCGCTGACCGCGCAGGACGTCTTCAACAACGTGATGCGCACCACCATCGAGGCCATGGCAGCAACGCAGGGCCATACCCAGTCGCTGCACACCAATGCACTCGACGAGGCGCTGGCGCTGCCGACCGACTTTTCCGCCCGCATCGCCCGCAACACGCAGCTGTTCCTGCAACAGGAAAGCGGCACCAACCGCATCATCGATCCCTGGGGCGGCTCCTACTATGTGGAGCGGCTGACCCGCGATCTCGCGCAGAAGGCCTGGGGCCACATCCAGGAAGTGGAAGCGCTCGGCGGCATGGCGAAAGCGATCGAAGCCGGCCTGCCGAAACTGCGCATCGAGGAAGCCTCCGCCAAGACGCAGGCCCGCATCGACGCCGGCAAGCAGGCCGTGATCGGCGTCAACAAGTACAAGCCGACCGACGAAGCGCCGATCGAGATCCTGAAGGTGGAGAATTCCACCGTGCGGCGACTGCAGATCGACAAGCTGAAGCGGCTGAAGGGTGAGCGCAACCAGAAGGACGTCGACGAGGCGCTTGCCGCATTGACCCGTTCGGCCGGCGAAGGCAACGGCAATTTGCTGGCGCTCGCCATTGACGCGGCGCGGGCCAAGGCCACCGTCGGCGAAATTTCCGATGCAATGGAAAAGGTGTTCGGCCGCCACCGCGCCGAGATCAAATCCATCACCGGCGTCTACAAGCGCGAGGCCTCCGCCATGTCCAACAACAAGGTCGAGAAAGTGCAAGCGCTGATCGACGCTTTTGAAGAGGCCGAAGGCCGCCGTCCCCGCATCCTCGTCGCCAAGATCGGCCAGGACGGCCACGACCGCGGCCAGAAGGTCATCGCCTCGGCCTTCGCCGATGTCGGCTTCGACGTCGATATCGGGCCGCTGTTTGCCACCGCCGACGAGGCGGCGCGGCAGGCGGTCGAGAACGACGTGCATATCCTCGGCGTGTCGTCGCTGGCGGCCGCCCATCTCACCGCTGTGCCCGAATTGAAGGCCGCGCTGAAGAAGCATGGCCGCGAGGACATCATGATCATCGTCGGCGGTGTGGTGCCGCCGCAGGATTACGATGCACTCCATGCGGCCGGTGCCGAGGCGATCTTTCCGCCGGGCACGGTCATCGCGGATGCCGCCGAGGAGCTGATCCACAAGCTCAACGCGCGGCTCGGCCACAGCGAGGCGGCGGAGTAGCAGATCTGCCGCTCAAGCAGGGCCGCGCGTCAGCGCCCGTGCGAGCGAACCTGTCCAGTCCGGAATCCAGGACTGAAACAGCTCTTGCCAGCGCTCGGCGTCCTGCGGTTCGGTCTGGAGAGCGACCGACCATTCAATGAAAGTGCGGTTGCCGTCGACGATCCGCGTCAATTGTATCGTCCCTTCATAAGTTGTCGGCGACTCCGCTTGCGACGTCCCGGCCGACGGAAACGGCAGCGGCTCGATGCCGGCATAGCTCAGCAAGTGCGCGTCGTCGGAATGCACGGCCAGGCGCTGGCGCACCCAGTTGCCGAGATAGCAGAAGCGCCTGATGGCGCCGACCTCGTCGCCGCGCCGGCTGTCTTCGATCACGCTCTCGCTGACGCCATCGATATAGGCAGGGTAGTTGTTGAAGTCGCGGATCAGCGACCATACGGTTTCCAGGGGATGATCGAGCACGGTGCTGTAATAGGCCGAAGTCATGTTCCGTCTCCGTTGATGGGCGCGATCCTCTCGCCCGGCGAAGGGAAAACCCACCCGCTTTCCGACTAGGCCGATGACACCGCGTCGCCTTGCGACCGCGGCGCAAAGCTGCCTAGAATGCCCGCATCACAAGAGCGCCGGCCCACCGGCGCCGCGGGAGGATCAACATGTCCAAAATCACGCGCCGCGCTTTTGCGGCTTCCACTGCCGCTACAGCCGCTGTTGCGGGACTAGGTCTCAAGCCGGCCTCGGCGCAGGCTTACCCCTCGCGTCCGGTGACCGTGATCGTGCCCTGGGGCGCGGGCGGCGGTACTGACGCGACCGCGCGCATCGTTGCGGCATTGCTGGAGAAGGAGCTCGGCCAGCCCTTCAACGTGGTGAACCGCACCGGCGGTTCCGGCGTGGTCGGCCACTCCGCAATCGCCACCGCGGCGCCCGATGGCTACACGATCGGCATGCTGACGGTGGAAATCTCGATGATGCACTGGCAGGGGCTGACCGAGCTGAGCCCAAGGAGCTTCACGCCGCTGGCGCTGATGAATGAAGACCCGCCTGGCGTCCAGGTGTCTTCGACCTCGCCCTACAAGACCGTGAAAGAGCTGGCCGATGCCATCAAGGGGGCGCCCGCGGGCAAGTTGAAGGCTTCGGGCACCGGCCAGGGCGGCATCTGGCATCTCGCGCTGGTCGGCTGGCTGCAGGCGATGGGACTGCCCGCCAACCATGTGGCCTGGGTGCCGTCGAATGGCGCAGCACCCGCGATGCAGGATCTCGCGGCGGGCGGCCTCGACCTCACCACCTGCTCGGTGCCGGAGGCGCGCGCGATCATCGAAGCCGGCAAGGCGCGCAGCCTTGCCATCATGGCGCCGGCGCGCAATCCGATCTTCCCTGACGTGCCGACGCTGAAGGAAGCGATGGGCATCGACTACGCGACCGGCGCATGGCGCGGCATCGCAGGCCCGAAGGGCCTGCCAGCCGACGTCGCCTCCAAGCTCACAGCCTCCCTGAAGAAGGTTTACGACTC
>DASWVJ010000094.1:0-3712 GCA_036406295.1 Bradyrhizobium sp.
CGCTTTAACCCTGCATCAACCCTGTTCTAATCGCGCCTACGGGCGCGATCAGGCCTCAAGCACTTTGCAACGCGAGCCGACGCATCGTGGCGGCGCGGGCCGCGGGTGATTTCGGACAATCTTGGAGCATGTCGGCGATGGGACGGACCTTCCGGATCAAGTTGCACATTCGTCGCTTCTCGCGCCGGCATCCGCTTCTGTCCTCCGTCGTCCGCTCTCTCATGATTTTTTCCGCCGCGTTCGGCGGCGCCTACGGCTTCATTGCCGGCAGCACCTCGCCAGCTTCGGGCTATGACCCCCATGCCTTTGCGATCGGCGCCAGCTTCCTGTTCGCGCTCGCCTGCCTCTGGATTGTCACGCTCGGCATTCGCCTGCGGCTGGCGCACCGCAAGCTGCGCAAGATCGCCATGCATAACGAGGCGATGGCCGACCGAAACTGGGAGCTGCAGGAATCCGAATCACGCGCCCGCAGCCTGTTCGAGTCGCAGGGCGACCTGATCGTACTGCGCGATGCGGAAGGCTGCATCACCTTCGCCAACGACGCCTATTGCGCCCTCGCCGGTCAGCCACGCGAAAAGCTGATCGGCAGCACGGCGGCGCTGAACATCATCGAACAAGGCGACACCGCACTGGAATTGAACGGCACCCGCATCCACGACCAGAAGATCGAGACCGCGCTCGGCCCGCGCTGGATCGCCTGGCGCGAAGGACTGGTGCGCAACGATGCCGGCGGGCCGGCCGAGATGCAGAGCGTCGGCCGCGACGTCACCGACCGCACCGAAAGCGAACGTGCGCTGGCCGAGGCCCGCGACCAGGCCGACGCCGCCAACCGCGCCAAGTCGCGTTTCCTGGCGATGGCCTCCCACGAGATCCGCACGCCGCTCAACGGCATCATCGGCATGAGCGGCCTGCTGCTCGACACGCCACTGACACCGGAACAGGCGACCTATGCGCGGGCGGTGAAGACGTCAGGCGATGCGCTGCTCGCGCTGATCGAGGAGTTGCTTGACTATTCCAAGATCGAGGCCGGCAAGATCGACCTCGAATCCCGCCCCTTTGCGCTGGCGGTGCTGGTCGAGGACATCACCGAATTGCTGGCCCCCCGCGCGCAGGCCAAACAGATCGAGATCGCCGCCTATGTCGACGACCGGTTGCCGCGCGAGGTGGTCGGCGATGCGGCGCGGCTGCGCCAGGTGCTGCTCAATCTCGCCGGCAACGCGATCAAGTTCACGCAGGCTGGCGGCGTCGCACTGATCGTCGAGCCCGGCATCTGGCCCAACGAGATTTCCTTTCTGGTGCGCGATACCGGCATCGGCATCGCACCGGAAGCGCAGCAGCGCATCTTCCGCGAGTTCGAACAGGCCAATGACGGCATCGCGCGCAGCTATGGCGGCACCGGCCTTGGCCTTTCCATCAGCGAGCGCATCGTGCGCCGCATGGGCGGACGGATCAATCTGGAGAGCAAGCCCGGCGAAGGCTCGACCTTCGAAGTATCGATCCCGCTCACCGCGGCCGACTGGGGCCTGCAGCCGGCCTTCGCCGCGCCCGATCTCGCCGGCCAGTCCGTCATGCTGGTAGCGCCGCCCAGCATCGGCGTCTCGCTGACCGAACGGCGGCTGCAGCGCTGGGGCGGCCAGACTTGCATGGTCTCTGACACCGATGTGGCCGAAGTGCTGTTGCCGGAGCGCCCCTGGCACGCGGTGATGGTCGACCACTCCTTCGGTGCTGCAACGATCGAAAGACTTGGCGAGCGAGCGCGCACGCACGCCGCTCACCGCATCGTCATGTTCACGCCGTCGACACGGCAGGAATTGCAGCCCACGGTCGGATCGGCCTTCACCGGCTATCTGGTCAAGCCGCTGCGTGCCGCTTCGCTCGCCGCGCGTCTTGCCGCCCCGCCGGAAGTTGCCGCGCCTGACATTGCTGCCGACGCGCCGGTTGAGGCTGCCGAACACGCCACCCCTTCGCCCGCAGCGCCCGGCCTTTCCATCCTCGTTGCCGAGGACAATGAAATCAACGCGCTCTTGATGCGCTCACTGCTGGGCCGGCTCGGCCATCACGCCGTCATCACCACCAACGGCGAAGAGGCGCTGGAATCCTGGCAGGCGGCGAGATCGGCCGGCACGCCCTATGATCTCGTGCTGATGGACATCCAGATGCCGCGCCTTGACGGCATCGAGACCACCCGCCGCCTGCGCAGCCTGGAAGCAAGCGAACCCGGCCGGCGCACGCCGATTCTCGCACTCACCGCCAACACGCTGGTGGAGGACCGCTATGCCTGCTTCGAGGCGGGGATGGACGGTTTCCTGATCAAGCCGCTGGATCGGGAAAAGCTGGCGGAAGCACTGGCGGGCCTTGCCGCCGCGCGCCACATCGCCGCCTGACCCAGAACTTTAGAGCCGCCGCAGCGCCACTTGCTCGACCACGTGGTCGGCGCGCTTGTTGAGGATCAGCGTCGCCCTCGGCCGCGTCGGCAGAATGTTGTCGACGAGATTGGCGAGGTTGGTACGTTCCCAGATCGCGATCGCGGTTGCAGTCGCCTCTTCGTCCGACAACACGGCGTAGCGGTGAAAGTAGGATCGCGGATCGGTAAACGCGGTATCGCGTAGCGCAAGGAAGCGCTTCACATACCACTCGCGCAATACCGGCTCTTCGGCATCGATATAGACGGAGAAATCGAAGAAGTCGGAAACGACAGGCACCGCCTTGCCGTCGCGCGGCAGCCGCCCGGTCTGCAGCACGTTGACGCCTTCGACGACGAGGATGTCCGGGTTGTCGACCTCGACGTACTCGCCGGGGACGATGTCGTAGGTCAGATGCGAATAGACCGGCGCACGGACCGGACGGCGCCCCGCCTTGATGTCGGAAAGAAACTGCAGCAACGTCGGCAGATCGTAGCTTTCCGGAAAGCCCTTCTTCTGCATCAGGCCCTGACGTTCGAGCACGGCGTTGGGGAACAGAAAACCGTCCGTCGTCACGAGATCGACCTTTGGCCGCGGCGACCAGCGCGCCAGCAGGGCCTGCAGCACACGCGCGGTGGTGGACTTGCCGACGGCCACCGAACCGGCGACGCCGATGATGTAGGGCACCTTGCGGTCGCGGATGCCGAGGAACTGACGCTGCGCCTGGAAGAGCCGGGTCATGGCGTCGATATAGATCGACAGCAGTCGCGACAGCGGCAGATAAATATCCTCGACCTCGTTGAGGTCGAGACGGTCATGCATCGATCGCAACCGCTCGAACTCGCCCGGCTCCAGCGTCATCGGCGTGTCGTCGCGCAGCCGTGCCCACTGATCGCGCGTGAAGATGCGATACGGATTGTACTGCTGCTCCGGTGCCCGAATATCCATGACTTACCCCTCTCGCTTGCGCGAGGCCTTCTCTTCCAGTCCGGACATGCCCGTGCGCTGCGCCAGCGCGGCTTCCACGTCCTCGAGCTTTACGCCGCGCGATTTCAGAAGGACGAGCAGATGAAACAGCAAATCGGCGCTTTCGGCGATCAGGTGCTCGCGATCATTTTCGACCGCGGCGATCACGGTCTCGACCGCTTCCTCGCCCAGCTTCTTGGCGCAATGTTCCGCGCCCTTGTCGAGCAGCTTGCGGGTATAGGATGCTTCCCCGCCCGACGCGGCGCGGGCATCGATGGTAGCGGCCAGATCATGGACCGTGAAACGTGACATCACCCAAACTCAACTACGCTGGCGCCGTTTTT
>DASWVJ010000095.1:0-14806 GCA_036406295.1 Bradyrhizobium sp.
TTCATCCGCGCCTCAGGCTCGTCGAACACCGGAAACAGCGCGGCCGCGTTGCCGGCCTGGGTGCGCGTAGCGCCGGAGAAGCCGGCGAAAGCGGCAACGCGGATGATGCCCGGCGTATCCAGCGAGATCCGCTCGATCTCGCGCACGACCTCGGTGGTACGCGCCAGCGAGGCCGCGCCGGGCAATTGCACGGATATGATGACGTAGCCGCGGTCCTGCGCGGGAATGAAGCCCTGCGGCGTGGTCACGATCAGCCAACCTGCGCTGCCGATCAGTACGACATAGATCAGCAGCATCACCACCGAATGGCGGATCACGAAATTGGCGAGGCCGGCGTAGCCGTGCGAAAGCCGGTCGAACACGCGGTTGAACACGCCGGTGAAGGCACCCCACGCCCGTGCGACGACATTCCAGCTCGCCGGCGGCCGCTTCGCTTCGTGCGGGGTGAGGATCTGCGAGGCCAGCGCCGGCGACAGCGTCAGCGAGCAGAAGCAGGAGATCGCGGTCGCGACCGCAATGGTGACGGCGAATTGCTGGAAGAACTGCCCGGAAATGCCGCCCAAGAATGCCGTCGGCACGAACACCGCGCACAGCACCAGCGCGATCGAGACCAGCGCGCCGCCGACCTCCTCCATGGTCTTCAGCGCCGCATCGCGCCGGCTCATGCCATGCTCGAGATGCCGCTCGACATTCTCGACCACCACGATGGCGTCGTCGACCACGATGCCGACGGCGAGCACGAGACCGAACAGCGTGAGATTGTTGATGGAGAAGCCGAGCGCGGCCATTACCGCAAAGGTGCCGACCAGCGACACCGGAATGGCAATGATCGGAATGATCGCCGGCCGCCAGCCCTGCAGGAATACCAGCACCACGATGACGACCAGCACCATCGCCTCGTAGATGGTCTTGATCAGTTCGTGGACGGATTGCGCGATGAATTCGGTCGGATTGTAGCCGATATTGTAGTCGAGCCCCTGAGGGAAGCTCGCCTTGAGCTTGACCATGGTGTCCGAGATATTCTTCGCAGTCGCCAGCGCATTCGATCCGGGACGCTGCGTCACCAGCAACGCAACCGCCGATTTCCGCAGCAGAAAACTGTTGGTGGTGTAGGCCAGCGCGCCGAGTTCGACGCGGGCGACGTCGCGCAAGCGCACCACGCGGCCGTCGGAGCCGGCCTTGATCAGGATATCCTCGAACTGCCTTTGATCCTTCAGCCGGCCGGTGAAAACGAGGTTGGGCTGAAAGGCGCGATCCACGATCGGCGGCTCGGCGATCTGGCCGCCCGCGATCTGCACGTTCTGCGCGCGGATCGCCGCAATCACCTCGCTCGAGGTCAGGCCCAGATTGGCGATCCGCTCGGGATCGAGCCACAGCCGCATCGAATAGTCGCGCGCGCCGAACATCTGGATATCGCCGACGCCGTCGAGCCGCAGCAACTGGTCGCGGACCTGCAACAGCGCATAGTTCGAAATGTAGAGCTGGTCGAAACTGTCGTCGGGCGACAGCATGAACACGACCATCAGGATATCGGGGCTGTTCTTGCGGGTGGTGACGCCGTTGCGCTGCACCTCTTCCGGCAAGCGCGGCTGCGCAATCGCGACGCGGTTTTGCACCAGCACCTGTGCCTTGTCGAGGTCGGTGCCGAGCTTGAAGGTGACGGTGATCGTGAGCTGCCCGTTCGAGGTGGCCTGGCTGTAGAGGTAGAGCATGTCCTCGACGCCGTTGATCTCCTGCTCGATGGGAGCGGCGACCGTGTCGGACACAGTCTGCGCGGAGGCGCCGGGATATTGCGTGGTGACCACGACGGTCGGCGGCACCACCTGCGGATATTCGGAGACCGGCAGCGTGGTGTAGGCGATCGCGCCGACAATCAGGAGCACGATCGACAGCACCATCGCCAGGATGGGCCGATTGATGGAAAGCTGGCCGAGATTCATGACTTCTTTCCGGCCGGCTCCGCTTTCGGCGGATGCGGCGTCACCTTGGCGCCGACCCGGGCGCGCTGGATGCCATCGACGATCACCTTGTCCTCGGCCTTCAGGCCCTCGCGAATGACGCGCAGGCCATCATCGAGCGGACCGAGGATTACCGGCCGCACCTCGACGACATTCTCGTTGTTGACCACGAACACGATCTTGCGCGACTGGTCGGTCGCGATCGCCGCATCCGGCAGCAGCAGCGCCTCATAGGGCGCGCTCCCGATCAGGCGGACGCGGCCGAATTGGCCGGGCAGGATCGAGATGTCCTTGTTCGGAATGATGGCGCGGCTGCGCAAGGTGGCGGTACCGACATCGAGACGGTTGTCGAGAAAATCCATCTTGCCGTCGCGCGAGGGCTTGCTCTCGCCGGCCAGCGCCACCTGCACAGGATTGGCCGTGTCGCGCGAACTTGGCCGCCTGCCCTCGAACCAGAGCTTGTTGTATTTGAGGTAGGTCGGCTCATCCATGTCGAAATAGATATAGATCGGATCCAGCGAGACGATCGAGGTGAGCAGGGTGGAGCCACCGTCGGCGCCCTGTACGAGGTTGCCGACGCTGACGAGATGGCGGCTGATGCGGCCGGCCATCGGCGCCTTCACATGGGTGAACTCGACATTGAGCTGCGCCGCCTTGAGCGCGCCTTCGGCTTGCGTCTCGGCCGCCCGCGCCGTCTGCAAGGCCTGGCGGCGCTGGTCGACGATGGATTCGGAGACGGCGCTTGTCGTGACCAGGGTCAGCGCGCGCTCCAGTTCGCGCCGGGCCAATTCGGCCTTGGCGCGCGCATCCGCAAGCTGGCCGTCCGCCTGCAGCGCGACAGCCTCGAAGGGGCGGGAGTCGATCACATAGAGCAGGTCACCCGGCTTGACGAAGTCGCCGTCGCGAAACTCGACGGAATTGACAAAGCCGCCGACCCGGGCGCGAATCTGGACCTCTTCCATCGCCTCGAAGCGGCCGGTGAATTCATCCCAATCGGTGACGACGCGCTTGGTCGGCTGTGCCACGGTCACGGGCGGCGGCGGCGGCGCCGCAGCCTGCGACGCGGGCTTGTCACAGCCGGCGAGGCTCGCTGCAAGCAGGACTGCCAGCGGTGAGAGACGGCGCAATGGTTGAAAGCTTGAAACTTTCCCCTGAGCTGAACGCTCGGGCGGGATGACGGCGTTCAAATCAATCCCCTCTTGATCCTGCGGCGAACCGGCGGCAGCCACCTCGGTGTGGCGACTAGATGAGATTGCTTCTCAGTCTCCGCAAGATGCGACCGCAATCAAGCAAAATTGTTATACGCCACCGCACCCGCGCATCTTGACTCGCAGCATGCGGCAACGATGGCCGCCGTGTCCGGTCCAGGGTTCCGCCATAACAAATGCCGCAGCGAGGCTTACCCTTGGACGCGCGCCAGCCCACAGCAGTCGCAGCGTGACGGCGAGTGCGACCCGCCACCGATAGGCTGCGGCAAACGCTCAACCGCGCCATCAGAAGCAGCCGGGCCGTTGATCCAGGCCGCAGCTACCGACGTGGCCGCGTCTTGTGCTGACCCGCTGGCATCTGCCGGAATGATCAGGCCTTTCAGCCGATCTTCAGGCATGACGCGGCAAATTTCCTCCGCTAACTTGCCGGAAACACAAGTCCGGGGAGGACGGAGTGCACAAGGGCCGTGTCGTATTCGGCGCCATGGACGAGGTCGTGTTCGGGCGCCATGCCGCGGAGGCCGTCGTCGAGCAGCTGGACCGGCTCGGCGCCGCGCGCGCCTTCCTGATGGTAAGCGGGACGCTCAACCGCGAAACCGGCGAGATCGGGAAAATCCGCGACGCCATGGGCGCGCGCTGCGTGGGCACCTTCGACCGGATGCCGGCGCATACGCCGCGCGCGGCCGTGATTGCCGCCGCCAATCAGGCCCGCGACGCCAAGGCCGACTTGATCGTGACCGTCGGCGGCGGCTCGATCACCGACGGCGCCAAGGCGGTGCAGCTTTGCCTTGCCAATGACGTCTCGACCACCGAAGGCATCGACGGCATCCGCGTGCGCGGCGGCGAGGAGCCGCCGATCAAGCCGCCTGCCGTGCGGCAGATCAGCGTGCCCACCACGATTGCCGGCGGCGAGTTCAGCCATATTGCCGGCGTCACCGACGAGCGCACGCATGTCAAGCAGATGCTGCGGCATGTGCTGACCGTACCCCGCGCGACCATCCTCGATCCCTGGCTTTCCGTGCATACGCCGGAATGGCTGTTCCTCTCCACCGGCATCCGCGCCGTCGATCATTGCGTGGAAGGCATCTGCGCGCGCGAGGCGCATCCCTATTCCGACGCGCAGGCGATCAAGGGCCTCTCGATGCTGGCGCGGGGCCTCAAGCGCGTGAAAGCCGACGGCAACGATATCGAGGCGCGGCTGGATTGCCAGATCGGCACCTGGCTTTCGATGGCGCCGCTGTCGGGCGGCGTGCCGATGGGGGCGAGCCACGGCATCGGCTATGTGCTCGGCGGCGGATTTGGCGTGCCGCATGGCTACACCTCCTGCGTGATGCTGCCCGCGGTGATGCGCTGGAACAGATCCGCCAATGCCGAACGCCAGGCGCTGGTTGCCGAAGCGATGGGCGAGCCCGGCAAGGATGCGGGCGACGTGCTCGACGCCTTCATCCGCAGCCTCGGCATGCCGCGCAGCCTGCGGGATGTCCGCGTCGGTCCCGAGCATTTCGATGTGATCGCCGAGCAGGCGATGCGTACGCCCTGGGTGCCGCGCAACCCGCGCAAGATCGACGGGCCGGCGCAGGTCCGCGAGATACTCTTGTTAGCTGCATAGAGCATGATCCGGAAAAGTGGAAAGCGATTTTCCGGGAAGATCATGCTCCAACAACGGAAACTGGAGAGGAAATGTACACCGGCAAGCACGTCCACCTGCGTCCGCTGCAACCGGCCTTCATCATGGCCTCTACCGGCGAGGCCGTGACCTATCGTGAACTCGAAGCGCGCTGCAATCGCCTCGCTCACCTATTCCGCAGGCGCGGGCTGAAGCGGCTCGACCATATCTCGATCTTCATGGAGAACAACAACCGGTATCTCGAGGCATGCGGCGCCGGCGAGCGCTCCGGACTCTACTACACCTGCGTCAATTCCTATCTCACGGCGGGCGAACTCACCTACATCCTGGTCAACAGCGAGTCGCGCATTCTCATCACATCGAAGGCGAAGCTCGACGTCGCCCGCGAGGCGATCCAGTCCTGCCCGAAGATCGAGCTCTGCATCGTCGCCGACGGCGAGGGAGAGAGCGAGCGCATCGTCGGTCTCGAAGCCGCCACAAAGGGCCTGCCGAAGACACCGATCGCCGATGAAAGCCTCGGCACGGCGATGCTCTATTCTTCCGGCACTACCGGCCGTCCCAAGGGAATCTTGCGGCCGCTGCCCGAACAGGCGCCGGCGCAGAACCTGCCGCTGTTCGATTTCCTGATCAAGCTCTGGCAGTACCGCGAGGGAATGGTCTACCTGTCGCCGGCGCCGCTCTATCACTCGGCGCCGCAGGCCGCGGTCAATCTCACGATCCGCATGGGCGGCACCGCCATCATCATGGAGAGCTTCGACCCCGAGCGCTACCTGCAGCTTGTCGAGCAATGGGGCATCACGCATACACAGCTGGTGCCGACCATGTTCTCGCGCATGCTCAAGCTGCCGGAGCAGGTGCGCAAGCGCTACGACATCTCTTCGCTCGAGATCGCGATCCACGCGGCGGCGCCCTGCCCCGCCGCGGTCAAGGACGACATGATCAAATGGTGGGGGCCGATCATCCACGAATATTACGGCGCCACCGAAGGTCTCGGATTTACCGCCTGCAACAGTCAGGAATGGCTGGCGCATCGCGGCACCGTCGGCCGCGTGCTGCTGGGCGACCTGCATATCCTGGACGAGAACATGCAGCCTTGCCCGATCGGCACGCCGGGCACGGTGTGGTTCAAGACGGCGACGCCGTTCGAATATTTCAACGATCCGGCGAAAACCAGGGAAGCGCGCTCGGCGGACGGCAGCATGAGCACGGTCGGCGATGTCGGTTATGTCGATGCCGACAACTTCCTCTATCTCACCGACCGCGCCACCTTCATGATCATTTCGGGCGGCGTGAACATCTATCCTCAGGAATGCGAGAACCTGCTGATCACCCATCCGAAGATCGCCGATGCCGCCGTGTTCGGCGTGCCCAATGCCGATCTGGGAGAAGAGGTAAAGGCGGTGGTGCAGCCGATGCCGGGCGTCGAGCCGTGCGAGGAGCTGGCGCAGGAGCTGATCGCCTTCTGCGGCAAATCGCTGTCGCGCCAGAAAGTGCCGCGCTCGATCGATTTCGAGGCCGAACTGCCGCGGCTGCCGACCGGAAAGCTCTACAAGCGCCTGCTACGCGACCGCTATTGGGGCAACAAGACGTCCAGGATCGTGTGAGCGAAATCCCGGCTCCGGGAGCTGCGCTCGCCAGCCCCCCGGCCGAGCCTCCCCGCCCGGGCACCGCGGACATTCGCAGCATCGTGAAACAACCGGTTCCCAGAAAAATTCCCGGCGACGGAATGTCACGCGCATTAGGCGGAAGTAGCAGAAACAGCAGCGGCTTGGCCGGTTGCCCGCCCCCGCCGTCATGCTATCGTTCGCGGCAAATCGGCCAACTCAAAGAGACCGAATAATCAAGGGAGGAACACATGCGGAGCGTGCAAGCGCTGGGCGTTGCGGCATTGGTGATGCTGGCGCTGCCGAATCCCACGTCTGCCGGCGAGCCGAAATCAGGCGGCATCCTGCGCATGTATCACCGCGACAGCCCGGGCAGCGCATCGATCCATGAAGGCGCGACCTATTCGCTGAACGTGCCGTTCATGCCGATCTTCAACAACCTCGTCATTTTCGACCAGCACATTGCGCAGAACAGCCAGGACACCATCCGGCCGGAACTCGCCGAGAGCTGGGCCTGGGGCGGCGACGGCAAGACGCTGACCTTCAAGCTGCGCAAGGACGTCAAGTGGCACGACGGCAAGCCGTTCACCGCCGCCGACGTCAAATGCACCTTCGACATGCTGATGGGCAAGTCGCAGCAGAAATTCCGGCAGAACCCGCGCAAATCCTGGTACAGCGAGGTCAACGAGGTCACTGCCAACGGCGACTATGAGGCTTCCTTCAACCTGAAGCGTCCGCAGCCGTCGCTATTGTCGCTGCTTGCTTCCGGCTACACGCCGATCTATCCCTGCCACGTCTCGCCGGCCGACATGCGCACCAAGCCGATCGGCACCGGACCGTTCAAGTTCGTCGAGTTCAAGGCCAACGAGTCGATCAAGCTGACCAAGAACCCCGACTACTGGAAGAAGGGCTTGCCGTATCTCGACGGCATTGAGTTCACCATCATCCCGAACCGCTCGACTGCGATCCTCGGCTTCATCTCCGGCAAGTTCGACATGACCTTCCCGACGGAGGTAACGATCCCGCTGTTGAAGGACGTCAAGTCGCAGGCTCCGAACGCGGTCTGCGTCGTCGAGCCGAACAACGTTTCCACCAACATCATCATCAACTCAACCAGTCCACCGTTCGACAATCTTGACGTCCGCCGCGCGCTGGCGCTGGCGCTCGACCGCAAGGCGTTCGTCCAGATCCAGTTCGAGGGCCAGGCCGACATCGGCGGCACCATGCTGCCGGCGCCCGCGGGCCTGTGGGCGATGCCCAAGGAAATGCTGGAGCAGATTCCGGGCTACGGGCCGGACGTGGAAAAGAACCGCGAGGAAGCGCGCAAGCTGATGCAGAAGGCCGGCTACGGCCCCGACAAGCGCCTCGCCATCAAGATTTCCACGCGCAACATTCCGATCTACCGCGACCCCGCGATCATCCTGATCGACCAGATCAAGAACATCTATATCGACGCCGAGCTCGACGTGGTCGACACCGCGCAATGGTTCCCGAAAGTGGCCCGCAAGGACTACTCGCTCGGCCTCAACCTTACCGGCAATGCCGTCGACGATCCGGACCAGTCATTCTACGAGAACTATGCCTGCGGCTCGGAACGCAACTACACCGGTTACTGCAACAAGGAAATCGAGAAGCTGTTCGGCGAGCAGTCGATGGAAAGAGACGTCAACAAGCGCAAGAAGCTGGTGTGGGAGATCGACAAGAAGCTGCAAGAAGACGTCGCGCGTCCGATCATCTTCCACAGCCGGTCCGGAACCTGCTGGCAGCCCTATGTGAAGAACGTCACCATCATGTCCAACAGCTCCTATAACGGCTTCCGCTACGAGGACGTCTGGATGGACAAGTAAGGCGCGTTCCGGGTAGCCTGACCGCGTCCAGCGCATGACCCCGAAAAAGTGAAAACCGGCTTTCGGAGAGGATCATGCGCAAGAATAATAAAGGGACGAGCGGGATGACTGAACAAGTCATCGCGCTCTAAAGGGAGAGGCCGGGTGTTTGCTTATCTCGTGCGGCGCCTTGCTTTGATGCTCGTGACCCTGTTCGGGATCTCGGTCATCATATTCGTGCTGCTGCGCGTTGTGCCCGGCAACATCGTCGACATCCTGTTCGACGCGGCCGGCTTCGTCGATCCCTCCGACAAGGCGAACCTTGAGAAGGAACTCGGCCTCAGCCAGCCGATCGTGGTGCAGTATCTCAACTGGATCGGCGGGCTGCTCCGCGGCGATCTCGGCTATTCCTATGTTTCGGAGAAGCCGGCGCTGCAGGAGATCCTGCCGCGCATCCCGATCACCGCAAAGCTCGCCGGCCTCGCGCTACTGTTTTCCGCCTCGATCGGCATTCCGCTAGGCGTGATCAGCGCCGTGCACCAGGGAACCAAGCTCGATTACACGCTGCGCGTCATCAGCC
This sequence comes from Bradyrhizobium sp., assembly GCA_036406295.1. GTDB lineage: Bacteria > Pseudomonadota > Alphaproteobacteria > Rhizobiales > Xanthobacteraceae > Bradyrhizobium. The sequence continues at coordinate 8,804 of DASWVJ010000095.1, forward strand.
TGAGCGGGCTGTCGCTGCCCTCATTCTGGCTCGGCCTCTTGATCCTGATGGCGTCGGTCTCGCTGGTCGGCGCGATGCCGATCTTCAACCCGAACCCGAGAACGTGGACCGAGGCGTTAGCGATCTATGCCGTGCCGGCGATGGCGGTCGGTTTCCGCAGCGCGGCGCTGACCATGCGCATCACCCGCTCCTCGATGCTGGAGATTTTGCGCCAGGATTACATCCGCACCGCACGCGCCAAAGGGGCGTCGGAGGCTTCCGTCAACTATCACCACGCGCTGAAGAATGCAGTTCTACCCGTCATCACCGTGATCGGCATCGAGGCGGCGTTCCTGATCGGTGGCCTGATCGTCACGGAAACCGTGTTCAACATCCCCGGCATCGCGCGCTTCCTGGTCGAGGCGCTGCGCTGGCGCGATTATCCGATCGTGCAGAACCTCGTGATGTTCATCGCCGTGGTCGTCGTGTTCACGAATTTCGTCGTCGACCTGCTCTACGCCGCGATCGATCCGCGCATTCGCTTCGGAGATTAGAGCATGACCCGGAAAAATGAGGACCGGCTTTTCGCGCGACAAACGCGCTGCGTTTGCGCGGAGATCATGCTCCGGACAAAGAGAGTCTGATGGCCGTCATCAACTACGATAGCGAACTCAGGCGCGCCGGGGCCCATGCCACCCACGGCTGGAGGCGGCTCGCCTTCCTGGCGCAGCGCTATATTCTCGGCACCTTCGGCCTCGCCATCATGGTGCTGTTCGTGTGGACGGCGCTGTCGGCCGATTTCATCTCGCGCTATGACCCGCTGACGGTGGACTCCGCGCATCGCCTCGCGGCGCCGAGCGCCGCGCACTGGCTGGGGACTGATTCCTTCGGCCGCGACGTGTGGGCTCGCATCATTCATGGCGCGCGCATTTCGCTCGCCGTCGGCATCGGCTCGACCGCGCTCGGCGCCACGCTCGGCGTCATCGTCGGGCTGGTCTCGGGCTATCTCTCCGGCTGGGTCGATCTCGTGTTCCAGCGCATCACCGATATCCTGCAGTCGCTGCCGCTCTTGGTGCTGGCGCTGGTGATGACCGCCGCGCTCGGCCCTTCCTTGCCCAATGTGATCATCGCCATCGCGATCCCGCTGATTCCCACGGTGTCGCGCGTGATCCGCGCCAATACGCTGGCGCTGCGCGAGCAGCCGTTCGTGGAAGCCGCCAAATCGATCGGCATGAGCGAGACGCGGATCGCGATCCGCCACGTGCTGCCGAACACGCTGGCACCGCTGATCGTGCTAGCCACCGCGCAGCTCGGCTCCACCATCCTGACCGAGGCTTCCCTCTCCTTCCTCGGCCTCGGCATTCCCGAGCCCTATCCGTCCTGGGGACGCATGCTGTCGGAATCGGCGGCTGAATATGTTCGCACCGCGCCGTGGCTCGTGATCTTCCCGGGCGTGGCGATCAGCCTCGCGGTGTTCGGCACCAATCTGTTCGGCGATGCGCTCCGCGACATCCTTGACCCGAGGCAGCGCGGCTGATGAGCAAGGCCGGGACCGACGATGTGATCCTGGACGTGAAGAACCTGAAAACGGTGTTCTTCACCAATTCCGGCCTGTTCAAGGCAGTCGATGACGTGTCGTTCAACGTCCGCCGCGGCGAAACGCTGGCGATCGTTGGCGAATCCGGCTGCGGCAAGAGCGTGTCCGCGCTGTCGATCATGCGCCTGGTGCCCGACCCGCCCGGCAAGATCGTCGGCGGCTCGGTGACGCTGGAAGGCACCGACCTGCTCGCCCTCGACGAGGAGGAGATGCGCGGCATCCGCGGCAACCGGATGTCAATGATCTTCCAGGAGCCGATGACCTCGCTCAACCCCGTGATGCGGATCGGCGACCAGATCACCGAGGCGCTGCGGCTGCACCAGAACATGACGGCGAAGCAAGCCTGGGCGCGAGCAGTCGAGATGCTGCGGCTGGTGCGCATTCCGGAAGCAGAGCGCCGTGCACGGGAATATCCGCATCAGCTCTCGGGGGGCATGCGCCAGCGCGCCATGATCGCGATGGCGCTGGCCTGCCGCCCAGCGCTGCTGATCGCCGACGAGCCGACCACCGCGCTCGACGTCACCATCCAGGCGCAGATCCTCGCGCTGATCGTCGATCTGCAGAAGGAGCTCGGCACCGGGCTGATCCTGATCACGCATGACCTCGGCGTGGTCGCGCAGACCGCGCAGCGGGTGATCGTGATGTATGCGGGCAAGAAGGTCGAGGAAGCTGATGTCGACGATCTCTTCGCCGATCCCCGCCATCCCTATACGCGCGGCCTGATGGCCTCGATGCCGGCCGTGATCTCGCTTGGCGCGAAGACAGACGTCCGCCTGGCCGAAATTCCCGGCATGGTACCATCATTGACCAACCTGCCCGACGGCTGCGCCTTTGCGCCGCGCTGCCCGCTGGCGATTGAACGCTGCCGTCAGGAATATCCGCCGCTGCAGGATTTCGGCGGCCACCATCGCGCCGCCTGCTGGCGCGCGGCTGAACTCAAGAAGGCGTCATGAGCGAGACCCGTCCCCTGCTCGAGGTGAAGGACCTCGTCAAGCACTATGCGGTGCGCGGCGGCGTGCTGCGCCGCCAGGTCGGCACGGTGCATGCGGTGGACGGCGTCAGCTTCTCGGTCGGCGTCGGCGAGACACTGGGCCTTGTCGGCGAGTCCGGCTGCGGCAAATCCACGGTGGCGCGCACCGTGCTGCGGCTGGTCGAGCCGACCAGCGGCAGCATCAAGCTCAACGGCACCGACATCACCCCCCTCAGCAAGGGTGAGCTGCGCCCGGTGCGCCGCTCGATGCAGATCGTGTTCCAGGACCCGTTTGCCTCGCTCAATCCGCGCATGACCGCGGGCGACATCGTGGGCGAACCGCTCAGCGTGCATGGGCTCGCCAGCGGCGAGCAAAAGCAGGCGCGCGTCGCCGAGTTGTTCCGGCAGGTGGGACTGCGGCCGGACCAGATGAAGAATTATCCGCATCAGTTCTCCGGCGGTCAGCGCCAGCGCATCTGTATTGCGCGCGCATTGGCGCTCGGGCCCAGCCTGATCGTCTGCGATGAGCCGGTCTCTGCGCTCGACGTCTCGATCCAGGCACAGGTGATCAATCTGTTGATCGACCTGCAGCGCGACCACGGCTTTTCCTATCTCTTCATCGCGCATGATCTGGCCGTGGTCGCCCATATTAGCCACCGCGTCGCGGTGATGTATCTCGGCCGCATTGTCGAGATCGCCGACAAGACCGAGTTGTTCGCCAACCCGCGCCATCCCTACACCCAGGCGCTGCTCGCTTCCGTCCCGGTGGCGAACCCGAAGACAAAGCGGCTGAAGCCGCTGGTCGACGGCGACGTGCCGAGCCCGATCAACCCACCCTCCGGCTGCGCCTTCCACACCCGCTGCCGCTACGTGATGGATCGCTGCAAGGCCGAGCGCCCCGCGCTGGTCGAGGCCGGCACGAAGCATCAGGTGGCGTGCTGGCTCAACGAGGGGACGGGACGGCCGGGGTGATCCTGTCGTCCCGGGCAAGCGAAGCGCAACCCGGGACGACAGCGGAGAACTAGGCAGCCGCCTCGATCTCCACGACAATCTTTCCCGTCGTCACCTGCTCGCCCTCGGCGACATCGATCGACGACACCGTGCCTGCGACGCCCGCGGTGTGCACGTGCTCCATCTTCATCGCTTCCAGCGTCATCACCGGCTGGCCGGCGGAAACCTTCTCGCCGGGCTTCACCAGTATCGCCACCACGCGGCCGTTCATGGCAGCGCGGACTTTTCCGTCGCCACCGCTTGCCGCCGCCGACTCCGGCGCTGCCAGCGTGAGGTCGTGGACCTCCACCGTGACGCCACGATGCAGGAAATACAGCCGGTCGTCGTGACGCAGGAACTTTGCCGATTGCATCACACCGCCATGGCGGAAGCGGATGCTGTCGCCCTCGATCGCCTCGACCTCGAAGCGGTGTACGTCGCCGTCGCGGCTGGCGACGTAGCCGCCGTCGCGGTCGCGCACAATCTCGATCTCATGGACCTTTCCACCAATCGTGAAGCGCGCGGCGAGCGGGAACGCGGCGGCGAGCGAACGTCCGCCCCGCCAAGGCGGTGCATGGGGGTTGCTGACATAGAGCAAGAGCGCCGCGAGGGCGGTCTGGCGCATATCATCGGTGTGCGAGGCCAGCTCGTCGCGATGATTGCCAACGAATGAAGTCGTTGCCTCGCCCTTGGCAAAGGCGGGATGGCGCAGGCAGGAAATCAGGAAGCCCTGATTGGTGGTGACGCCGAATGCCTCGACCTGCTCCAGGGCGCAGATCAGTTTTCCGCGCGCCTCGTCGCGGGTCGCGCCGTGGCTGATGATCTTGGCGATCATCGAGTCATAGAACGGCGGGATTTCCGAGCCGGACTGCAGCGCGTGCTCGACGCGAATGCTCTCCGGCATCGTCCACCGCAGCATTCTGCCGGATTGCGGCATGAAGTCGTGGCCGGCATCCTCCGAGCACAGCCGCACCTCGATGGCATGGCCGTCGAGGCGGATGTCTTCCTGCCTCACCCCCAGCGGCTCGCCACTGGCGACACGAAGCTGCAGCTCGACCAGGTCGAGGCCGGTGATCGCCTCGGTGACGGGATGCTCAACCTGCAGGCGCGTATTCATTTCCATGAAGTAGAACGCGCCGCTCTTGTCGAGCAGAAATTCCAGCGTGCCGGCCCCTTCATAGCCGATCGCCTTGACGGCAGCGACGGCGACCTCGCCCATCCTTGCGCGCAGCTCCGGCGAGACCGCCGGCGATGGCGCCTCCTCGATCAGCTTCTGGTGCCGCCGCTGCACCGAGCAATCGCGCTCGCCCAGATGAATGGCGTTGCCGTGGCGGTCGCCGAACACCTGGATCTCGATATGGCGGGGATCGACGATGGCGCGTTCCAGGATCACGGTCGGATCGCCGAATGCTCCCAGCGCTTCCGAGCGCGCGCTGCGCAGCGCATCCGAAAACGAGGCGGCGTCCGCGACCAGCCGCATGCCGCGTCCGCCGCCGCCGGCCGCTGCCTTGATCATCACGGGAAAGCCGATCTTCCTGGCTTCCGCCAGCATCGCGCCGTCGCTTTGGTCGGCGCCCTGATAGCCGGGCACGACGGGCACACCGGCTTTCTGCATGATCTCCTTGGCGCCGGCCTTGTTGCCCATTGCCTTGATCGCCTGCGGCGACGGGCCGATGAAGACGAGCCCGGCATCGCGGCAGGCCTGCGCGAAGTCCTCGTTCTCGGCGAGGAAGCCATAGCCGGGATGCACGGCACTGGCGCCGCTCGCCCTGGCGGCTGCAATGATCGCGTCGACGCGAAGATAGGATTGCGCGGGCAGCGCCTCGCCGATACGCACGGCAGAATCCGCCGCGCGTACATGCAGGGCGTCACGATCGGCATCGGAGTAGACCGCGACCGTGCCGTAGCCGAGACGCTTTGCCGTGCGCATGATGCGCAGCGCGATTTCGCCGCGGTTGGCGATCAGGATCTTGAAGAACGGCGTCCGCTTCACACTCATGGGCGGGCCACCGAGAATTGCATGCGCTGGGGATTGCGGGCATCGCCTTCCCTGCAGACTGCCAGCACTTCGGCGAGGACTGCGCGCGTGTCGCGGGGATCGATCACGCCGTCATCGAGCACACGCGCCGAGGTCGAGAACACGTCCATCTGGCCGTCGAATACGCCGATGATCTGCGCCTTCATGGCCTCGAGTTGCTCCTTCGGGATGGGCTTGCCGCGCCGCGCTGCGGCGGCTTCCGTCACGATCGCCATGGTCTCTGCGGCCTGCTCGCCGCCCATCACCGCGGTCTTGGCGTTCGGCCAGGAGAAGCAGAAGCGAGGATGGAAGCCGCGGCCGCACATGCCGTAATTGCCGGCGCCGAAGGAGGCGCCGCAATAGAGGGTGATCTGCGGCACGCTCGCCGAGGTCACAGCCTGGATCATCTTGGAGCCGTGCTTGATCATGCCGGCCTCCTCGTAGTCGCGG
>DASWVJ010000096.1:0-4538 GCA_036406295.1 Bradyrhizobium sp.
TGACCGAACGTTTTCGGAAATATCTTTCCACTTGGTCAGCATCCTGCTCGCCTTGGCGCTGCTGTTCGTGCTGAACCATGGCGCCCATGCGCAGGGCGCAGTGCGCTCCGTTCATGGCGACTGGCAGATTCGCTGCGACACCCCGCCGGGTGCGCAAGGCGAGCAATGTGCGCTGATCCAGAGCGTAGTGGCCGAAGACCGCTCCAATGCGGGCCTGACCGTGATCGTGCTGAAGACTGCCGACCAGAAGAGCAAGCTGATGCGCGTGGTGGCCCCGCTCGGCGTGCTGCTGCCTTCGGGGCTGGGCTTGAAACTCGACAACCAGGACGTCGGCCGCGCCGGCTTCGTGCGCTGCCTGCCCAATGGCTGCGTGGCCGAGGTGATGATGGACGACAAGCTGCTCGGCCAGCTCAAGGGCGCGAAGACCGCGACCTTCATCATCTTCGAGACCCCCGAAGAAGGAATTGGGTTTCCGCTCAGCCTGAACGGGCTGTCAGAGGGCTATGACAAGTTGCCGTAGGGTTGAATGAAACCTACGCCACATACCCTCCCTATTTGCCGCGATCGTCCCTATCTTGACCTTGTCGTCCCAGCGGAAGCAGGGACGACAAGGCAATTTTTGTCGGAGCCTGCACTGCATGACCAATCCCGCCTCGACCTCCCTGCTCGACCGCGCCGATCTCGATCGCGATGCCGTCCGCCGCGAACTGGCGCGGGGGCTCGCCGGGGCCGACGATGGCGAACTGTTCCTGGAATATGGGCAGACTGAAGCGCTGATGTTCGACAATGGGCGGCTGAAGCAGGCGACGTATGACACTTCGCAAGGATTCGGCCTGCGGGCGGTGAAGGATGACGCGGTGGGCTACGCGCATTCCTCCGACGTGTCGCTGCCGGCGCTGATCCGCGCGGCCGATGCGGTGGCGGCTGTGCGAGGCGGCTATACGGGGACGTTCGCGGCGCCGCCGCCCCACACCAACGCGAAGCTCTATGTCGACGACAATCCGCTCGACGCGCCGGGATTCGAGGCCAAGGTAAAACTGCTGGCGGAGATCGACGCCTATGTGCGGGACAAGGATCCGCGGGTGCGGCAGGTGACCGTGAGTTTGGGCGCGACCTGGCAGGTGGTGGAAATCCTGCGGCCCGACGGCGAGGCCTATCGCGACATCCGCCCGCTGGTGCGCGTCAACGTCTCCGTCGTCGCAGGCCAGGGCGACCGGCAGGAGAGCGGCTCGAAGGGCTATGGCGGGCGCGAGGGCTATGCGCGCTTCATCGAGACCAAGAACTGGCGCGAGGCGGCCGACGGTGCGCTGCGCGAGGCGCTGGTCAATCTGGAATCCGTGCCGGCGCCGGCCGGCGAGATGGACGTGGTGCTGGGCGCCGGCTGGCCCGGCGTGATGCTGCACGAGGCCGTCGGCCACGGGCTCGAGGGCGATTTCAACCGCAAGAAGACTTCGGCCTTCGCGGGCCTGATGGGCCAGCAGGTCGCCGCCAAGGGCGTCACCGTGGTCGATGACGGCACGATCGCCTCCAGGCGCGGCTCTCTTTCCATCGACGACGAGGGCACGCCGACCAACCGCACGGTGCTGATCGAGGACGGCCGCCTCGTCGGCTACATGCAGGACCGCCAGAACGCACGGCTGATGAACATGAAGCCGACCGGCAACGGCCGCCGCCAGGGCTATGCCCACGTGCCGATGCCGCGCATGACCAACACATACATGCTGGCGGGGAATAGTGACCCCGCCGAGATCATCGCCTCGGTGAAGAACGGCGTGTTCGCCGCCAATTTCGGCGGCGGCCAGGTCGACATCACCTCCGGCAAATATGTGTTCCAGTGCACCGAGGCCTACCGCATCGAGAACGGCAAGATCGGCGCGCCGCTGAAGGGCGCCATGCTGATCGGCAATGGGCCTACGGATTTGAACCGCATCACCATGATCGGCAACGATCTGGCGCTCGACACCGGCATCGGCACCTGCGGCAAGAACGGCCAGGGCGTGCCCGTCGGCGTCGGCCAACCGACGCTGCGCATGGAGCGCATCACCGTGGGAGGTACCGGCTCGTGAGCAACGGCGAAGTTTCCACCAGCAAACCGTCCACCTGGCGCGGGCAGGTCGCACAGTTTGCCGCGATCGTGGCCTGCGTGTTCATCGCCAAGGGCGCGATCGCCGAACCCTTTTATGTGCCTTCGGGCTCGATGGAGCCGACGCTCTTGATCGGGGACGCGCTGGTCGCCTCGAAATTCCCCTACGGCTATGGCGCGGCCTCGCTGCCGATCCAGATCACGCTGCCGGAAACCGGCCGGCTGTTCGGCGACATGCCCAAGCGCGGCGACGTCGTCGTGTTCCGCTGGCCGGGCGACCGCTCGCAGGCCTGGGTGAAGCGCGTGGTGGGGCTGCCCGGCGACCGCGTGCAGATGCGCCAGGGTCAGCTCTTCATCAACAACCATGCGGCGCAACTGCGACCCGACGGCATCGGCGAGGCCGAGGACGACCGGGGCTTCACCGAGAAGGCCAACCGCTACATCGAGATGCTGCCGAACGGCGTCGAGCATGCCATTTACAAGATCCGCGACAACGGAAGGCTCGACAATACGCCCGAGGTCACTGTGCCGCCGGGCATGCTGTTCGTGCTCGGCGATAACAGAGACAATTCCGCCGACAGCCGCGTCGCCGTGCGCGATGGCGGCGTGGGCCTCTTGCCGATCGACAACCTGATAGGCCGGGCGGATGCCGTGGTCGGCTCCTGGGACATGGGAATTCGCAGCCAGCCGGTTTGGACCTGGCTTGCCGGATTGCGCTTCGATCGCTTCTTTACGTCTGTGCGCTGAGGCGTTCCGCATCCACTTACGTCGTGCCCGGGCTTGTTCCCGGCATGACGAAGGATAAAGGAGCGCGCCGGATCGATGACCTTCGAGGACATCCGAAAATTTGCGCTGGCGTGGCCGGAAGTCGAGGATGGTACGTCCTACGGCACGCCGGCGCTGAAGGTTCGCAAGAAGATGCTGGCGCGGCTGAGGGAAGACAACGACTCGCTGGTGATGCCGGGTGTACCGCCAGACGAGCGCGAGATGCTGGTCGAGAGCCAGCCGAAGATCTTTTACTTCACTGATCACTACCGCGATTATCCGATGGTGCTGATCCGCCTGTCGAAGGCGAGGCGCAGCCATGTCGAGCCGCTGCTGCGCCGGCACTGGCGGACACTGGCGTCGAAGGCGGCGGTGAGGGAATATGAGGCGGGTTTATAGATTTTGCAGGGTGGGCACGGCGCGAAGTGCGCCCTTGCCCACCCCACGGACTTTTTTCCATGACCTCCGACGAATTCATCGCCGCCGCGCTGCGCAACCCCGCCAACAAGGTCATTGCCGACGAGCTGTTTCATCTCGCGCTGCCCGACGCGTGGCTCGTGTCCGGCTGCCTGGTGCAGACGGTGTGGAACGTGCTGACCAGACGCGCGGTCGATTACGGCATTGCCGACTATGACATCTTCTATTTTGACCGCGATACGTCATGGGAAGCCGAGGATGACGTGATCCGCCGGCTGAGCAGCGCGTTCAGAAAGCTCCGCGTGAAAGTCGAGGCCCGCAACCAGGCGCGCGTGCATCTCTGGTATCCGGACAAGCACGGCCTGCCCTACCCGCCGCTCGCCTGCTCCACCGACGGCATCAATCGGTTTTTGACCAAGAACACGCGCATCGGTCTGCGCCGGACGCGCGAGGGCTACGACGTGTACACGCCGGATGGATTCGAAGATGTCGCCAATCTGGTCGTGCGGCCGAATCCGGGGCCGAATTTTTCGGCGGAGAATTATGCGGCGAAGGCCGCGCGCTGGAAGAAGCTGTGGCCGGAGGTGACAGTGCTGCCGGCGAATGCCGGATGATCCACATCGTCATTCCGGGATGGTCCGAAGGACCAGACCTCAGATGCGCAATTGCGCATCGGGGAATCTCGAGATTCTCAGGAGCGCAAGGGCGCTCCAGAGCTCGATGCTTGCGCATCGCCCCGGAATGACGCACTCAGCAAAGCTACCTCACCACGCCCGACGTGAATCCCGCCTTGCGCCGCGGCGGCTTGATTTCCTTCTTCAGGAAACACTGCGCTTCCTTGCCGGCATAGCCGGGGCGGGCGTAGGTCCAGGCGCGGCACTTGTTGTCGGCGGTGCAGGCGGCCTTGCAGGCGTCGTCGCCGTCGCGGGCGTTGAGCTGGAAATTCCTGTAATCGCCGCCGAAACGGTCGATGGAGGTCTCGACCGCGGTGTTGCGCGGCTCGACGACGCCGGCGCCGCGCACGCCGGAGACGCAGCAATTGTCCTGCACCCGCGCCGGGACGCTGCTCTTCAGCCAGCACAGCGCGCCGGCAGCCGTGTCGCTCGGATAGGCGAAGGTCCAGGCGCGGCATCGGCGATCGCGCTCGCAGACCAGCGCGCAATCAGCGGGATCTCCCGACAACACCGGCGCACTCGTGTAGTCGCCGCCGGGACGGTCGAAATTGGCCTGCGCTGACGCCGGCCGCATTGGAAGGGCGGCCGCCCAAAGGGCG
>DASWVJ010000097.1:0-12449 GCA_036406295.1 Bradyrhizobium sp.
CATGAGCACGTTGGCGCCCGCCGCGCAATCGGCTTGCGTGGCGTCCTCCAGCTCGTTGTGGCTGATGCCGTCCTTGCACGGCACGAACACCATTGCCGCCGGCATCACCGTATTGAGGTTGCAGGCGTCGTGTCCGGCGCCCGACGTGATGCGGCGGTGCGAATAGCCGAGCTGTTTGGCGGCATTCTCGACCGCATCGACGAACTTTGGATTGAAATGGGTCGGTGGCTTGCGCCAGACCAGATCAAGCTGCACTTCGACCTTGCGCCGCGCCGCAATCTCTGCAACCGCGGCACGCAAGTCCTTGTCGAGCGCGTCCATGATGGCGGCGTCCGCGCTGCGGCAATCGACAGTGAAGGCGATCTCGCCGGGAATGACGTTGCGCGACGGCTTTGCGATGACAGCTTCGCCGATGGTGCCGACCGCCTTCGGCCCGTGCTTGCTGGCAATGCTCTCCATCGCCAGCACGATTTCAGACAGTGTCGCGAGCGCATCGCGGCGCAGCGGCATCGGCGTCGAACCGGCATGGCTCTCGAAGCCCACAATCTTGCCATCGTACCACAGCACGCCCTGGCCGGAATCGACCACGCCGATGGTCTTGTTCTCCGCTTCGAGGATCGGGCCTTGCTCGATGTGCAGCTCGACAAAGCCGGAGAATTTTTGCGTGCCGACGGGAGTCGTGCCACGATAGCCGATGGAATCCAGCGCTTGCGCCACGGTGACGCCCTCGGCATCCCGGCGCGACAAAATGTCCTCTACGGTGAAATCACCGACGTAAGCCGCGGAGGCCATCATTGCCGGCGCAAAGCGCGAACCTTCCTCGTTGGTCCAGTTGCAGATGCAGATCGGGGCTTCAGTCTCGATCCCCGCATCGTTGAGCGTGCGCACCACTTCGAGCGCTGCGAGCGTGCCGAGCACGCCGTCATACTTGCCGCCGGTCGGCTGGGTATCGAGATGTGAGCCGAGCCCGATCGGCGGCTTCGACATGTCGCGGCCCTTGCGTAAGGCAAACATCGAGCCGAGCGTATCGACGCGCACCTCGAGCCCCGCCTCCTCACAGGCTTTACGGAACCAGTCGCGCACCTGCTTGTCTTCCTGGCTCAGCGTCAGCCGCCGTACGCCGCCCTTTGCCGTGGCTCCAAATGTTGCGGTCTCGTGAATGGCGTCCCAGAGGCGGACAGGATCGATCTGCAGGTTGGTGACGGCTCGGCTCATGCGGTACGTTCCGGCTTCTTTGCACCCCTGTTCAATGGCGCGACGCCGCGGCCACGTCAACCGCGACGCTGGCCTGCGCGATCTGGTGCGCGAGATCGGCGACGCGTTCGATCGCGGCCGTATCGGGCGAGGCGAGCCAGCTGGCGGTAAAGGTGAGGGGCGACACCTTGACGTCGGTATTGAGCAACTGCAGCCGCCCGTCGGCGAGCTCGTTCTCGACGATCGCGGAAGGAATGACGGCGATGCCAAGGCCTTCGATCGCCATGTGGATCACGGTTGCGAGCGAGGCGCTGGCATGCAGGCGGATCGGCGGCAGGTCGGGCCGGTCGAACACGCCGCGCACTGCTTCGTAAGGACGGGTCTTGCGCGGGAAGGTGATGATCGGAAAGCGCGCGAGGTCGCGCCGGGTCACCTTGCCGTTGCCGAGGCCGAGCATGGGGCTGGCAAGGAAGTTGACGTCGTAGTCGCACAGCACCCGGCTCTGCACATCGGGCGCTGACAACGGTCCGACCACGAACGCGAGTTCGATTTCCTGGGCGAGCAGCAGCGCGCTCAGGTTCGGCGTGATGTCGACCTCGATCTCCAGCGACAGGTTGGGATAGACCTCGTTCACCCGCTTCACCAGTTGCGGCAGCCAGGTGTGCACGATGGTCTCGGCGACGCCGAGCCGCAGCACGCCGCGCATCGCGGAACTGTCGCAGATCTCCGTCATCATTTCGGCGCGCAACGCGATCAGCTTCTCCGCATAGACGAGCATCTGCCGTCCGCTCGGCGTCGGCGAGGCCACGCGGTGATCGCGGTTCAGGAGCTTTACGCCCATCTCGCGCTCGAGCTGGGCGATGCGCTGCGAGATCGCGGGCTGCGTCGTGTTCATGCGCTGGGCGGCGCTGCGGAAGCTGCCCAGCTTCACCACCCAGAGGAACGTCTCGATTGACTTGAAATCCAGCATGAGGCCGCTCCCCTCGTCGATAAATTTGATTTATCGATTTCGATCAGAAATGAAGATTAGACATTATAGCAGGCCAAGGGTTGACTGGGATAACTTTAGGCAATTCGATTGCATGACTGTTTTTGCGGCAATGCAACAAACCGACGGGGAGAGGCCGATGCTTCCGAGCGAGCAGGCGCGACGGGATTTCCGGGCCGGCAAATCGGTCACCACCGCGAACCTCGCCAACGGTTTCGTTCAGGGCAACCTCGCCATCCTGCCGGAGAAGCTCGCCGGCGCCTTCCATCGCTTCTGTCAGCTCAATCCGAAACCATGCCCGATCATCGGCATATCCGATGTCGGCGACCCTCGCATCCCTGCGCTTGGCCTTGACCTCGACATCCGCACCGATGTGCCGCGCTACCGCGTCTGGCGCGACGGCGAGATCGTCGACGAGCCGACCGACATCATGGCGCACTGGCGCGACGATCTCGTCGCCTTCGTGCTCGGCTGCTCCTTCTCGTTCGAGGAAGCGCTGATGGAGGAGGGCATCTCGCTTCGCCACATCGAACACAAGGTGCGCGTGCCGATGTATCGGACCAACATCGCCTGTAGCCCGTCAGGTCCGTTCGCGGGATCGATGACCGTGTCCATGCGTCCTCTCAAGCCGGCCGACGCAATCCGTGCAGTGCAGATCACCTCGCGCTATCCTGCCGTGCATGGCGCGCCCGTGCACTTGGGCCATCCGCACTCGATCGGCATCAAGGACATCAACAAGCCCGACTACGGCGATCCCGTGCCGATCGGGCCCGACGACATCCCGGTATTCTGGGCCTGCGGCGTTACCCCTCAATCGGTGATCGCCAGCGCAAGGATTCCATTCGCGATCACCCATTCGCCTGGATTGATGTTGATCACCGATCTCAAGAACAAGCAATTCGCGGTGATTTGACAGGCACTTGCTGTCTATCATTGAGGCTTTACTGCATAATTCAACCACTTCATCCAAAGCGTTCGATCAACAGGGAAACTTGCCATGAAGATATCTCGCCGTAACGTACTGCTTGGCGCCACCGCTGCTGCCGCGCTCGCGCCATTAGGTGCGCGTGCCCAAGCTTCCGAAGTCGTGATCGGCGTGCTCTATCCGATGTCCGGCGCGAGCGCGCAGATCGGCGTCGATGCGCAAAAGGCGTTCGAGACCGCCGCCGACATCATCAACAAGAACTACGATTTCGACCTGCCGTTGGCGAAGGGCGAGGGCTTGTCCGGCCTTGGCGGCGCCAAGGTGCGTCTGGTAGTCGCCGATCACCAGGCCGACCCGCAGAAGGGCCGCGCCGAAGCCGAGCGGCTCATCACGCAGGAAAAGGTCTGCGCCATCATCGGTACCTATCAGAGCGCCGTCGCCGTGACCGTGAGCCAGATTTGCGAACGCTACGGCGTTCCCTTCCTGTCGGCCGACAATTCCTCGCCGAGCCTGCACCGGCGCGGCCTGAAGTTCTACTTCCGGGCCGCCCCGCATGACGAGATGTTCTCGCAGGCAATGTTCGACTTCTTCGACGCCATGAAGAAGAAGGGCACCAAGATCGACACGCTGTCGCTGTTCCACGAAGACACCATCTTCGGCACCGATTCCGGCAATGCCCAGCTCAAGCTCGCCAAGGAGCGCGGCTACAAGATCGCGACCGACATCAAGTACCGCGCCAATTCGCCGTCGCTATCGGCCGAGGTGCAGCAGCTCAAGGCGGCGAATGCCGACGTGCTGATGCCGTCGAGCTACACCACCGACGGTATCCTGCTGGTGAAGACCATGGCCGAGCTCGGCTACAAGCCGAATGCGATCGTGGCGCAGGACGCCGGTTTCTCGGAGAAAGCGCTGTATGATGCGGTCGGCGACAAGCTGGAAGGCGTGATTTCGCGCGGCAGTTTCTCGCTTGACCTCGCCGCCAAGCGGCCGATGGTCGGCACCGTCAATGCCATGTACAAGGAGCGTTCGGGCAAGGATCTCAACGACTATTCGTCGCGCCAGTTCATGGGCCTGATCGTGATGGCCGACGCCATCAACCGCGCCAAATCGACCGACGGCGAGAAGATCCGCGAAGCGCTGGTGGCGACCGATCTGCCGGGTGAGAAGACCATCATGCCCTGGAAGCGGGTCAAGTTCGACGAGATGGGCCAGAACAACGATGCCGACCCGGTGCTGCTGCAGTATGTCGGCGGCAAGTTCGTTACCATCTTCCCGCCGCAGGCGGCTGTCGCCGAAGCCGTCTGGCCGATGAAGTGATGTTCGGGCGGGGAGGGGGACGCTAGCCGTGACAGCCGAAACAATCATGCAGAGTCTGGCGAGCGGCCTCCTGATGGGGCTGCTCTACGGACTGATCGCCGTGGGGCTTGCACTCATCTTCGGCCTGATGGACGTCGTCAACTTCGCCCACGGCGAATTCCTGATGGCGGCGATGTACGCGACCTTCTTCCTGTTCGCTTTCTTCGCCGTCGATCCGCTGCTGTCGGCGCCGTTGACGGCGGCAGGCCTGTTCGTATTCGGCGCGGCCGTCTACTTGCTGATAGTGAGATTTGCCGTGCGGGCCAAGGCCAACGCCGGCATGGTGCAGATCTTCTCGACCTTCGGTCTTGCCATTGTCATGCGTGGCCTGGCGCAGTTCTTCTTCACGCCGGACTATCGCAGCATCACGCATTCGTGGCTGGGCGGCAAGACGGTCTCGATCGGCGGCATCTTCCTACCGCAGCCGCAGCTCGTCGGCGCGCTCGTCTCGATCGCCGCCTTCGTCGCGCTCTACTTCTTCATCAACCGCACGGACTTCGGCCGGGCGCTGGAAGCGACGCGTGAGGATGCCGGCGCCGTGGCGCTGGTCGGCATCGACAAGAACAGGGTGTTCGCGCTGGGTTGGGGTCTCGGGGCGGCACTGGTGGGCCTCGCCGGCGCTATCATGGCGACCTTCTTCTACGTCTATCCCGATGTCGGGGCATCCTTTGCGCTGATTGCCTATGTCACGGTGGCGCTCGGCGGTTTCGGCAGCGTGTTCGGCGCCTTTGCCGGCGGCATCATCGTTGGTCTCGTCGAGGCCGTCACCGCGCTCGTAATGCCGCCCTCGCTGAAGTCGGTCGGCATTTACGCCGTCTATCTGCTCGTCGTGTTCATCCGGCCGCGCGGCCTGTTCGGGTCGATATGATGGATACGAGCTTCGCCCAGCGCCGCCGGCGCGACCTCATCGTGGCGGCCATTCTCGCCGCACTCGCCGCGATCGCACCGCTGTTCGTCAAGGACGTCTATGTCCAGAACATCATGGTCCTCACGCTGATGTGGGGCGCGCTGTCGCAGAGCTGGAACATCCTTTCCGGCTATTGCGGGCAGATTTCCCTGGGCCACGCGCTCTATTTCGGGCTCGGCGCCTACACGACCGCGCTGCTGTTCACCAAGTTCGGCGTGCTGCCGTGGTTCGGTATGCTCGGCGGCGGGGTGATTTCCGCTCTCATCGCGATGGCGCTCGGCTATCCCTGTTTCCGTCTGCGCGGCCATTATTTTGTCATCGCCACCATCGTCATCGCGGAAATCGGCCTGCTGCTGTTTCACAACTGGGATTGGGCGGGCGCAGCGCTCGGCATCGATATTCCCGTTCGCGGCGACAGCTGGCTTAAATTCCAGTTCACCCGCAGCAAACTGCCTTACTTCTATTTCGCATTGGCGCTCGCCTGCGTCGCCTGGTTCGTCACCTGGTGGCTGGAAGACTCCAAATGGGGCTTCTGGTGGCGCGCGGTGAAGGACAATCCCGATGCCGCTGAAAGCCTGGGCGTCGTCGTGTTCAATTCCAAGATGGGCGCTGCTGCGGTTTCTGCCTTCCTCGTTGCGGTCGGCGGCAGCTTCTATGCTCAGTTCGTCTCCTACATCGACCCTGAAAGCGTGATGGGCTTCCAGTTCTCGCTGCTGATGGCCTTGCCGGCGGTGGTGGGCGGCATCGGCACGCTGTGGGGGCCGATGCTGGGCGCGGTGATCCTGATTCCGCTTACCGAGCTGACGCGCTCCTTTATCGGCGGCTCCGGCCGCGGTGTCGACCTGATCGTTTATGGCGGCCTGATCGTTGCCATCTCGCTTGCGCGGCCGCAGGGCCTGGTGGGCTTGTTTTCACCCAGGCGCAAGGAGGCGGCGCGATGACGACGCCTCTCCTGGAAACGCGCGGCGTCTGGCAGCGCTTCGGCGGCCTCATCGCCAACAGCGACGTCTCGATCTCGGTCGGGCGCGGCGAAATCGTCGGCCTGATCGGCCCGAACGGCGCCGGCAAGTCGACGCTGTTCAACCTGATCGCCGGCGTGCTGCCGCCGACGCAGGGCACGATCATCTTCGACGGCGACGACGTGACAAGACTGCCGGCGGCCGAGCGCTGCCAGCGCGGCATCGGCCGCACATTCCAGGTCGTGAAGAGCTTTGAGACCATGACCGTGATCGACAACGTCATCGTCGGCGCGCTGATCCGCAACACGGTGATGCGCGTGGCGCGGCAGAAGGCCTATGAGGTGCTGGAATTCTGCGGCCTTGCCGCACGCGCCGATGTGCGTGCCAGCGACCTCATCCCATCGGAGAAGCGCCGCCTCGAAGTAGCCCGGGCGCTTGCGACCGAGCCGAAACTGCTGTTGCTCGACGAGGTGCTAACGGGACTTACGCCGATCGAGGCGCAGAGGGGGGTGGAGCTGGTCCGCAAGGTGCGCGCGACCGGCGTCACCGTGCTGATGGTCGAGCATGTCATGGAGATCGTGATGCCGCTGGTCGACCGCGCCATCGTGCTCGACCTCGGCAAGGTGCTGGCGGAGGGCAAGCCCACCGAGGTGGTGCGCGACCCGAAGGTGATCACGGCCTATCTTGGAGATCGTCATGCTCTCGGTGCATGAAGTCACGACCGCCTATCAGGGGCTGGTTGCGATCTCCGCGGTCTCGATCGAGGTCGCCAAGGGCGAGATCGTCTGCGTCGCCGGCGCCAATGGCGCAGGCAAATCGACCCTTCTGAAATCCATCGCGGGCGCCGAGCGCCCACGTTCCGGCACCGTCACCTTCGACGGCGCGCGCATCGACGGCATGGCGCAGCATGTCATCACGTCGCATGGCATCGCCTATGTGCCGGAAAACCGCCGGCTGTTTCCGCGCCTGTCGGTACGCGACAATCTGAGGCTCGGCAGCTATCTCTTTCGCGGCCAGGCCGACCGCGAGAGCCCGCTCGATCTCGTCTTCACCCTGTTCCCGCGGCTCTCCGAGCGGCTTGACCAGCGCGCCGAGACGCTGTCCGGCGGCGAGCAGCAGATGCTGGCGATCGGCCGCGCGCTGATGACCCGCCCGCGGCTGTTGATGCTGGACGAGCCGTCCCAGGGCATCATGCCGAAGCTGGTCGACGAGATTTTCCAGGCCGTGAAACGCATTCGCGACACCGGCCTCACCGTGTTGATCGTCGAGCAGCGCATGGCGGAGTGCCTGGAGATCGCCGACCGCGCCTACATCTTGCAGACCGGCCGCGTGTTGATGCAGGGCCCGGCCGCAGAGATCAAGGTCAACCCCGACGTGCGCAAGGCGTATCTGGGATTGTAGGGCGCATTGGCGCCGCGTAATGCGGCGCTGCGCGGGATGGCGGACTACGCTTTCGCCGCCCTACGAAGCTACGAAGCGTGCCCGCGCTGTGCGTCGCAGGTTCGGCTATCCCTTCTTGTTTCGATTCTTGCCTGCGCCCCGCAGCGAAGTTGCGGGTGCCGAGGACTGACCAAACCCGCCCATCTGGATGCAGGAAAGCAGGTCAACGTAGCTTTCGACTCCACCGGCGACAGCTTCACCGTAGCATTGTGTGCGGACCGCCTCGGGGACTGACGACCACACCGAGCCTAGCTGCTGCTGCGCGGTCTTCTCGTCTCCCATGCAGGCGTCGTAGGATTGTGGCTCAGCCAGCCCCTTGTCGATTTCCTGTGTCGCCTTGCAATTCGCTTCCACACTGAGAACCGGGATGCCACCGCGAGGCGGCGTCTGAGCATTTGCGATGCTTGACAACAGGGCGAGGGGAGCGGCCACGAGGAGGGCGCGGGATACGTTGCAATCCATGACGGTTCTCCGGCAATTGAAAAGCTCGTTCACGGCAACGGTATGATCATGTCCTTGCCGCTGCGCCGATGCAAATCAATTAACGCCCGTTGGATCAGTGCCCATGCGCTGGCAGCGTCAGCCCGAACACCTCAGTCAAATCCGCCACCTGCTCCGGCGACAAATACCGCGGGTTCAGCCCGCGCAGCAGCAGGTAGAGCCGCGCCGTTTCCTCCAGCTCCTCCATTGCAAACACAGCCGCCTCCAGCGTGTCGCCTGACACGACCGGGCCATGGTTGGCGAGCAGCACCGACGAGTACTTTCCTGCCAGACCCTTGATGGCATCCGCAACGGCAGGATCGCCCGGCCGATAATAGGGCACGAGGGCGGTCTGGCCGCACTTCATCACGTAATAGGCCGTCATCGGCGGCAGTGCGGCGCGCGGGTCGATCTCGGGCAGCATCGACAACGCCACCGAATGGGTTGAGTGCAGATGCACCACCGCGCCGGCCGCCTTGTGCGTCTGGTACAGCGCCGTGTGCAGGGGCACCTCCTTGGTGGGAGCATCGCCGGACACCAGTCGTCCGTCGGGCCCGAGCCGTGACAGCCGCGCCGGATCGAGGAAACCGAGCGAAGCGTTGGTCGGGGTTACCAGCCAGCCGCCATCATCGAGTCTCACGCTGATATTGCCCGACGAGCCCGGCGTCAGCCCGCGCTCGAACAGCGAGCGGCCGAAGCGGCAGATGTCCTCGCGGATTTTGGCGTCGCTCATCGCATGTTCCCTTGTCTGCCTTGTCTCACGCTTTGGCAGCGCGGCCAAGCCGTGATAGGCAGGATCAAGCCGCGACGGAAATGCGGCAAGGAAGGAAATGCCGCATGTCAGAATCCGCAAAGCCCCGCATGGCCGTGATCGGACTCGGTTCGATGGGTTTTGGCATGGCGACCTCGCTGCGGCGCGCGGGTTTTGAGGTGACGGGCTGCGACGTCTCCGCCGACAGCGTCGCCCGCTTTGTCGCCGGCGGCGGCAAGGGCGCGAAGAGTCCGGCCGAGGCCGCTGGGGATGCCGACGTCGTCGTCAGCGTCGTGGTCAATGCCGCGCAGACCGAGACCATTCTGTTCGGTGCGAACGGCGTCGCCGAGACGCTGGCAAAGGGCGCAGTCTTTATCTCCTCTGCCACGATGGACCCCGACGTGGCGCGGCGTCTCGCCAAGCAACTGGAAGCGACCGGCCGGCATTATCTGGATGCCCCGATCTCGGGCGGCGCACAGCGCGCCGCGCAGGGTGAGCTCACCATTCTTGCCTCCGGCAGTCCAGCCGCGTTCGCCAGGGCGCGGCCGGCGCTCGATGCCATGGCGGCAAAGCTCTACGAGCTCGGCGATGCCGCAGGGCAAGGCGCGGCGTTCAAGATGATCAACCAGCTTCTTGCGGGCGTGCATATCGCCGCCGCTTCGGAAGCGATGGCATTCGCGGCCAAGCAGGGTCTCGACATCCGCAAGGTCTATGAGGTGATCACGGCCTCTGCCGGCAATTCCTGGATGTTCGAGAACCGCATGCCGCACGTGCTCGACGGCGACTACACGCCGCGCAGTGCGGTGGAGATCTTTGTCAAGGACCTCGGCATCATCCAGGATATGGCGCGCAACGCGCGCTTTCCCGTGCCGGTCGCCGCCGCCGCGCTGCAGATGTTCTTGATGACGGCCGCCGCCGGCATGGGCGGCGACGACGATGCGTCGGTGGCGCGGATGTATGCAAAGGTCACCGGCACAAAGCTGCCGGGCGAGAAGTAAGCAAGAGGTCAGTCGATGCCCCATTTTGCCGCCAATCTTTCTATGATGTTCACCGAGGTGCCGTTCCTCGATCGGTTCGAAGCCGCGGCGAAGGCAGGCTTCACCGCGGTCGAGTTCCTGTTTCCGTACGATCATCCGGCCGAAGAAGTCGGCAAGCGGCTGAAGAACAACGGCCTGACCCAGGCGCTGTTCAATTTGCCGCCGGGCAATTGGGATGCCGGCGAAAAGGGATTTGCCGCGCTGCCGGAGCGCTTCGATGACCTGAAGAAGAGTCTGCGTACGGCGCTGCCCTATGCGCAGGCGACCGGCGTCAAGCGCGTGCACCTGATGGCCGGAATAGCTAACCGCTCCGACAGCAAGGCAGTGGAAGCCTTCTACAAGTCGGTGGCAACCGCCGCCGAGTTCTTCGCGCCGCACGGCCTGGACGTGGTGATCGAGCCGATCAACGCGCGCAATGTGCCCGGCTACTTCCTCAACGATTTCACCTTCGCCCATGATCTCATCAATGAGCTCAAGATCGCGAACCTGAAACTGCAGTTCGACATCTATCACTGCCAGATCATCCATGGCGACGTCACTATGCGGCTGCGCCGGATGATGCCTGTCGTCGGCCACATCCAGATCGCCAGCATTCCCTCGCGCAACGAGCCCGATGGCGAGGAGTTGAACTATCCGTTCCTGTTCACCGAGCTCGATCGGCTCGGCTATGGCGGCTTTGTCGGCTGCGAATACAATCCACGCGGCAAGACCGTTGACGGGCTCGGCTGGTTCAGGCCTTACGCGGGAGCAAGGCCGTGACGCTGGCGCTGGGCTGCATCGCCGACGACTATACCGGCGCCTCCGATCTTGCCAACACGCTGACCCGCCAGGGCCTGCGCACGGTGCAGACCATTGGCGTGCCTCCGGGCGATCTAGCGTTGCCTGAAGTCGACGCCGTTGTCGTGTCGCTGAAGAGCCGTTCCATCAAGGCGGGCGAAGCGGTGGCGCGCTCGCGCGATGCGGAAAAGTGGCTGCGTGGCCGTGGCGCCGGCCATGTCCTGTTCAAGATCTGCTCGACCTTCGACTCCACGGATGCCGGCAATATCGGCCCGGTGATGGACGCGCTTCGCGCCGATTGCGGCGAGAAGGTCGTTTTGGTGACGCCGGCTTTCCCGGAGACCGGCCGCACCGTCTACCAGGGCAACCTGTTCGTTGGTCTCGTGCCGCTGAACGAAAGCCCGCTGAAGGACCATCCGCTCAACCCGATGCACGATTCCAATCTGGTGCGGGTGCTGGCGCGACAGAGCAAGACCAAAGTCGGTCTGGTCAACCTTGCAACGCTCACGCGCGGACCCGGCGCCGTCCGCACGCGGCTTGACGAATTGGCCGGGCAGGGCACCGGCGCCGCCATCATCGACGCCGTGTTCGACAGCGACCTCGAGACCATCGGCGCCGTCGCCGCCGATCACCGGCTCTCGGTCGGCGCCTCCGGCCTCGGGCTTGGGTTGGCGCGTGCGGTGGTCAAGTCCGGCAAGGTGAAAGCGGCTGCCTCGAACGCGGCTTCGGGCGCAGCGGTCGGCGGCACCGCCGCTTGCCTGGCCGGCAGTTGCTCGCAGGCGACCTTGCAGCAGATCGCCAATGCGGAAGCCGTTATGCCGGTGCTCCACCTCGATGCCGATCGCGTCGTGACCGGCAAGGAAGAGGCGCGCCGCGCGACGGCCTGGGCGGCCGAGCGCATCGGCTCCGGTCCGATCCTGATCGCTTCCAGCGCGACGCCGGAAGAAGTCGCAGCCCTGCAATCACGTCATGGCCGTAATAACGCAGGGCACGCCATCGAGCAGGCGATGGCCGACATCGCCGAAGGACTGGTGCGATCCGGCGTTCGTCGTCTCGTCGTTGCCGGTGGCGAGACTTCAGGCGCCGTCGTCGATCGACTGGGCATTCCCGGATTCCTTGTCGGCGAGGAAATCGCTGCGGGCGTGCCGGTTTTGCGCGCCGTCGGTGCGGGGAACGGCGAGATGCTGCTTGCCCTCAAGTCAGGTAATTTCGGCGGCCCGCAGTTTTTCTCCGATGCGCTCGACTTGATGTGCTGAGCTTTCCGGTCCATTCGCGCCGACGGCGCGACGCTCATCCGTAATCCTACGGGCGCACGCATTAATACAACGGCAGTTTGTTGCACGCATCAATGCTTCGGGCATTCCTGCGATTGCCCGGTCGCAGCTATTGAATTCATTGAAGCGCAAAAAGCGCCAGCAAGAAAAGCCTCCCGTCATGCTCTCCAAATTTTCAATCCGCTCCAAGCTCGTTACCGTCGTTGCATTCCTGCTTGTCGCCTTGGCGGGCATGGGCCTGCTCGCCGTCAAGAACATGCGCTCGATCAATGCGAGCACGGTGGACATCACCACCGTCTGGCTGCCCAGCGTTCGCGTACTTGGCGACCTGCGCGCCGGCGTCATCACCTATCGTAACGTC
>DASWVJ010000098.1:0-6608 GCA_036406295.1 Bradyrhizobium sp.
CGATCCGCGCATGCGCGGCTCACGATAATTCAACCGGTCCAACGGGAGGGAAGCCATGAGAAAGTTCAGGACTGCGCTGCTCGCGGCAGCGTCGATTGCGGCGACACTCGCCTGCGCAAGTCCCGGCTCGGCGCAGTCGGAACAGCCGCCGAAGCCCGGCGGCACGCTGGAAGTCGGCACCGTCTATGTGACGCTGTCGGCGCTGTCCTGGGACAATGCCGACTGGAACTGGAAGCACAATCACGACACCGGCGCCGTCTACGAACAGCTGTTCGCCGCCGATCTCACCAAGTCGAAGCGGCTCGGCGGCAAGCATCCGTTCTACGCCGACGCCTGGCTGCCGTCCGATGCCATCCGCGGCGAGCTCGCCGAAAGCTGGGAATGGAAGAAGGACCCGCTGCGGATGGAGATCAAGCTGCGCAAGGGCGTCATGTTCCCCGAAAAACCCGGCGTGATGCCGGCGCGCGAATTCGTCGCCGACGACGTCGTCAACACCTTCAACCGCCTCGACAAGAGTCCGAAGAAAATCACCGGCTATTTCGATCATCTCGAAAAGGTGGAGGCTACCGACAAGCACACGGTGGTGTTCACCTTCAAGAACTACAACGCCGAATGGGACTACCGCTTCGGATGGGGCTACTACTCCGGCATCATCCCGAAGGAAGTCGCCGATGCCGGCGCGGGCAATTGGAAGAACGTCAACGGCACCGGGCCGTTCATGCTCGCCGATTTCGTGCAGGGCAATTCCAATACTTACGTCAAGAATCCGAACTATTGGGACAAGGCCAAGATCAACGGCGTCGAGGTGAAGCTGCCGCTGCTCGATAAGGTGGTCTACCGCACCATCAAGGACGAGGCGACCTTCCTCACGGCGCTGCGCACCGGCAAGCTCGACATCCTCGAGAGCATCCGCTGGTCGGCCGTCGATGAATTGAAGAAAAGCGCGCCGCAGCTGCAATGGTCGAAATGGCTGTCGATGACCGGCCAGTTCGTCGCCATGCGCGTCGATACCAAGCCGTTCGACGACGTCCGCGTCCGCCGTGCGCTCAACATGGCGGTCAACAAGCAGGAGATCGTCAAGGATTACTACGGCGGCAATGCCGAATTGTTCGCCTATCCGCAGCACCCCGACTATCTCGGCTATTTCGAGCCGCTGGAAGCGATGCCTGGCTCGATCAAGGAGCTGTTCACCTACGACCCTGCCAAGGCCAAGAAGCTGCTGGCCGAGGCGGGCCACCCCAATGGCTTCTCCTTCAAGGTCCAGGTCTGCTCCTGCTCGCCCGATCACATGGACCTGCTGCCGCTGATCGCCGCCTATCTCGAGCAGGTCGGCGTCAAGATGGAAATCCAGCCGATGGAATATGCCGCGTTCCTCTCGGCGATGACCAGCAAGACCAATGCGCCCGGTTATCTCATGGGCAACGGCCACACCAACCCGACCACCACGATCCGCAAGAGCTTCGTGAAGGGCCAGGTCTGGAATCCCTCGCAGTGGAATGATCCCGAGTACGACAAGAAGATGGATGCGGTCTATCAGGAGCCGGACGAAGGCAAGCGCCAGGTCATGCTGAAGGAGATGACCCGCGAGATCCTCGACAAGGCGCCCTATATCTGGCTGCCGACGCCCTACATCTACACGGCGTGGTGGCCGTGGGTGAAGAATTATGGCGGCGAGCTGCGTGCCGGCGCGGTGCGTCCGGGTCCGATCTATGCCCGCATCTGGATCGACCAGGAGTTGAAGAAGAAGATGGGCTACTGAGCGGCGAGCCTTGAAGAGATGACGTCCCCGCTGTTGGAAGTCAGAGGCCTGACCACGCGGTTCCGCACCGAGCGCGGAACCGTGACGGCGGTCGATGACGTGTCCTTTCATGTCGATCCCGGCGAGACGCTCGCCATCGTCGGCGAGTCCGGTTCGGGCAAGAGCGTCACCGCGCTGTCGGTGCTGCGCCTGATCCCGAGCCCGCCCGGCCGGATCGAGAGCGGCGAGATCATGTTCGACGGCGAGGATCTCCTGAAGCTCGACGATCCCGGCATCCGTGCCGTGCGCGGCAACAAGATCGCCATGATCTTCCAGGAGCCGATGTCATCGCTCAACCCGGCTCTCACCGTCGGCCTGCAGGTGGCCGAGCCGATCAACGTCCACCGCGGCACGGCATGGACGAAGGCCTATGAGGCGGCGACCGAGCTGATCGGCCGCGTACGCATCGCGGATGCGGCGAGCCGGCTCAATTCCTACCCGCATCAATACTCCGGCGGCATGCGCCAACGCGTGATGATCGCGATGGCGCTCGCCTGTGCACCGCGGCTGATCATCGCCGACGAGCCGACCACCGCGCTCGACGTCACCGTGCAGGCGCAGATCCTCGATCTCCTAAAGGAGCTGACGCGGGAGACCGGCTCGTCGCTGATCCTGATCACCCACGATCTCGGCGTGGTCGCCCGCTATGCCGACCGCGTGGCCGTCATGTATGGCGGCCGCATCGTCGAGGTGGCGCCGGCGCGCGAGCTCTACGCCCGCCCGAAACATCCCTATACGTCCGGCCTGATGGCATCCGTGCCGCGGCTCGACGGCGGCGGCCGCCGGCGGCTGATGCCGATTGAAGGCCAGCCGCCGGATCTGGCCAGCCTCCCGATCGGCTGCGCGTTCGGCCCGCGCTGCCGCGCCATAACAGAACAGTGCCGCACCGCACGCCCTGAGCTGGTTCAGATCGGCGATCGTCACGCCAAGGCGTGCTTTGCCAATGTCTGACGCGCTCCCGCAAGACACCCCCGGCGAGCCGATCCTCCGCGTCGAGGATTTGAAGGTGCATTTCCCCGTCACCAAGGGAATCATCGTGCAGCGCCAGGTCGCTACCGTGAAGGCGGTCGACGGTGTATCCTTCACCATCCGCCGGGGCGAGACGCTCGGCCTTGTCGGCGAAAGCGGCTCCGGCAAATCGACCACGGGCCTTGCGGTGCTGCGCATGCTGACGCCAACCGCCGGCCGCATCGTCTTCGAAGGCCGGGACATCGCCCCGCATCGGGGAGCGGAGTTGCTCAATGTCCGCCGCCGCATGCAGATGGTCTATCAGGATCCCTACGGCTCGCTGAACCCGCGCATGACGATCCGCAGCATCGTCGGCGAGCCGCTCGCGGTGCACGGGCTCGATGCCGACAGGAAGGCGACGCGCGAGAAAATCGCCGAGCTGATTGCCTCGGTCGGCCTGCTGCCCGACATGGCCGACCGCTATCCGCACGAATTTTCCGGCGGCCAGCGCCAGCGCATCGGCATTGCCCGCGCGCTTGCGCTGGAGCCGAGCCTGCTCATTGCGGATGAGCCGGTCTCCGCGCTCGATGTCTCGATCCAGGCCCAGGTGATCAACCTGTTCATGGACCTGCAGGAGCGGCTGGGGCTGACCTATCTTTTCATCGCCCACGACCTCGCGGTGGTCCGCCACATCTCGACCCGCATCGCCGTGATGTATCTCGGTCGCCTGGTCGAAATCGCCGACCGCGACGAGCTCTACCAAAATCCGTTGCACCCCTATACCGAAGCGCTGATGGCTGCGGTTCCCGTTGCCGATCCCGAAGTGGAAGCCAGGCGTCCCCGCGCGGTGATCTCGGGCGAAGTCCCGAGCGCGCTGCACCCGCCGCCGGGCTGCGCCTTTCACACCCGCTGCCCGCGCGTAATGGCGAGGTGCAAGGCCGAGCAGCCGCGATTGCGCGAAGCCGCGCCAGGCCGGGCGGTCGCGTGCCATCTTCACGACTGAGGGTCCGCCCGAAGTTCCCGGAAGCCGCGCGGACGCGGACCGGTTCCCCGGAACGCCGGCACTGTCCTGTTTCCGGCCTCTCTATCCCGCCCGGACCTCCGTGCTGCCGGAACTCCAGCCACCGGGCCCGAGTTATCGAGCCGGGGAGCCTCCAAGCTGAGGAGGAAATCATGCAAATGTGGACCAACGAGACTTGGACCAACGCTAAATTCTGCGATGTCGCAAATCTGATCCTTGGCGCCATCCTGATCGTGTCGCCCTGGATCTTCGGCTTCGACGCCGGCAGGGCCTCCGAGAACGCCGTGGTCGTCGGCATCGTCATAGCAGTGCTGGCAATTGCGGCCCTGGCCGCCTTCGCGGTCTGGGAGGAATGGCTCAATCTGGTGGTCGGATTGTGGGCGGTGATTTCGCCTTGGGTGCTGGGCTTCCAGGGCACGACTGCAATGACGGTCCATGTGGTGATTGGTATCGCCGTGGCAGCGCTCGCCGGCATCGAAATCTGGATGAGGACCCAGAACCCGCCCCGGCTGACAACCGGCCGCTGAAACAGATTCACCCCATCGCGCCCGCCGCCATGGCCGGCGGCGGCGAGTATTGCCATGAGCGGGAGACAGCGATGAATCGCATTACCCGGGACGACGTCATCGCGTCGATCGGTCAGATCGATGATGTCACCATTGCCGAGATCATCGGAACCGGCGCGACTGTGGAGGAACTGGCCGAGGCCAAGGCCTGGATCGCCAACGACGAGCCGCTCATGAATGCCGGCAAGCCGCTGGCAACGGGGCGGGTTCGTGAACTCATCGATATTCTGTCGGAGCTTGAGCCTGACGAAGAGGACGAGGGCGGAACCGCACCTGCCAGCCCGTCGTGAAGGCCGCCGCCGGCTTCGTCGATTGAAAAACGCCCTCCGCGCCGTGGCGCGAAGGGCGTTGTTGCTTAGTTCAGCTTCCGCTTCGAGGCCGGCGCCTCGAACTGGGCGATCTCGGCGGTCTGGGCCGGCTTGCCGTTGAAGGTCAGCACGTTGCCCTTGGTCGAGATCTTCACCGTATCGCCGTCGGAGACGTCGCCCGCCAGGATCATCTCGGCGAGCGGATCCTGCAGGTTGCGCTGGATCACCCGCTTCAGCGGACGGGCGCCATAGGCGGGATCCCAGCCCTTCTCCGCGAGCCAGTCGCGCGCAGAGTCGTCAAGCGTCAGCGTGATCTTGCGATCCTCCAGCAGCTTGATGAGCCGCGCGAACTGGATCTCGACGATCCGGCCCATCTCGCTCTTCTGCAAGCGGTGGAACAGGATGATCTCATCGACGCGGTTGAGGAATTCGGGGCGGAAATGCGCCCGCACCATCCCCATCACCTGGTCGCGCACGGCCGAGGTGTCCTCGCCTTCCGGCTGGTTCACCAGGAATTCCGAACCGAGGTTCGAGGTCATGATAATCAGCGTATTGCGGAAGTCCACCGTGCGGCCCTGACCGTCGGTCAGGCGGCCATCGTCAAGCACCTGCAGGAGCACGTTGAAGACATCCGGGTGCGCCTTCTCGATCTCGTCGAACAGCACGACCTGATAGGGACGCCGCCGCACCGCCTCGGTAAGCGCGCCGCCCTCGTCATAGCCGACATAGCCCGGAGGCGCGCCGATCAGGCGGGAGACCGAGTGCTTCTCCATGTATTCGGACATGTCGAGGCGAACCATCGCGGTCTCGTCGTTGAACAGGTACTCCGCCAGGGCCTTGGTCAACTCGGTCTTGCCGACGCCGGTCGGCCCCAGGAACATGAACGAGCCGGTCGGCCGGTTCGGATCCTGCAGGCCCGCGCGCGAACGCCGCACGGCGGTTGCCACCGCACGCACGGCCTCGGCCTGGCCGACGACGCGCTTTCCAAGCGCCTCCTCCATCTTGAGGAGCTTGTCCTTTTCGCCTTCCAGCATCTTGTCGACGGGCACGCCGGTCCAGCGCGACACCACCTGCGCGATGTGGTTGGCGGTCACCGCCTCCTCCATCATCTCGCCGGGGCTCCCGTTCTCCTCGATCGCGGCGAGCTTCTTCTCCAGCTCCGGGATCTTGCCATAGGCAAGCTCGCCGGCGCGCTGGAATTCGCCGCGGCGCTGCGCGTTGGCAAGTTCGATGCGCAGGGCATCGAGCTCACTCTTGATCTTCTGCGCATCCGAGAGCTTGTTCTTCTCCTTGCTCCAGCGCGCCGTCAGCGCCGCCGACTTCTCCTCGAGATCGGCGAGTTCCTTCTCCAGCGTCTGCAGCCGGCTCTTCGAGCCCGGATCGCTTTCCTTCTTCAGCGCCTCCTGCTCGATCTTGAGGCGGATGATGTCGCGGTCGAGCAGATCGAGCTCTTCCGGCTTGGAATCGACCTGCATCTTCAGCCGCGCCGCCGCCTCGTCCATGAGGTCGATGGCCTTGTCGGGCAGGAAGCGGTCGGTGATGTAGCGGTTCGACAGCGTCGTGGCCGCGACCAGCGCGGAGTCGGTGATGCGCACGCCGTGATGCTGCTCGTACTTGTCTTTCAGGCCGCGCAGGATCGAGATGGTATCCTCGACCGTGGGCTCGCTGACATAGATCGGCTGGAAGCGCCGGGCCAGCGCCGCGTCCTTTTCGACATGCTTCTGGTATTCATCGAGCGTGGTAGCGCCGATACAGTGCAGTTCGCCACGCGCCAGCGCGGGCTTCAAGAGGTTGGAGGCGTCCATCGCGCCGTCGGCCTTGCCGGCGCCGATCAGCGTATGCATCTCGTCGATGAACAGCACGATGCTGCCCTCGGCCGAGACGACTTCCTGCAACACGGCCTTCAGCCGCTCCTCGAACTCGCCGCGGTACTTCGCGCCGGCGATCAGCGCGCCCATGTCGAGCGA
>DASWVJ010000099.1:0-21877 GCA_036406295.1 Bradyrhizobium sp.
AGGCCAGCCGTGAGGAGTCTTACTCCTCCTCCGCCTTCTTGCCGCCGATCGTCTTCAGCTTGGCAAACACCGCGTCGACATTGAGATCGTCGCTGGACTTCTCGGCGTGCTCAACCGCCTCTTCCTTGCGGGTAGTCTCGGAGGCCGGCAGCAGCGTGGCGCCGCCGTAGTTCGCCGGCACCGGCTTCTCCTTGGCAGCGCGCTGCACCTCGAAATCGAGCTCGATCTGCGAGCACAGGCCGAGCGTCACCGGGTCCATCGGCGTCAGCGTGGAGGCATTCCAGTGGGTGCGGTCGCGCACGCTGGCGATCGTGGTCTTGGTGGTGCCGACGAGGCGCATGATCTGCGCGTCCTTCAGCTCGGGATGGTTGCGCACCAGCCAGAGGATTGCGCTCGGCCGTTCATGACGGCGCGACACCGGGGTGTAACGTGGGCCTTTGCGCTTCGCGGCCGGCGGCAGCACCACCTTGCTCTGCTCGAGCTTGAGGCGGTACTCGGGGTCGTTCTCGCCTTTTTCGATCTCCTCGCGGGTCAGTTGCCCGTTGGAAATCGGGTCCATGCCCTTGATGCCCTGGGCGGCGTCGCCGTCGGCGATGGCGCGGATTTCCAGGGGATGCATCTTGGTAAAATCGGCGACCTGGTCGAAGGTCAGGGCGGTATTATCAAGCAGCCAGACGGCCGTCGCCTTCGGCATCAGCGGCGCGTTGCTCATGGCAAATCTCCTTTACGCTTCGCCCACCTCTTGGAGGCGAAGCCGTGGGTCATCAGCGATGACGGGAATTACGCCTATATAAGCCCTGAGGGGCAAAAGGCGCAATGCCCAAGGAAAAGTGCCTTGACATGGCTCAAAACCAGTCCCAAGTCCTTAAGGAAATTGGCCGTTCCCCGCCCGCCGGCTGGGGGTGATTCGGTCGCGGGAATTGCCCCTTATGTCAGCCAAACCGGACCTTAGAATCGTGCTTTGTTCTCCCCGCGGCTTCTGTGCCGGGGTGGTGCGGGCTATCGACACCGTGGAACGGGCGCTCGCCATCTATGGCGCACCCGTCTATGTCCGCCACGAGATCGTCCATAACAAATACGTCGTCGACAGCCTGAAGACCAAGGGTGCGATCTTCGTCGAGGAACTCGAGGAGATTCCGGACAATACCAACGCGCCGGTGGTGTTCTCCGCCCACGGGGTTCCGAAGGCGGTTCCTGCCGAAGCCAAGCAGCGCAATTTCTTCTCGCTGGATGCGACTTGCCCGCTGGTGACCAAGGTGCACCGCGAGGCCGCCATCCATTTCAAGCGCGGCCGCGAAATCCTCTTGATCGGCCATTCCCATCACCCTGAAGTTGTCGGCACGCTCGGCCAGTTGCCAGCAGGCGCAATCACCCTGATCGAGACCGCTGACGACGCCAAAACCTTCATGCCGAAGGATCCGAACAACCTCGCCTTCGTGACGCAGACCACGCTGTCGATCGACGACACCAAAGAGATCGTGGAAATCCTCAAGAACCGTTTCCCGAACATCTCAGGCCCGCACAAGGAAGACATCTGCTACGCCACCACCAACCGCCAGCTCGCGGTGAAGAAGGTGGCGCCCGTCGTCGATGCGCTGATCGTGGTCGGCGCGCCGAACTCGTCCAACTCGCAGCGCTTGCGGGAAGTCGCCGAGCGCGAGGGCTGCGGGATTTCGGTGCTGGCGCAGCGCGCCAGCGATATCGACTGGAATCGTTTTGAAGGCATCAAGAGCCTTGGCATCACCGCGGGCGCCTCGGCGCCGGAAGTGATCGTCGAGGAGATCATGGGCGCCTTTGCCGAGCGCTTCGAGCTGCATGTGGAGACGGTCTCGGCTGCCGAAGAGAACGAGTTCTTCCCGCTGCCGCGGTCGGTGCGGCCGGACGCTGCATAGGCTTTCGCTGGTGCGGCGGATTTGAAGTTCCTCAGAGCTTGACGCGAGTGCGGCAGGAACTCCAAATCCACAAGCCGCACTAGCACCAAAATCATTTGTAGTGTCCCTTTGATCCCGAAGTTCGCATCGGAGGGGCCGCGAGAGTGAGCGAACTTCGGGATCGGACACTACATGGCGGTTTACACCGACGTCGCCGCCGAAGAGCTTGCGGAATTTCTCAAGGGGTACGACATCGGCGAATTGCTGTCCTACAAGGGCATCGCCGAGGGCGTGGAGAATTCCAATTTCCTGATGCACACGAGCAAAGGCGCCTACATCCTCACGCTCTATGAGAAGCGCGTGGCGGAGGATGATCTACCGTATTTCCTGTCGCTGATGGCGCATCTCGCCGAACATGGCGTGAGCTGCCCGCAGCCGGCGAAGAACAGGAGCGGGGCGGTCTATTCGACGCTCGCCGGGCGCCCCGCGGCGATCATCAATTTTCTCGAAGGCAGCTGGCCGCGCCGGCCGAATGCAGCGCATTGCGCCGGCGTCGGCGGGGCGTTGGCCAAGATGCATGTT
Organism: Bradyrhizobium sp.; assembly: GCA_036406295.1. Taxonomy (GTDB): domain Bacteria; phylum Pseudomonadota; class Alphaproteobacteria; order Rhizobiales; family Xanthobacteraceae; genus Bradyrhizobium. The sequence goes on from DASWVJ010000099.1 coordinate 2,454, forward strand.
GCCGGCCGCGATTTCCCGCTGTTCCGCGCCAATCCGCTTTCTGTCTCCGGCTGGCGGTCGCTGTTTGGTCGCGCCGCCGATCGCGCCGACAACGTGCAGGCGGGGTTGTCCGATTTCATCGCGCGCGAGCTCGAATATCTCGAGGCGCGCTGGCCGGACGATCTGCCGGTCGGCGTCATCCATGCCGATCTGTTTCCGGACAACGTGTTCTTCCTCGGCGACAAGCTGTCAGGCCTGATCGACTTCCCGTTTTCCTGCAACGACATTCTCGCCTATGACGTTGCGATCTGTCTCAATGCCTGGTGCTTCGAGCCCGATCATTCCTTCAACGTCACCAAGGCGCGAGCGCTGCTCAATGCCTATGGCAACACCCGTCCGCTGTCGGTGGCCGAACAAAATGCGTTACCGCTGCTCGCGCGCGGCGCCGCGCTGCGTTTCCTGCTGACGCGCCTCGTCGATTTCCTCAATGTGCCCCAGGGCGCGCTGGTGAAGCCGAAGGATCCGTTGGAATATGTGCGCAAGTTGCGCTTCCAGCAAAGCGTTGCCAGCCTGAACGACTACGGCGTTTCGCCTGCGGGATGCCCGGCGTGAGCGAAAAGCCGCATGTGACGATCTTCACCGACGGCGCCTGTTCCGGAAATCCCGGCCCTGGTGGCTGGGGTGCGGTTCTGCGTTTCGGCGACGTCGAGAAGGAATTGAAGGGCGGCGAGCCGCATACCACCAACAACCGCATGGAGCTGATGGCTGCGATCTCGGCGCTGGAGGCGCTCAAGAAATCCTGCGTCGTCGATCTCACCACCGACAGCCAATATGTGCGCCAGGGCATCACCGGCTGGATCCATGGCTGGAAGAAGAACGGCTGGCGCACAGCGGACAAGAAGCCGGTCAAGAACGTCGAGCTGTGGCAGCGCCTCGACGCCGCGCTGAAGCCGCACGAAGTGCGCTGGCACTGGATCAAGGGCCACGCCGGCCATGCCGAAAACGAGCGCGCCGATCAGCTGGCGCGCGAGGGCGTGGCGATGGCGAGGTTGAAACAGACGGTAGGGAAGTAGCGCGCTTCGCCCGTCACTGCGGGGAGCGAAAGCGACGATCCGCCTACGCTTGCGGCGCAAGCTACGCCGGGCGTGGAGTCCGCTGAAGCTCGGAGAGCGAAGCAACCCATCTTTCCGCACGCGGCGCTATGGATTGCTTCGCGGAGCCTGTCACCGGGCGTGCATTCGCGCGACCCGTTGCCTCGCAATGACGATCAGAGCTGCCCCAGCAGCGTCTCGCCGCCCGACACCTCGACCTTGCCAGGCGCAGGCTCGAGGTTGAGCTTCTTCACCGTGCCGTCCTCGACCAGCATCGAATAGCGCTTGGAGCGGACGCCGAGCCCGTTGGCGGAGGCATCCAGCTCCATGCCGATTGCCTTGGTGAAGTCGGCATTGCCGTCGGCGAGGAAGACGGCCTCGTCGCGCTGGTCGGTGTCGCGCTTCCAGGCGTTCATCACGAAGGCATCGTTGACCGAGACGATGGCGATGGTATCGACGCCCTTGTTCTTCATGGCATAGGCGTTGAGGAAGATGCTTGGCAGATGCATCTTGTGGCAGGTGCCGGTATAGGCGCCCGGCACCGCGAACAGCGCAACTTTCTTGCCCTTGAAAAGGTCGTCAGTGGTTTTGACCTGGGGACCTTCCGCCGTCATCACGCGAAATTTCGCCTCCGGCAACTTGTCGCCGACTTGGATCGCCATCGTATTCCTCCCTGAGTGAGCGGGATGTTTCTTAGAGCATTTTTGTTCCCGGGGGAAACCACTTCACCAGGGTGTGATGGCTATGCTTCCGTCATTCCGGGGTGATGCGAAGCATCGAACTATGGAGCGCACGTGCGCTCCTGAGAAGCTCGAGATTCCCCCGACGCGCAATTGCGCACCTGAGGTCTGGTCCTTCGGACCATCCCGGAATGACGGTGGACGGCGGAGGGACCGCCGCCCTTACGCTGCGGCCGCCTTCTTCTCGTCGCGCAGCTCGCGGCGCAGGATCTTGCCGACATTGGTCTTGGGCAGTTCGGTCCTGAACTCGATTTGCTTCGGCACCTTGTAGGCAGTGAGCTGCGTGCCGCAATACTTGATGACCTCGTCGGCCGTCAGGCTCGGGTCCTTGCGGACAACAAAGGCCTTCACCGTCTCGCCGGACCTGGCGTCCACCACGCCGATCACCGCGCATTCGAGCACGCCCGGGTGGCTCGCGATCACTTCCTCGATTTCGTTCGGATAAACGTTGAATCCCGAGACCAGGATCATGTCCTTCTTGCGGTCGACGATCTTGGTGTAGCCGAGCTCGTCCATCACGCCGATATCGCCGGTGCGGAAAAACCCGTCCGCCGTCATCACCTTCGCCGTCTCGTCCGGCCTGTTCCAGTAGCCGGCCATCACCTGCGGGCCTTTGGCGCAGATCTCGCCGGGCTGACCGAGCGGCACCTCGTTGCCTTCGTCGTCGCGGATCGAGATATCGGTCGAGGGCACGGGGATGCCGATCGAGCCGGTGAACTTGTCGATGTCGGCGGGATTGCAGGTCAGGGTCGGTGAGGTCTCGGACAAACCGTAGCCCTCCGACAGCGGACAGCCGGTGACCTTCAGCCATTTTTCGGCGACGGACCTTTGCGTCGCCATGCCGCCGCCGTTGGCGACTTTCAGCTTGGAGAAGTCGACCTTGTCGAAGCCGGGCGTGTTCAACAGTCCGTTATAAAGCGTGTTGACCCCCGGGAAGAAATTGATCTGATACTTCATCAGTTCCTTGACGAAGCCAGGCATGTCGCGCGGGTTCGGGATCAACAGATTGCTGCCGCCGGCGCGCACCCCGAGCATAAAGCACGCGGTCAGCGCGAAGATGTGGTAGAGCGGCAGCGCGCAGACGATGAGGAGCTGGTCGACATGTGGCGGCTTCTTCAGCGCCGGCTGCAGCCAGGCGTCGTTCTGCAGGATGTTGGCGACGATGTTGCGGTGAAGCAGCGTCGCGCCCTTGGAAACGCCGGTGGTGCCCCCGGTATATTGCAGGAAGGCGACGTCGTCGGGGGTGAGCTTCGGCTTGTCGAGCTTCATGCTGCGGCCGGCCGCAATCGCGTCGTTGAAGGCGATGGCGCGCGGGATCGAATAGGACGGCACCATCTTCTTCACCTTGCGCACGACAAGGTTGACGATCACGCCCTTGAAGCCGAGCAGGTCGCCCATGCTGCCGATGATGACGTGCTTGACGGAAGTCTTTCCGAGCACCTGCTGCACCGTGCTGGCAAAGTTCTCCAGCACGATGATGGCCTCTGCGCCGGAGTCCTTGAGCTGGTGCTCGAGCTCACGCGGGGTGTAGAGCGGGTTGACGTTGACCACGGTGTAGCCGGCGCGCAGCACGGCGGCGGTCGCGACCGGGTACTGCAGCACGTTCGGCATCATCAGCGCGACGCGCGCGCCCTTGGGCAGGCCCTTGTTCTGCAGGAAGGCAGCGAGCGAGCGCGACATCTCGTCGAGGTCGCGATAGCTGATCGACTTGTCCATGCAGATGAACGCCTTGCGGTCCGCAAACTTCGCAAAGCTTTCCTCGAGCAGTTCAACCAGCGATGAGTACTGGGTGACGTCGATCTCGGACGGCACGCCGGCCGGGTATTGCTTGAGCCAGATGCGCTCCATGGGTTTCTCCCCTCAAAATTCTCGGGATTTGCTGTCCGCAGCCGGTTGCGTGGCCCGGGCCGCCTTGTTTCCGCCAGTATTGGCAATGCAGCCGCCGATGGCAAGCGGCTGCGCGTTATCGACGCATCGGCCTGTCCATGCACAAACGGGGTTAATGGCGAAAGGCCGCTCAATTCGCGTGCGGCGCGTGCGCGTCAGCCGGCTGGCTTTGCCTCAGGCTTCGGCTTTGCGGTCGCCGCCGGCTTTACGCCTGCCGCCGGCTTGACCGACGCGGCGGGCTTGGCGGACGCGGTTGGCTTGGCAGCCGCAGCCGGTTTGGCGGCAGGCTTTGCCGCCGCGACAGCAGCTTCCGGCTTCGCCACGGCATGCTGCACCTTTGGCTTCGCCACTGGTTTCTGCTCGGGCTTGGCCGCGGTCTTGGTCTCGGCGGCCTTCGACTCAGTGGCCGCACCCGGCTTCTTGGCCGCGACGTGTGAACGCTTGCCGCGCTTGCTCGTCTGCTTCTCCGAATCCGTCGCCAGTGCCGCGATCAGCGCCGCCCCGGTCTTCTTGGGGCCGGTGTAGACCACCATCGGCTCGCCGACCGGGAGGTCCTGCAGCAGCAATTCGGATGCTTTCGACGTCGGCGCCTGCAGGCCCGCAGTGAAGAAACTCATGCTGGTCTCGCCGGTGGAGGCGCTGATCGTGGAATCCAGGTCTTCGTCGGTCGCCGGCCGCTTGCGTTTTCCGCCGCACATCTCGTCGCGCAGGTTCGGCGGCGTGGCGTCGAGCGGCGCAAGGCTGTCGACCGTACCGAGCGCGGGCCGCAGCCACGACAGGCCGTTATTGCCGAAGCCCCGCTCCAGCAGTTGCGCAGCGCGCACCGCGCGCGCCTGGCCCGAGGACGAGCCGAGCACGACGGCGATCAGCCGCTTGCCGTTGCGCGTGGCCGACGCCACGAGGTTGTAGCCGGAGGCGCAGATGAAGCCGGTCTTGAAACCGTCGGCGCCCGGATAGTGGCCGATCAGCTTGTTGAAATTGTTGGTGGTCCTGCGGCCAAAGCGGATGGCCGGGATATGCATGAAATATTCGTATTCCGGCAGATCGCGAATCACGGCGCGGGCCAGGATCGCAAGGTCGCGCGCGGAAGTGATCTGGCCGTCCGCCGGCAGGCCGTTCGGATTGACGTAGCTGGTCTGCGTCATGCCGAGCCGTTGCGCGGTCTGATTCATCATCGCCGAGAAGCCGTCGATCGAACCGCCGACGCCTTCGGCAAGCACTACTGCCATGTCGTTGGCCGACTTCACCATCATCATGGCGAGCGCGTTCTCGACGGTGACCTGCGTGCCCGGCTTGAAGCCCATTTTCGACGGCGACTGCGAGGCCGCCACCGGCGACACCGTCAGCGTCTGGTCGAGCGACAGCCGGCCTTCCTTGACGGCCTTCAGCGTCACATAGGCGGTCATGATCTTGGTGACGGAAGCCGGATACCACGGCATCGTGGCGTTATCGGCCTGCAGCACGCGGCCGCTATCGGCCTCGACCACCAGCCACGCCTCACTTCGCGCGACACCAGGCATCATCGCCGCGAACGCCACGACGGCAACGAGTTTCAGCGGCGAATTGCCAAGCAACGAGCGAATGAAGTGCACAATCCGATTCCGGTCTTTTGAGAACAACGCCTCATTTCTTGAGGAGGTCCTATCTGACTTTTCGGGTTTCAAGCGTGGTCTGGCACGGTGGCGATGCGGCCAGTCGCAACCTATACCGGCTCGTCATTTGAGAACAGAGGCTAGCGTGAGCAAATTCGTGGACGAAATGGGCGCAATTTCGACACGGTCTAGCCGGGAATTTTGGTGCCGTCGGCCGCGGGATTTTCCTTGGAGTTTTCCGTGGGGTTTTCTTTGGGCGCCTGCACCGCGGCCCGTGACTGCTCCTGCACCATGAACTGGGCTCGCGCGAGTTCCGCGAAACGGCCGCCTTTGGCCACGAGTTCATCGAAAGTTCCGCTTTCGATCACGCGTCCGTTGTCGAACACGAGGATCTTCGTGGCATTGCGGATGGTGGAGAGCCGATGCGCGATCACGAAGGTGGTGCGTCCCTTCATCACTTCGTCGAGAGCGGCATTGACCTTGGCCTCGGTGACCGCGTCGAGCGCGCTGGTCGCCTCGTCCAGGATCAGGATCGGCGGATCTTTCAACAGCGCGCGCGCGATCGACAGGCGCTGGCGCTCGCCGCCCGACAGCATGCGTCCGCGCTCGCCGGCGTGAGTGTCGAATTTCTTCTCGCCGCGCTCGATGAACTCCAGCGCCTGCGCGCGCGCCGCCGCCTGCCGCAGCTCTTCATCCGTCGCATCGGGCTTGCCGACGCGCAGGTTCTCGGCGATCGAGCGGTTGAACAGCAGGGCTTCCTGGAACACCACGCCGATGTTCCGTCGCAGCGCGGTGAGCTTCAGCGCGCGGACATCCATGCCGTCGACCTTGATGATGCCGGATTGGGGATCGAAGGCGCGATGCAGAAGCGCGATCGCAGTCGACTTGCCGGCGCCGGTCGGGCCGACTAGCGCGATGGTCTGGCCGGGCAGCGCCGTGAAGGAGAGGTCCTCGATCGCCGGCCGCTTGCCGTCATAGGAGAACGAGACGTCGTTGAACTCGACAAGGCCGGAAAGCCTGCCCATGTCGGCCGCGCCGGGACGGTCGCGCACCGTGGGCACGGCGTCCAGCACGTCGAAGAACTGCTGCAGGCGCGGGGCTTCCATGAACACATTATTGATGAAGCTCACCACCTGCTCGAGCTTCTGGATCAGCATGGTCGCAAAGGAGACGAACATGACGATCTCGCCCACCGTCGTGAGGCCCTGTTGATGCAGCGTGATGCCGACGGTGAAGATCGCCAGCACCGTGATGGTGGTGGAGGCGCGGGTGATCACGGTGACCAGCGCCCACCAGGAGAGCACGGGCATCTGCGCCGCCAGCAGCTTGTCGGCGACGAAACGCAACCCCTGCACCTCGGAATCGATCCGCACGAAGCTCTGCACCAGCGCGACGTTGCCCAGCGCATCGGAGGCGCGCGCGGAAAGATCGCTGTATTGCTCCTCGACCTCCATCTGCATGCCGTAGGTCTTGCGTACCGCCATCGTCGTCAGGACGGTGAAGATGACGCAGAGCACGAACAGGAGGATCGCCAGCCGCCAGTTGATGTAGAGCGAGAGCGGCAGCAGCACCACGACGGACATGATCGCGGCAAAATGCTCGCGGAAGAAACCGAGCCACAGTCGCCACAACGCGTCCGTGCCGCTCAGCATGGTCTTCATCAGCGTGCCGGAATGGGTGCCGGTGTGGAAGGTCAGCGGCAGCTGCAAAATGTGCTCGAAATAGTCGGTCAGCACCGCCTGCCGCTGGCGGTGCGCCAGGCGATCGGCATGCAGCGCCACAGCCGCGCTGCAGGCAATGGTGAACAGGCCGAACGCCACCCAGGCGGCGAGCAGCGGCCAGGGCGAACTGGTTGCGAGCCAGCCGGTCACCGGCCGCCCCGACAACACGTCGACGATCTTGCCGAACAACACCGGTTCGGCGAACTGCGCGCCGGCCAGCAGCAGGTTGGCGACGGCGAGGATCCAGCCAAGCCGTGCCTCCCTGCCGAGCAATTCGAGTACGCGGGTGTAGAGGCGGAGCATGGACATGCGCGGTTCACTCAAAGGCCGAAATCAACTGCCCATTCTAAGCAGGGATCAACGGAGACGACTACCCAGTTTGCGCGGCTGTGGGCGTGCTAGCCACACCCACAGCTCTCATCTTGGCGAGCCGCGGAGCGGCGTCTCGAAGGATGGCCGCGGGCGACAACGGGGCCTCATGGTTCTCCCCGCGATACGAAGTATCGTCCGGAGACGGCGCCTGCGCGCCTCCTCACCATGAGGGGATAGATCAATTGATCAGGCGGCCGTCGAGCGGCGGCAGAAAGCTGTCGTCAAAGATGTCCTCTGCCGTCGGCCGCTTCGGGAACTTGAAACCCTCGGCGATCTGCTCGATCGACTTCTCGAATCTGGCGGGATCGATGCCTCCGAGGCCATTGCGCCGCACTTCGGCGGTGAGGACGTTGTCGCGCAGGATGACGCGCAGGCGCTCCATTTCCAGATCGCGCGAGCCGCCGTCCATCCGGCTCACCACCTGTTCGATGGCGCGGGCCGGCTCCTTGATCGCGAGCTGCAGGCCGCCGATCGTGGCGCGGACGAATCGCCTCACCGCGTCCGCCTTCGCCTCGGCGAAGGCGGGATTGACGATGATCGCATAGCCGTAGGCCTCGCTGCCGTAGTCGGCGAACTTCAGGAGCACGAGGTCGTCGGCCGGCACGCCGCGGTCTTTCAGGTTGATCGCGGACAGGAAGGACGAGCCGGTGACGGCATCGACCTGGCCGGCCGAGAGCATCGGCTCGCGCACGGCCGGACTGATGACGCTCTGCTTGACGGCGGAAGGCTTGATGCCGTTGAGCTTGGCGATCGCCGGCCAGAACTTCGCGGCAGGGTCGCCCTCGACGACGCCGAGGCTCTTGCCGGGGAGATCGGCGAGCGTCCGGATGCCGCGGCTCTTGCGCGCGATGATGGAATAGCCCGCCTGGTTGAACAGCACGAATATCGCTTTGGCACGCGGGACGTCCGCCTTTTCCTTGTCGCGATGGCGGATCAGCGCATTGATGTCGACCAGTGCAAGGTCGCTCGCACCGGAGCTGACCCGCGCGATGGCTTCCTGTGCGCCGTTGGCCACGCCCATGGTGACGTTGAGCCCTTCGGCGCTGAACAGCCCGCTTGCCAGCGCCATGACAAACGGCGCTGCAACCGCATCGACCGGCCGGTCGAGCGTGAACTGAATGGCGACCGGTTCAGCCGCACGTGCCGTAGGACACACAGCGTCCCACACGCCCGCCATCAGGGCGAGGATGAAACGGAGGGTATTGGTCCGGTTTGCACGCATCGAGACTAAACCACGGGACGGCAATATTGTCGCAGGGTCCATGCACAAATCATGACACCGCTGCAACGCCGTTATTCTCTCCCCCTTAATCTGAACGGGCGATGAGCGCCACGATTTCGTCACCAATCGTTCAGCTTGCATTCGGCTTCGGGAACCCAATATCGGCCTGGTGGTCAGTGCTCAAAGGCCTGCTGTCAGGCCAGCTGCCCACGGAGGACGTGAAAATGTTCGCGCGAAAGGGTTTTGTTTCTCAACTTGGCCGCACGGCGGTGATCGCCGGTGTTGCGGCGACCGTGCTGACCGCGGTCGGGCCGTCTGCGGCGCTAGCCGCGCCGGCGGCGAAGGAGAAAGGCCTCACGGCGGCGACCGGTACCAGTGGCGCCACCGACTTCAGCGCCCGCCGCCGTTACTATCGCGGAGGTGGCCCCGCGGCCGCCGCGCTGTTTGCCGGCATTGTCGGGACGGGGATCGCGATCGCGGCCGCCAATGCCCGCCGCGACTACTATTATGACTACGGCTATTACGGCGGCCCCGCCTATTATCCGGCTCCGACCTACTATTATGGCGGCGGACCGTACTATTATGGCCGCGGCGGCGGCGTGCCCTATTACAGGGGCCATCCGCTGGCAGGCTGGTAACCAAGATGGCCAAAAGCACCCCGCCGGCCGCCCCCGGCCGGCGGAAAATTTTGCTTTTGATGCCGTATGTTAACGCGTTTGCCAGTGCGTTGGACTAAGTTGGAGCCATGAGTGATTCGCTCGAAAGGCTCTATCAGGCAGTGCTCGCAGCCAAGGATCTCGATCCGGCGACGTCGCGCACGGCCAAGCTGTTTCAGCGCGGCCCCGCCAAGATGGCCAAGAAGCTGGCCGAGGAAGCCATCGAGGTCGTCATCGATGCGGTGAACGGCGACAGCGAGGCGGTGGTCCGTGAGAGCGCCGATCTCCTCTATAACCTGACCGTTCTTTGGGCAGCGGCCGGCGTCCGGCCGGAAGACGTCTGGGATGAAATGGCGCGCCGCGAGCACCTGCTGGGCATCGCCGAAAAGCTGCCGAAGTCCACCGTCAAACTGCCCAAGGCGGCATCACCGCCGCTGGCGCGGCGGCGAATTGTCGCGCTGGAAGGCCGCGGCTTCCGCAAACGGCACTAAATCCCCGCGATTTCCGGCAATTACCGGCATGGACAAATCGGCGCCGTGATGGTTCATCGCGCCCATGCTGAAGCGAATATACGACTGGTGCATCGCCGCCGCCGACAAGCCCTATGCGCTCTGGATCATGGCGGGGGTGTCGTTTGCGGAGAGCTCGTTCTTCCCGATCCCGCCCGATGTAATGCTGCTGCCGATGTCGCTGGCGCGGCCGAAGCGGGCGTGGTTCTTCGCTGCCATCTGCACCATCGCCTCCGTCACCGGTGGCCTGGTCGGCTACGCCATCGGCGCGCTGCTCTACGACTCGCTCGGGCAGTGGCTGATGCAAATCTATAACCTCACCGACAAGGTAGAGACCTTCCGCCAGTCCTATGCGGAGTGGGGCGCGGTGATCATCCTGCTCAAGGGACTGACGCCGATCCCCTACAAGCTCGTCACCATCACCTCGGGCTTTGCCGGCTACGATATCTGGCTGTTCATCCTGTGCTCGATCATCGCGCGCGGCGGCCGCTTCTTCGTGCTTGCCGTACTGCTCAATCGCTACGGCGACTTCATCCGCAGCGAGCTAGAGAAGCGGCTGACCACCTGGGTCGTGATCGGCGCCATCGTTCTTGTCGCCGGATTCTACATCGCCTATCGATTGGTCTAGCGCTCGATTCCTAGGGCCCATGCGGGGCCCGCAGTTCTGGCGGTCGAATGCACGATCTGACGGATCATCGCTCCGCAAGCTATGCCATCGGCGCCGTAGCGGCGCTGTCGCTGCTGTTCTTCGCGGCAGGCCCGGCCTGGCCGCAAGGAGTGTCTCCTTCGCTCGGCATGCAATCGCCCGCCCAGCAACCCGCCCTCAATCCGCCGCCGGCGCAGCAACAACCAGAGCCCCCACCACCGCCACCGCGCGAGGAGAATCCGGGGCTGATCAACGAGCTCGGCAAGCTCTGGGACAAGCTGCCCAAGATCAAGACCCCGTCCGAGACGCTTGACGACATCAAGGGCGCCGGCGCGAGCCTGACCAAACTGCCGTCGACCATGGTGACTGGCCGCACGGCCTGCGCGGTCGCAGCCAACGGCGCGCCGGACTGCAAGATGGGCGCCGACCGGCTCTGCCAGAGCAAGGGCTACAAGGAAGGCAAGAGCCTCGACACTGATGCTGTCGAGAAATGCTCGGCAAAGGTCTTCATTCCCGGCCGCAAGCGCGAGCCCGGCGACTGCAAGACCGAAAATTACGTGATCAAGGCGCTCTGCCAGTAGGCATGGCTGGCACCGCGCTGGACCCTACGCAACAGGCAAGGAGCGCCCCATGAGCCGGATCGAGCAGGATTTTCTCGGACAGCGCGAGATCGGTGACGACGTCTATTACGGCGTCCAGACCATCCGCGGCAAAGAGAATTTTCACATCACCGGCATTCCGATGAACCAGGAGCCCTTCTTCGTGAAGGCGCTCGGCTACGTGAAGAAGGCCGCCGCCATGGCCAATCGCGATCTCGGCGCGCTCGACGGCAGGATCGCCGATGCCATCATAGGGGGATGCGACCGCGTCATCGCCGGCGACATGATGGATCAGTTCGTCACCGACTTCATCCAGGGCGGCGCCGGCACCTCGACCAACATGAACGCCAACGAGGTCATCGCCAACCTCGCGCTGGAATCGCTCGGTTTCAAAAAGGGCGACTACCAGCAGGTCAGCCCGAACGACCACGTCAACTATGGCCAGTCGACCAATGACACCTATCCGACCGCGTTCCGCCTCGCGCTGATTTTGCGGCTCGACAGCTACATCACGGCGCTCAGGCAATTGCAGGATGCCTTCTTCGCCAAGGGCAGGGAGTTCGACCGGGTGCTGAAGATGGGCCGCACCCATCTGCAGGATGCCGTGCCGATGTCGCTGGGCGCCGAATTCCGCGGCTGGGGCACCACCATCGGCGAGGAGGTCGAGCGCATCTCCGAGGCGCGCTCGCTTTTGCGCGAGGTCAATCTCGGCGCGACCGCGATCGGCACCTCCGTCACGGCGGCGCCGGGCTATCCGAAACTCGCGGTACGCCACCTCAGCGCCCTGACCGGCGTCGAATTCATTCTTGCCGGCGACCTCGTGGAGGCGACCTCCGACACCGGCGCCTATGTGCAACTGTCCGGCGTGCTCAAGCGCACCGCAAGCAAGCTCACCAAGATCTGCAACGACATTCGCCTGCTCGCCTCGGGCCCGCGCTGCGGCTTGAACGAGATCAACCTGCCGCAATTGCAGCCGGGCTCCTCCATCATGCCGGGCAAGGTCAATCCCGTCATCCCCGAAGTCGTCAACCAGACGAGTTTCCTGGTGATCGGCCTCGACACCACGGTGACGCTGGCCGCTTCCGCCGGCCAGCTCCAGCTCAACGTGATGGAGCCGGTGATCTCCTTTGCGCTGTTCTTCTCGATCCGCACCATGGAGCGCGCGGTCAACAGCCTGCGCGAGAACTGCGTCGTCGGCATCACCGCCAATGACGAGTACACCCGCAACATGGTGCTCAATTCGCTCGGCATCGTCACCGTGCTCAAGCCGCTGCTCGGCTACAAGCAATGCGCCGAGATTGCGCGCGAGGGCTACACGGAAGGAAAGTCGCTGCACCAGATCGTGGTGGTGGAACGGAAATTGCTGACCCAGGAGAAGTGGGACGAGACGTTCTCGTTCGAGCGCCTGATCAATCCCGATCTGCTGCAATGAGAGCCGTCAATTCCGCCGCTCGAAATGGCCGCTGGAAATTCATGCTGGAACAGCGGCGCCGGGCAGGTAAAACTTTCTCGGTTGCCGGCGCCGTCATCCAGCGTGAAAACGCAATACTTGACAGTGGAAAGATTGCCCTGTTGGTATGACGCCCGGCATCCAAGCCGCCAACGAAGGATCCTCTTTCAATGTCCATGCCTGCTCTGTTCAAGGGCCGCCTGTCGATACCCGTGATCGGCTCGCCACTGTTCATCATCTCCGTGCCCGATCTCGTGATCGCCCAATGCAAGGCCGGCGTGGTCGGCTCGTTTCCGGCGCTGAATGCGCGGCCCGCCGCGCTGCTCGACGAATGGATCGCGCGCATCAAGGAAGAGCTCGCCGCCTGGGACAAGGCCAATCCGGATCGGCTGTCGGCGCCGTTCGCGGTGAACCAGATCGTGCACAAATCCAACAACCGGCTCGATCACGACCTTGCGGTCTGCGAGAAGCACAAGGTGCCGATGCTGATCACCTCGCTCGGCGCCCGCGAGGACCTCAACCAGGCCGCGCATAACTGGGGCGGCATCGTCTTTCACGACGTCATCAACCAAAAATTCGCACACAAGGCGGTCGAGAAGGGCGCCGACGGCCTCATTCTGGTGGCGGCCGGCGCCGGCGGCCACGCCGGCACCATCTCTCCGCTCGCTTTCGTGGCGGAAACCCGCGCCTGGTTCGACGGGCCAATCGCGCTGTCAGGCGCGATCGCCAATGGCCGCGCCATCCGCGCGGCGCGCGTGCTTGGCGCCGACTTCGCCTATATCGGCAGCGCCTTCATCGCTACCAGCGAAGCCAATGCGGTCGATGGCTACAAGGAGATGATCACGGCCTCATCGGCGGAAGACATCGTCTATTCCAACCTGTTCACCGGCGTGCACGGCAACTACCTGAAGCCCTCGATCGTCAAGGCCGGCCTCAATCCGGACGACCTGCCGACCTCCGATCCCACCAAGATGAGCTTCGGCACCGATGCCTCCGGCGAGCGCAGCAAGCCGAAGGCGTGGAAGGAAATCTGGGGCAGCGGGCAGGGCATCGGCGGCATCGGCAAGGTTGTGCCCGCCGCCGAGCTGATTGCGCGCTTCAAGAAGGAATACGAGGAAGCCGTCGACCCCGCGCTGGGGTAGGTCGCGCCGGCATGGCGCACCGCTCTCTCCACCACGTCATGCCCGGGCTCGTCCCGGGCATCCACGTTTTTGGAGCCACGGCAAGAAAGACGTGGATGGCCGCAACAAGCCCGGCCATGACGATTTTGAGAGTAGGCGTCGCCTCGTGGCGACGCCCTGCAACTTACTCCAGCTCGATCGCCTGGTACTTGCCTTTCTCGTCGATCGCCGTACCCCAGACCTTGTGCGAAGCCTGGTGCTCGGCGCGGCCGTAGCCAAGCTTGGTGCCCAGTCCCAGGTCGAGCTCGCGCATGGCTTCGAGCGTATCGACCAGCTTCTCGGTGTCGAGCTGCGGGCCGGCCCTCTTCACGGCCTGGATCAGCACGCTGGCCGCCACATATCCCTCCAGCGAAACGTAGTCCGGAGCTTCACCCGGGAAATATTTGGCGAGCGCGTTCTTGTACTCCAGCACGACGCTGGAATAGCCGGACACCGCCGGGACCACCTGGGTGACGATGACGCCGGTGGCGTATTTCGGACCGAGCAGCATCAATTCGTCGGCCAGCGCTGTAGAGCCGACGAACGATACGTTGGTGTAGATCAGGCCGGGAATGAGCTCTTTGGTCTTCTCGATGAACTTGGCGCAAGCCCGGTAGGTGCCCACCATCACGACGGCCCTGATTGGCTGCTTCTGGGCCTTCAGTTGGTTGACCGCCTCGTCGACGTCGACGGTGTTGCGCTTGAAGCCGAGCCGCAGAATCCCGGCGTCATTGGCGCCCATCGCGCGGAAGGCCTTGGCGACTCCCTGGAAGCCGGCATCGCCGTAGGAGTCCTGCTGGGCGAATACGGCGATCTGCTTCGGCGAGATCTTGCGCATCTTGACGAGGTAGCGCACGACCGCGTCGGTTTCCTCGACGTAGCTGGCGCGATAGTTGAACACATAGCGATCCGGCGGATCGTTGCGCAGCACGTTGGCGCCGGTGAAGGCGCCGAAGAACAGCATCTTGCGCTCGAGCGCATACGGGATCGATACGACCGCGGTCGGTGTTCCCACATTGCCGATGATCCCGAAGACCTGATCCTTCTCGTAGAGCTGCTTCATCGCGTCCGGGGTGCGCGACGGCTCGTAGCCGTCGTCGGCGGCGTACAGCTTGAGCATGCGGCCGTCGACGCCGCCAGCCTCGTTGACGCGATTGAACGCCGTCTCGATGCCGAGCTTCATCTGGCGTCCGAGCTCCCTTGCGGAGCCGGAGAAGGGAGCGGCAATGCCGAAGCGGATCTCGCGGTCGGTCACGCCGCGTACCACTGGCGGCGGGAAGACGGCGCCCGGCGCCGGTCCCTGCGTCGTCGCGGCGAATGTCGGTCCCGGCGCGGGGGCGGCCGCCGGCGCGGGCGCCGGAGCCGGGGCGGCATTGGCAGGTGCGGGGCCGATCACGGCCGACAGGCTGGGCCCGGCAACCGACCGTTCGAGATCGGCGAGCTGGCGGTCGGCCGACCTGCAATCGGTCCTTCCGACCGCGACCGAAGTGCGTCCTTCGGTGACGCCGCGGTCGAGTGCCTGCGCCAGCTCGGTACGCTCAGCCTCGTTGGCGGAGGCCTCCCTGATGACGGAGGTGAATTTGTCGACCACCACCTGCACGCGGGGCCTTGCGATATCCTTGCAGGTCAGCGCGGAGCCGACGACGGCGCCGACGCGGCTGGCGAGGTCGCGCAGCACGTCGAACTTGTCTCCCGGTGCGGCGCCGGCGGGGCCGGCGAGCAGAACGCCGATCACGAGCGCGGCGTGGAACGGGGGACGGGACTTCCAATGCGTAATCTGCCGAAACCGGCGTTGGGGCATTTTCATATTTTCCCCCTTTCGGGTCGTACGTGGTTCAAGGTTCGATCAACGATCAATGTCTTAGGGTCAGTGATTGCGTCAGCGCTTTGCATCAGCGCGTTTCTTGGACTTCTGCCGGCTTTTGCTGCCATTGCATGAACTGCTTCAGCAGCGCCTCCGACTCTTCATGGCTGACCGGCGCGCTGACTTCGGAGGATGCCAGGATCGACTGGAGTTCCTGCGACGGCTGCGCTTCGTGAAGCCCGACGGCCGGCTCGGATTTCGAAATTGCGGCCTTCATTGAATCGATCATCTCGGCGGCCGACGGCTCGGCGCTCGGCTGCTGTCGCAGCGAAGGGATCACGATGACGAAGAGCAGCGCGACGAAGGCGGCAGCGCCAACCGCGGCGGCAAAGCGGCCGACGACGCCCAGCAGTCCGCCGCCGCGCTCCAGCTCCGGCGGCTCTTCCACGGCCTCCGGATCGAGCGAATGCCGCAAGGACTCGCGCACTGCGCTCTCGAGCTGTCCATCGAGCGACGTATCCGTGATGGAGCTCGCGGGCGCCCGGAATGGGCGTGTGGCCTCACCCAGCCTGGGCAGCCGCGTCGTATCCAGATCGCGAGGCAGGCGCGGCGCGTAGTAAGCGGGGTCGTTGGGGCTCAAGGGAGCTTTTTGGTCGATCGTCTCACTCATACGCTACTCCTCTGACGCGTGACTCTTACTGTTTCATCGAGCGGGTAGATAAAATTCTCGGCTGTGGCGGCCCGCGCACGAACCACCTGACGATGTCCTGATCGATAGGGAAACCCGGAGTGAAGAAGTTGAATCAAAACATCGCCGGCGATGGCGGCACCGCCCGACTGAATTGATTCTTGCGGTCCGGGAAAATCCCGCGACCGCAGCTTCCCCAAAACTGCCCATGCCCATCCCCTGGCAAGAGCCGCGCTTTCCGCGCGGAGCTTCGCCGACCCTCCGGCAGGCGTCAGGGCGTGTGATGGAACAAGGGCTGGACATTAATGTGCCGACATCGCGGCAAATTCGCGTTGAGTTGTGGCTGATTGGCAACTTCCGGCCACCCGGCTGACACATCTCCCCGAGGTGGGAGGTTAAGTCGAGTCAGTGCGGCAACGCCGTCTTTTTGTGAAAAAACAATGGCCTCCGAGATGCCCAATTGCCGCCACAGGGCGTTAAACTTCCGTTAACCAGGACGGCTCGATTGGTAACCATTCACTAAGAAAGATCGAGTCGAGCCATGGACGTTGATGTTGAGCCCTCCCGCCAACTGGTTCGTCTGCGAGGCCGCTCCTACCTCGCTTTCGTGTTCTCCCCGGTCGTGCCGATCATGGAATGGCTGGAGGATATCGATGCGACGCTCGCGCGCTCGCCCGGCTTTTTCGTCGGCAAGCCCGTCGTGCTCGATCTCTCCACCGTCGATCTCTCGGGCTCTGCGATCGCCCATCTCGTGATGAGCCTGGAAAAGCGCAACATCCGCGTCCTCGGCATCGAGGGCTGCGAGGCCGCGCGGCTCAGTTCCAACATGCCGCCGCTGCTCACCGGCGGGCGGCACGCGCCGGTCCAGCAGGTCGAGCCGGAAAAGCCCGAGGTCAGGCCGCCGTCGAATTCACTGTTGCTCGATTGCCCCGTCCGCTCCGGCCAGTCGATCGTGTTTCCCGACGGCGATGTGACGGTGGTTGGCTCGGTGGCTTCCGGCGCGGAAATCGTCGCCGGCGGCTCCATCCATGTCTACGGCACGCTGCGCGGCCGCGCCATGGCCGGCGTCAACGGCAATTCGTCGGCGCGGATCTACTGCCACAAGATGGAAGCCGAATTGCTCGCGATCGACGGCTACTACCAGACCGCGGAAGAAATCCCCGATGCGTTGCGTGACCGGCCGGTGCAGGCCTTGCTCGACGGCAATATCATGCGGGTCACCCCGCTTAGTTAAGTTGCTCATTTTGAACAGTATGGAGGGTTAGATGGCCAAAGTTCTGGTTGTGACGTCAGGCAAGGGCGGGGTGGGCAAGACCACCACGACGGCCGCCGTGGGGGCTGCGCTGGCGCTGAGTGGCAAGAAGGTCGTGGTCGTCGATTTCGACGTGGGCTTGCGCAACCTCGATCTCATCATGGGCGCGGAGCGGCGCGTGGTATTCGACCTCATCAATGTCGTGCAAGGCGTCGCCAAGCTTTCGCAGGCCCTGATCCGCGACAAGCGGCTGGAGAATCTCGCGCTGCTGCCGGCGTCCCAGACCCGCGACAAGGATGCGCTGACCGAGGAGGGCGTCGCCCGCGTCATCGCCGAACTGCGCGAGACCTTCGACTGGATCATCTGCGACAGCCCGGCCGGCATCGAGCGCGGCGCCATGCTCTCCATGCGTTTTGCCGACGAGGCGCTCATCGTCACCAATCCGGAAGTTTCTTCCGTGCGAGATTCCGACCGCATCATCGGCATGCTCGACTCCAAGACGGTCAAGGCCGAGAAGGGCGAACGGGTGGAGAAGCACCTCCTGATCACCCGTTACGATGCTGCCCGCGCTGCGCGCGGCGAGATGCTGTCGATCGAGGATGTACTGGAAATTCTCGCAACGCCCTTGCTCGGCATCGTTCCGGAAAGCAAGGAGGTGCTGCGCGCCTCCAATGTCGGCTCGCCTGTCACCCTGAACAATCCGGCAAGCTGCCCGGCGCGCGCCTATCTCGACGCCACCCGCCGCCTGCTCGGCGAAACCCTTGCCATGACCGTGCCGGTCGAGCGCGTCGGCCTGATGAATCGCCTGCTGGGACGGAGGGCGGCATGAGCGTGAGGTTGTTCCGGCTGTTTTCCCGTCCGCAACCTGCCTCCGCGAACGTAGCTCGCGAACGGTTGCAGATTCTGCTGGCGCACGAGCGGGGGGTGCTCGGCAAGCAGCCCGATTTGCTGTCGCGGCTGCGCGAGGAAATCCTCGCTGCGGTAGCTCGCCATGTTGCGCTCGACCCCGACAAGGTTAAAGTCCGGATGGACCGGGGAAAGAACGTTTCGACTCTCGAAGTCGACATCGAGCTCCCCAACGGGCTCGAACCGGCGCTCGCGGCCGCGGGCTGACCTGACCCTGCCTCGCCGCGAAGATGTAAGTCCTTAACTTTGATGGAAGCCATTTTTCGCGTCGACGGCGCCAATGCCGTCACCAGCCCCCATGCCGCCGGCCCCTGGGATCCCAAAATGCAGCACGGCGGAGCGCCGGCGTCGCTCGTGGTATGGGCCGCCGAGCGTATTCCCACCCCCGTACCGATGCAGGTCGCACGCGCCACCATCGACCTGATGCGTCCGGTACCGGTGGCGCCGCTGACCATTGAAACCGAGGTGCTGCGCGAGGGGCGCAAGATCCAGCTCTGCGCCGTCAGGCTGTTCGCGGGCGGCACGCTCACCGTCGGCGCAACCGTGCTGAAGATCAAGAAGCAGGCGCAGCCGCTGCCCGGAGACGTCATCGAGCCGCCGCTCGATGTCGCAGAGCCCGAGCAAGCGCGGATCGAGCCGCCAAACAGCCCGTTCGGCCTCGGCATGACCATTCGCGCCGCGCGCGGCCGCTTCGGCGGCGTGGGGCCGGGCGCGATCTGGTACCGCGCCGACCGGCCGCTGGTTAAGGGCTCACCGGTCTCACAGGCGATGCGGGCGGTGGTCGCATCCGATTTCTGCAACGCCTCGAGCGCGCTGGACTTCCGGCAATGGACCTTCCTCAACGCCGACCTCACCGTCAGCATGGCGCGCGAGCCGGTCGGCGAGTGGATTTTGCTCGACGCCGTATCCTGGATCGGCCCCGATGGCGCCGGACTTGCCATGGCGCGGCTTGCCGACGTGAAAGGCTATTTCGGCCGCTGCACGCAGAGCCTCGTCATCGAGAAACGGTAGTGAACGCGCCACGACCGACGCTTCCCCTGACCGGCGGCTGCTCCTGCGGCGCGATCCGCTACGAGATCGCGTCGTTTCCGCTGCTGCTCTACACCTGCAACTGCACCGACTGCCAGACCGCCTCCGGCAGCGCGTTTGC
>DASWVJ010000100.1:0-3891 GCA_036406295.1 Bradyrhizobium sp.
CGAACCGGTCTGGGACGGGGAGGGGTGGGGATGTGACCGGGTCGCGGGTCTCGAATGTTCCTCTTCTTCAGCGATCGCGGGCGCTGGCGGTGGCGACCGCCGGGCGTCCATCGCCGAGCGAGACCCAGACATTGGGATCGCTCTGCGACTGGCGCTTGACGAAGCGGTAGCCGGTCTCGGTCCAGGCCAGGACGTTTTCGTTCTGGTTGTCGAGAACGAACTCGCCCTTGTCGGACTTCACCGTCAGCACCGCGTGGCCTTCGCCTTTCTTGTCGCGCACGACGGTGATGAGCAGGGCCTCGCGCGGCCATCCGGCATCCATCAGCATCTTGCGCTTCAACAGCACATAGTCCTCGCAGTCGCCGTAGCCATCCGTCGGCAGCGACCACTTCTCGATCACGCCCCAATGATCCATGTCGGTCAGGGGCTTGATCGACTCGTTGACCCATTTGTTGACGCGCAACAGATCGCGCCACGCCGTCTGCGACATCACGATGTCGCGTGCTTGCGTCGCGCCGCCGCGGCATTCGCCCGGATTCTCGGCGCAGAATTCCACCCAGCCGATCGGCGAACGCGTGGTGTCGCCGAGGCTTGCATAGAGTACGTCGCCGGCTTTCGCCTGGACGCTCATCCCCAGAAGGATGGCGAGTACTGCCAGTCCTTTCCCCTGTCCCTTGAACAACATTGTGGCCCCCGTTTTTCTTGTTGGGACCACATCTCGCACAAAGGATTTGCGCCGCTGCTAAGTCGGCCGGGTAGATTTGACGCGAATGCAGGTAAAAGCTGGCGCGAATTCGAACTATACTTGAATCGAATTCGATTAGAATTTTAGACAATCGCAATTGATTCAAATTTTATGCATTAACCGGCGAGGCGCTGTGACCCTTGCGGAAATCGCCGCAAAACGCGCCGTGTTAACCGCGCGCGCCTGCGGCGCCGGACATGCAAAAGGCGGTATCCGATGGCGCGGACACCGCCTGAGGGGGCTGGAAAATGCGGTTTCTGCGCGGAAAGCGCTTTACCGCATGGTAACGCTCTCTTCGAGAGTCTCCGGATCCTGCGCGTGGGTGAACTCCAGCGCAAAGCCTTCCTCGAGGAAACGCACCACCCGTGCGGGCACGCAGCCGAGGCGAACCACCGATTTCAGCGCGGGGCGGGTTTCGGCGGCAACCGCCGCGCCCGACAGCGACAGGTCGATGATGCGGCAGCTCATGCGCTGGCCGTCTTCCAGCGTCAGCACGGCGATCGGGTTGCGCGGCATGATGCGGTCGTGACGGCGGTCTTCCGGCAGGTTGAGGATGTCGCGGTTCGCCAGCCACGTGAGCTGGGCGGCGAGCTTGTCGCGCTTGCGGGCGGTGGCGCTCACCGTCATGGCAAAGCCGTTGTCGATGATACGGGTGATGCGGCCCTCGACCCTTCCGATGTGGTCGAGATAGGCGATCACGCGGTCGCCGACATTGCCGATGCCGGGCGCCAGCAGCGCGAGCCCCCCGGGCGACATATTGATGATCTGGCAGGGGAATTCACGGCGGTCGGGCAGCATGTAGCGGCCAAGCAAATGCACCTTGACGCGCTGGAAGCGTCGCCGCTCCTGCGCCGCCGGCAGAGATGATTTCTTTTGCGCAAACGACATCGTAGCCACCCGGCGCCGCATTTCCGGCGCTTCCCAGACCCTAATGGGGACAGGGTTAACGATGTCTTACCGGCGGTTGCATCCGGTTCGACTTTACTTACGCTCTTCCGGCCTCAGCACGAAGGTGGGATCCGCGGAAGCGATGGCGATCAAGACGGACAAATCCGCCATCATGCCGCGGCCGGAGCCGGTGAAGTGACCGGCAACGCATGATTGAAGGAGTATCCGATGCGCGCCGAGTTCGAGACCATCGCCCTGTCGCGGATCGACGGTCACATCCTCACTGTCACGCTCAACCGGCCCGAGGTGTCCAATGCCCTCAACACGCAGATGGGGCTCGACCTCGTGGAGCTGTTCGAGCATTTCTCGGTCGACCTGAAAGATCTGCGCGCGGTGATCGTGACCGGCAGCGGCACCAAGGCATTTTGCGCCGGTGGCGATCTCAAGCAGCGCGATGGCATGACCGACGAGGCGTGGCGCGCGCAGCATCTGATCTTCGAGCGGATGGTGCGGGCGATCCTCGGCTGTCCGATCCCGGTGATCGCGGCGGTCAATGGCGCCGCCTATGGCGGCGGCTGCGAGATTGCGGCGGCTTCCGATTTCATCTACGCCGCGAGCACCGCGCGCTTTGCGCTGACCGAGGTGACGCTCGGCATCATGCCCGGCGCCGGCGGCACGCAGAATCTCGCCCGCGCCGTCGGCGAGCGGCGGGCAAGGAGCTGATCCTGTCGGGCCAGCCCTTCACGGCGGCGGAGGCCGAGGCCTGGGGTCTCGTCAATCGCGTGGTCGAGCCGGCCGGACTGACGGAGGCGACGCTGACCATTGCCCGCCGCATCGCCGCGAACGGGCCGCTGGCGGTGCGCCAGGCCAAGCAGTCCATCCATCGCGGCCTGCAGATGTCGCTGTGGGACGGTCTGGCCTTCGAGATCGAGGCCTATAACCGTCTCGTTCCCACCGAGGATCGCCGCGAAGGCGTGCGCGCCTTCAACGAGCGCCGCAAGCCGGCGTTCCGCGGTCGTTGAACGGCGACGCAATCGGCGGCGGAGTACGCCGAAGACCGCGCGCTGCGGCGGGGAATGCCCAATCTGCGGGTTGCTATCGAACGGGCGAGGGAACGCTGCCCATTCGAGGTGCAATCACCGCTCCGTGCATGGGAAGCATGTCGATTGCACCGGACGCAGAGGCTGTTCCAATCCGCTCTCAGCGTGTAGGCTTAGAACCAATCAAAACAATGAGTTCGGGCGTGATCCCGAAAAGTGGCATCCGGTTTTCGAACCAGGTCATGCTCAAGGCAATTAGGGGAGGCGTTCCAGTACTATGGCGGATATCCGATACCTTGCCCCGCGGTCGCTTGATGAAGCGATCGGGGCATTTGCGGCCGCAGGCAGTGCGGCGCGCATCCTGGCAGGCGGCACCGATCTGTTGGTGCAAATGCGTTCCGGCATGGTGAGCCCGGGCGTCATCGTCGACATCAAGAAGATCGCCGAGATGACGGCCATCGAGGAAACCCCCGATGGCGGCTTCCGCATCGGCGCTGCAACCTCCGGCATGGCGCTTGCCGAGCATCCGCGCTTCGGCAAGGTCTGGCCCGGCGTGCTGGAAGCCGTGAACCTGATCGGCTCCAAGCAGGTGCAAGGCCGCGCGTCTCCCGGCGGCAATCTCATGAACGGCTCGCCTGCCGGCGACAGCGTGCCGGCGATGATTGCGGCCGGCGCCGTCGTCACCGTGCAGGGTCCGAACGGCCGCCGCGAAATGAACGTGGAAGAGGTGCCTGCCGGTCCCGGCCGCACCAATCTGAAGCCCGGCGAAATTCTGGTGAGCTTCGCACTGCCGCCGCGGCCTGCAGGCTCCGGCGATGCCTACTTGCGCATGATCCCGCGCACGGAGATGGACATCGCCGTGGTCGGCCTCGGCGTCAGTCTCACTTTGAAGGACGGCGTCTGCACCGCTACGCGTGTCGGCCTCGGCGCGGTCGCGCCGACCGCGCTGCTGGTCGAGCCGGCGGCGAAAGCCCTGATCGGCTCGAAGCTCGATGACGCCGCACTGGAAAAAGCCGCGGAAGCCTGCCGCGCCGCCTGCCGTCCGATCGACGACAAACGCGGTACCATCGCCTACCGCATCAAGACCGCGGGCGTGCTGCTCAAGCGCACGGCCGCCATCGCCGCGAAACGCGCGACAGGGAAATAATTCATGGCCAAGATTCACGTCACCACCACCATCAACGGCGAGCCGATGGAATATCTGTGCGAGCCTGACAA
>DASWVJ010000101.1:0-3486 GCA_036406295.1 Bradyrhizobium sp.
CTCCTCGGAGAATTCGCCTGACCCGGCGATGCGCGACAGCACCAGCGCGCCGGCCATGGTCGACAGCGCCGCAATCGCCTGCGCCCGCGCGGCCTTGCGCGGCAGTTCCGGCACCTGGTCGGCCATCATCTCGATCATCTCATCGAGCTTGGCGGCGAACGCCCTGCGTGCCTTCGGCCCCTCGCGGGCGATCTCGGGCCCCAGCGTCGGCACCGTACAGCCATGGCCGGGATCGTCGCGATGGATCGTCGTCAGGTAGGACTCGACGATCGCCGCAAAGCGCTTCTCCGGTGGGGTCTGCTCGACCATCTTGCGCCAGCGGTCGGTGGAACGGTCCATCGCATAGTTGAACGCCTCGATCACCAGCGCCTCGCGGGAATCGAAATGGGCGTAGAAGCCGCCATGGGTCAGCCCCGCCTCCTTCATCAGGTCGGCAACGCCTATACCGTGCGCGCCCTTTTCGCGCAGCCGCACCGAGGCCTTGCGCACGATGCGGGCGTGGGTCTCGTGCTTGTGTTCCTTCGAATAGCGCATTGGCAGTCCATTACATGTCTGTGGTCATATAATAGCACCATCGAGGCGAAAAAGCTGCCTCTATTTCGCTTCTTGCATTCCCCGATCGCGGAAAAAATCGAAGTTGCGTGCACTGCGAGATTGCCCGCACAGGGGAGAGACGTACCGACCCTTGACACGAACCCTTCTTGGCAAGGAAGTGGCATCTCGGCACACCCCGCCAAAGGGAACCATAACAACCATGGAAATGCTCAATCCCCATTGCGGCATCGTCCGCGACAGCCGCGGCGTCGTGAGGATCGCTGTCTGCAATGCCGGTTCGCTCAACATCCTCTCTTCCGCCGTGACCGACGGCCTGCGCGAGGGCTTCGAGAGGCTCGCCGGCGACAAGAGCATCCGCACCGTGATCCTGGCCGGCCAGAGCGAGAAGAGCATGATCGGCGGCGCCGACATCAGGGAAATGGCGAAACTGGACCAGAAGTCGGCCGAGGCGTTCATCACCCGCCTGCGCGATCTCTGCGAGGCGATACGCCGCTTCCCCGCCCCCGTCATCGCACGCCTGCCTGGCTGGTGTCTCGGCGGCGGGCTGGAGGTCGCCGCCTCCTGCGACATCCGCATCGCCGCGCATGACGCCAGGTTCGGCATGCCCGAGGTCAAGGTCGGCATTCCCTCCGTTATCCACGCCACGCTGCTGCCGCGGCTGATCGGTTTCGGCCGCGCGCGCTGGCTGGTGATGACCGCGGAAAACATCGACGCGCCCACCGCGCTCGCCTGGGGCCTCGTCGATCGGGTCGCAGCGCCCGGCGGCCTCGACGACGCCGTCGAGCACACCGTGAAGGCACTGCTGGAATGCGGCCCCGAGGCGCTGCGCATTCAAAAAGAGCTGTGCCGGCACTGGGAAGAACTGCCGCTGACCGAATGCGTCAATCTCAGCGTCGGCGATTTCGGCAAGTCGTTCCTCACAGGCGAGCCGCAGCGGATGATGGGCAGCTTTCTCGACCGCAAGCGCTAGATGGTTCTTCCTCATGGTGAGGAGCGCGTCTTCGCGCGTCTCGAACCATGAGGCCCTTATCGCTCCCCAGCCCATCCTTCGAGACGGCGCTGACGAGTTCGCCACCGCCGGCGATACGGTGCGCCTGCCGATGGGCAAGCCGCACGGCATCTTCAACAAGTCGCAGCAGACGGCAAAGACGCTGTTCTGGGTCTCGCCGACGCGCAGGCTCTACGACCTGTTCTGGGCAATCCACAACATGCAGCAGCAGAACCCAGACGATGTCGTGAAGCTGGCGGCCGAGCACAACATCCACTTCCTGCCGCCGCCTCCGGGGTAGAATTTTACGCACGGCCCTGTTTCTCCCCTCATCCTGAGAGTCTGACTCAAAATGCGAGCAGCATTTTCAGGCCTTGGCGAGACGGCGGGTCAGGAGTCTGAGATGGGCCACAAGAAGCCAAGCCCGTTCGGTGGCAGCGGAGCCTTCGAAGTCTCTTGCCAGGCGTCGGCACCTGCCGAACCATGCGAAGGTACGCTCGACAACCCAGCGCTTGGGCAAGAGCTGGAAGCCTTTGACGCCGGGCGGTCGCTCGACAATCTCGATTGTCCACGGCCCGCAATGGGAAAGTGCGCTGACGAGCTGCTTGCCGCGGTAAACCCGATCGGCAAAGACATGCTTGAGCCTGGGAAAGCGCTCTCTCAAGCGTTCCAGCAAGGGGACCGCACCGTGGACATCCTGAACGTTGGCGGGATGAACGTGGACGGCCAGCAGAAGACCATTGGTGTCGGTGACAATGTGCCGCTTGCGCCCATAGAGGCGCTTACCGGGGTCAAATCCACGTGGCCCGCCGGCCTGCGTCGTCGAAGCCGTTTGGCTGTCGATAACGGCAGCCGTCGGCGTCGGCTTACGCCCGAGTTTCCGCCGCGCTTGCCGGACCAAGGCTCTGACGATCCGGTGCCACCTGCCGGTGTCGCGCCAAGCATAAAAATAGCCTTGAACCGTCGAGTACGGCGGGAACTCGCTTGGCAGAGCTCGCCATTGGCAGCCGGTGGACAAAATGTAGAAGATCGCCTGCACGATCTCGCGCAAATCGACTTCCCGAGGTCGTCCCCGTCGCAGTCGCGGCGGCATCTTCCGCGCAATCAACGCCCATTCCGCATCGGTCAGGTCGCTTGCGTAGCGCAGCCCCTTGCGCTGATACTCGACGCGAGTGATTTTGGTCCACGGCATCGTGCCCTCCCTCGAATCTTTGCAAATCCGAAGGAATCACAGCCAGATCGAAATCACTCACTCCTTTTTCGGTCAGGCTCTGAGGAGCGGCGCCGCGTCTCGAAGGATGAGGCGTCTCCGCGGCCTTCATGGTTCGAGACGGCGCATACGCGCCTCCTCACCATGAGGGTTGTGAGGCAGTAATACTAACCCACGCTGCGGCTACGCGGGTGGCGCGCGCCTGTTATGGACACGTCATCTGGCACGGATAGATTTGCCCGCTGCACTTTGCGGCGCTGCCGTCTGTCTGGAGCCTCGATCATGATCAAGTCTCTCACCGCCGTGCTCGGCCTCCTGCTGTCGATACCGGCAGCGCTTGCGCAAACGATCTATCCGATCGATCGCGCCGAAATCCTTTCCGGCGCGCGGTTCGATTTCAAGGTCGAGTTTCCCGACAAGGTCGACCCGGCAAAACTGAAGGTGACGGTCAACGGCCGCGACTATGTCGCCGCGTTCGGGCAGGCCGGAACGTTTATCGAGCGCGAGGACGGCAAGGAGCAGTCGGCATTGATGCTTCGCGACGCTGTGCTGACTGTTCCCGGTTCCGTCGTCGTCGAGGCCGGCGACGGCGCGCGCAGCCGCAAGGTGACATGGACGGTCTATGACACCGGCCCGCGCAAGGCGAAGAATGTGATCCTGTTCATCGGCGACGGCATGTCGCCTTCCCATCGCGTTGCGGCGCGGCTGCTTTCCAAGGGCATCACCGAAGGAA
>DASWVJ010000102.1:0-13726 GCA_036406295.1 Bradyrhizobium sp.
TACGGCGATTTCGACGGCGACATCACGGCGGCCGTGCTGGAGGAAGCAGGGAAATTCGCCTCCGACGTGCTGGCGCCGCTGAACCGCGTTGGAGACGAGCACGGCATCAAGTTGGACGCCGGCGTGGTCACCACCGCGCCGGGCTGGCCGGATGCCTACCAGCGCTGGACGGCGGCCGGCTGGAACGCGGTATCGGGGCCCGAGGCGTTCGGCGGGCAAGGCCTGCCGCTCGCGATCAACGCCGCCTGCACGGAAATCTGGTCGGCGGCGAATATCGCCTTCGGCCTGTGCCCGCTGCTCACGCTCTCGGCCATCGAGGCGCTCGATGCGCACGGCTCGGACGAGCTGAAGAACACCTATCTCGCCAAGCTCGTGTCCGGCGAATGGAACGGCACCATGCAGCTCACCGAGCCCGGCGCCGGCAGCGACGTCGGGGCGCTGCGCACCCGCGCCGAGCGCGCCAGCGACGGCACCTATCGCCTCAAGGGCACGAAGATCTTCATCACCTATGGCGAGCACGACATGACCGACAACATCGTGCATTTCGTGCTTGCGCGCCTGCCTGATTCGCCCGCGGGCACCAAGGGCATCTCGCTGTTCCTGGTGCCGAAGTTCCTGGTCAACAAGGACGGCTCGCTGGGCGCGCGCAACGATATTTACGCCTCGGGCGTCGAGCACAAGCTCGGCATCCACGCCTCCCCCACCTGCACCATGACCATGGGCGACAAAGGCGGCGCGGTCGGCTACCTGATCGGTGAGGAAAACAAGGGCATGGCCTGCATGTTCACCATGATGAACCAGGCGCGCCTTGCCGTCGGGCTCGAAGGCGTCGGCATCGCCGACCGCGCCTTCCAGCAGGCGCTGGCCTACGCGCAGGAGCGCAAGCAGGGCCGCGCTGCGGGGAAGAAGGGCGAAGGCCTCGATCCCATCATCGTGCACCCCGACATCAAACGCATGCTGATGCAGATGAAGAGCATGACGGCGGCGGCACGCTCGATCTGCTATGCGACCGCGGTGGCGCTCGACATCTCCGTGCGGGCGAAGGATGCCAAGGTGCGCAGCGATGCCGCGGCGCGTGGCGCGCTGCTCACCCCGATCGCAAAGGCGTTCTCCACCGATATCGGCAACGAGGTCGCCTATCTCGGCGTCCAGGTGCATGGCGGCATGGGCTTCATCGAGGAGACCGGCGCGGCCCAGCATTATCGCGACGCGCGCATCACCTCGATCTATGAAGGCACCAACGGCATCCAGTCGATCGACCTCGTCACGCGCAAGCTGGCGGCGAATGGCGGCGAATCGGTGTGGAAGCTCCTCGATGAGTGTGCGGCCATCGTAAAGCAGGTGGAAGCGTCGAACGATCCTGCCTTCGGCACCACGGGCGCCAAGCTGCGCGATGCAGTGGCAGCGCTGGAGCGGACCAGCAAGTGGCTGCTGGAGCGCATGGGCTCGGCGCCGAACGACGCGCTCGCTGGAGCCACGCCTTACCTACGGCTGTTCGGCTCCACGCTCGGCGGCTGCCTGCTCGCCGGCGAAGCACTCGCGGCAAAGGGTGATGCCGAAGCCGATCCGCAACGGCATGTGGCACTGGCGCGGTTCTTCGCCGAGAACGTCGCGGTGCAGGCAGCCTCGCTGGAGAAGACGGTGACCGACAGCGCCGAGGCGGTGAACGGCGCGGATGCGGTGTTGCTGGCGTAAGGCGTTGGTCAGGGACGTGTCTTGCGCAACAGATTCGCGCATGCATCGCGTTTTGTTCATGGCGGCTCAACGGGAAAATGCGGTCTGACGGCTTGGGCAGGCCCAAGGATCATGTAGGATGGTTGCTCGCCGGCAGCGATGCAGCCGCCGGCTTCGCCCGGGGAATCGCCGCATGACCGAGCACCTGATTGTCGCCGACGACCACCACGCGCGCATCATCACCATGCGGCGGCCGGAGAAGAAGAACGCCATCACGCAGGACATGTACCGCGCGATGAGCGAGGCCATCGACACCGCGCAGAACAATCCCGACATCCGCTGCTTCATCATCACCGGGGGAAGCGGCGTATTCACCGCCGGCAACGATCTCGACGATTTCCTGAAAGCAGGCACCTCGAACGCCGACACGCCTCGGGCCTCGAACGCGACGAAATTCCTGTATTCGCTGGCACACAATACCAAGCCGATCATCGCCGCCGTGGACGGGGTCGCGATCGGCATCGGCACCACCATGCTGTTCCACTGCGATTATGTGCTGGCGAGCAAGACCGCAACCTTCTCCACGCCTTTCATCCATCTTGGCCTCGTGCCGGAAGGTGCCTCCAGCCTCCTGATGCCGCGTACCATGGGGCACCAGCGCGCCTTCGCCACGCTGGTAATGGGCCGCACCATGGACGCCGACGAGGCGCGCGAGGCGGGCTTCGTCAATGAGGTGGTCGCCTCCGGCCATACCGAGGCCGAGGCGCGCAAGGTCGCGCGCGAGATCTGCGCGCTACCGGCGGAGGCCGTGGCGATCTCGCGCAAGCTCCTGAAGCTGCCGCCGGAGGACATGACCCGGCGCATCGACCAGGAAAGCCACCTGTTCGGCGAGCGCATGCGCTCCAGGGAGGCGGTCGCCGCCTTCGAGGCGTTCTTCGCGCGCAAGAAGGGGTGAAGAAGGGCGCACTTTCACCACACCGTCATTGCGAGGAGCGTAAGCTCCGAAGCAATCCACTCTTTTCATGCGGCGCGATGGATTGCTTCGCTTCGCTCGCAATGATGCGTAAACAGCAAGCCGCCTGCTATGACAATTCTCCTTCGTGCCGTCCTCTACCTCGCGCTCACCGCCTCGCCCGCGTTTGCCCAGATCGCCGCTCCCGTTGACCTGCGCATTCTCGCGATCAACGATTTTCACGGACACCTGCAGCCTTACGCCGGCGGCATCCGCATCGACGATCCCGCCGACAAGGAAAGGAAGATCACCGTGCCCGCGGGCGGCGCCGAGCATATGGCGACGCTGGTGAAACAGCTGCGCGAGGAGCGGAAAAACTCGATCTTCGTCGCCGCCGGCGATTTGATCGGTGCCAGCCCCTTCCTGTCGGCGCTGTTCCATGACGAGCCGACCATCGAGGCGCTGTCGCTGATGGGCCTCGACGTTGCCTCCGTCGGCAACCACGAATTCGACGAGGGAGATGGCGAATTGCTGCGGATGCAGAACGGCGGCTGCCATCCGGTCGACGGCTGCCGGGGTCCGCATCGCTTCGAAGGCGCCAAATTCCGCTATCTCGCTGCCTCAACAATTGTGAAAAGCACCGGCAAGAGCCTGTTTCCGTCTTACGTGATCCGGGAATTCGAAGGCATTCCAGTAGCCTTCATCGGGCTGACCCTGAAGGGCACGGCCGGCATCGTCTCGCCGGTCGGCATTGCCGGCCTCGAGTTCCGCGACGAGGCGGAGACGGTGAATGCCCTGATGCCGGAATTGCGCGCACGCGGCGTCGCGGCGATTGTGGTGCTGATCCATGAGGGCGGATTTCCTGATGGCAATTACGACGGCTGCTCCGGCATTTCCGGGCCGATTGTCGACATCGTGAAAAAACTCGACAACGCGGTGGATCTCGTGATCTCCGGCCACACCCACCGCGCCTACACTTGCGAGATCGGCGGCCGCCTCGTCACCAGCGCCGACAAGTACGGTACGCTGGTCACCACCATCGACCTCAAGCTCGATCCGGCGACGCGCGACGTCATCGCCGCAAAGGCCAAGAACCACATCGTGCGCAGCGAGACGATCGCGAAAAATTCCGAGCAGACCGCGCTGATCGAATCTTATGACAGGCTATCCGCGCCGATCGCCAATCGCCCCGCGGGCTCGATCGCCGAAACGCTGTCGCGCGCGCCCGATGCCGCCGGCGAGAGCCCGCTCGGCAACATCATTGCCGATGCCCAGCTCGCGGCGACCCGGGGTGAGAAGACCGGCGGTGCGGTGATCGCCTTCACCAATCCCGGTGGCATCCGCAGCGATATCGTGAAAAGGGACAACGGCGAGGTCACCTATGCCGAGGTCTTCGCCGCGCAGCCCTTTCGCAACCAGCTGGTGACGATGACGCTGACGGGGCAGCAGATCAAGGACGCGCTGGAGCAGCAATGGGCGGATCCCAAGCGCCCGCGCATCCTGCAGGTCTCCAAAGGGTTCAACTTCGCCTGGGATGGCGCCAAGGGCGACGGCGAGCGCATCATCGCCGAACAAATGACGCTGAACGGCGCCAGGATCGATCCTTCCGCGCTCTATCGCGTCACCGTGAACAACTACCTTTCCGTCGGCGGTGACGGCTTCACCGCATTCACCAAAGGCACCGACCAGTTCACCGGCATCTACGACGTCGATGCATTATATGGCTACTTCCTCAAGCAAAGCCCGATCGGGCCGGCTCAAGGTGGCCGCATCAGCAGAATGAATTGATTTGCAGGGCCCTTTCGGCCTACCTACCCTTCCTAAGCTGCCGCTCTCGGCCTAGATTGGCCTCGCACTTAAGGCTCTTCATGACGCTTCTCCTCACCCACAAGGCCTACCTCGAGCACCTGACACCGCCCGGACATCCCGAGCGGCCTGACCGGCTGCGCGCCGTCGACCAGGTGCTGGCGCAGGACAAGTTCAAGGCGCTTACCCGCGACACCGCGCCGGAAGGCAATCTCGATCAGGTCATGCTGTGCCATGGCGAACACTACGTCACCGAGCTGCGCCACATCGCGCCGTCGTCAGGCATGATCTATCTCGACGGCGACACCTCGATGTCGCCGGGCACCTGGGAAGCCGTAATGCGTGGCGTCGGCGGTGCCGTCTCCGCCACCGATGCGGTGATGACGGGCAGCCATCAAAACGCCTTCGTCGCAGTGCGCCCGCCGGGCCATCACGCCGAGGCCTCAAAGCCCATGGGCTTCTGCTTCTTCGATAATGCCGCGATTGCCGCGCGCCATGCGCAGCGCAAATACGGCATCACGCGCGCCGCGGTGGTCGATTTCGACGTCCATCACGGCAACGGCACGCAGGACATTTTCTGGGCCGACCCGACCGTGATGTACTGCTCGACGCACCAGATGCCGCTGTTCCCGGGCACCGGCGCCCGAGGCGAGCGCGGCGAGCACGACACTATCGTGAACGCGCCGCTCGCGGCGGAAGACGGCAGCGCGAAGTTCCGCGCCGCCTTCGAGAATCTGATCCTGCCGCAGCTGACGAAGTTCAGCCCGGAACTGATCATCATTTCCGCTGGCTTCGATGCGCATTATCGCGATCCCCTCGCCTCGCTGAACCTGAAGGCCGAGGATTTCGGCTGGGTGACAAAGAAGTTGATGGACCTGGCGGATCAAGCGGCCGGCGGCCGCGTCGTCTCCGTGCTGGAAGGCGGCTACGACCTGCAGGGCTTGCAGGAATCGGTTGCTGCCCATGTCGCCGCATTGATGGGCGACTAGATCGCCGCCACAATACGGCAAAACCCTCTTGATTCCGCGTCCGGACCAGCCCGGCGCTTTGGGAAACCGAAAATGGCCGAGAACAACCAGGTGGATGTGAAGAAGCTCTCCTTCGAGCGCGCGATCGAGGAACTGGAATCGATCGTCAAGCGGCTCGAGGAAGGCAAGGTGCCGCTGGAGGAATCCGTCGCCATCTATGAACGCGGCGAGGTCCTCAAGCGCCGCTGCGAGGAGCTGCTCCGCCAGGCCGAGGCCCGCGTCGACAAGATCACCACCGACGCCTCAGGCCAGGCGACGGGGACCGAGCCACTCGACGTACAGTGACCGCCGGGCGCAGCGGCCCGCTTCGTTTAGCGCCGTTTTCCGTTCGGCCCCGCATCCGCAACCCGCAGCCCCGCCGATCCCGGCTGCGACCGAAATAGCTCTTTCCGCCGGGTGCGGCCTGCTATAGTCCCGCCGTCATTGGGGAACAGATCTTAGTGCGCGTCCAGCACCGCCATATCATCTACATCCAGGGATACGACCCCCGCGGGCTCGCGCAGTACTACCGGATGTTCCGGACTGAACTGCGCAAGTTCGCGCGGCTTTACGGCATTTCCGCCAGCACGAGCCGGCCGCGGGCCGCCGATCATGGCGAGATCGCCTCCTGGACCATCGAGACCGAGGCGGCTGAATGGCAGACCCGTACCGACTACAATTTCCTGCGCTTTGAGGATTTTATCCAGCGCGACCTCGCCCAGCCGATCTGGCGTACCGTGTTCCACGCGGTCTGGATCTACTGGCGACTGATCTTCCGCGGCACGGCGTTCCGCTTCTTTGCGGCGAACTGGCGCTTTGCGACCTTCATCACCTATCCACACCTCCTGCTGCTGGCGGAGGCGATCGTCATCGCGGCAATCGCCTTTGGCGTCGAGTGGGGGCTCGATGCGCTCGGCGTGCCCGATCTCTTCAGCATTGCAGCGGCGGCCGCCGTCTTCGTCGCACTGCTCGGCACGGTGCTGAAATACACGGAAAACCAGACCTATCTGCTCTATCTGCTGTCGGACACGATCTGGACCTGGGAGTTCTCGCACCGCCAGCGCCCGGAATGGGACCAGCGTATCGACCGCTTTGCGCAGCATCTCGTGAAGGTCGCAAGCTCCAGCCGCGCCGATGAGATCGTACTGGTCGGCCACAGCTCGGGCTCGTTTCTCGGCGTCGAGATCCTGGCCCGCGCCCTGAGGCTCGATCCCGCACTCGGCCGCCACGGGCCGCGCATCGTGCTGCTCACTATCGGCGGCAATTTCCCGATCGTCGGTTTCCACGCCGCCTCGCAGGAGTTCCGCGGCCATCTGCGCCAGCTTGCGGTCGAGCCCCAGATCGACTGGATCGACTGCCAGGCCCGCAAGGACGTGATGAACTTCTTCCAGTTCGATCCGCTTGCCGCGCATGGCATCGATGTCGGCGCCGCGCGGCGCAATCCTACTGTCGTGCCGGTGCGCTTCCGCGAGATCATCCTGCCCGAGCACTACAATTCCTTCCGCTGGCAGTTCTTCCGCGTCCATTTCCAGTTCGTGATGGCCAACGAGGTGCCCCACCCCTACGATTTCTTCATGATCGTCTGCGGCCCGGTGCCGCTGGCCGAGCGTATGGCGCTGCCACAGGCCGCTCTGACGGTGGCAACGGGCGATCCGACCGCCCGGGAATGGGCATGGAAACAACTCGAAAATACCCGATCCGGCCAAAAAGATGCCGAGGAACTGGGCAGGATGGAACCTGGAGCACGTCGCCGGGGTTAATCCTGTCAAGCGCTTGCGAGCCGGTTCGCCGCCGTTTGTGGGGCCGGCCGGGTTGGCTTTGGTTGAAGCTTTGGTGTAAAGCTTCGAGCTCTATGAGCTATCGGGGCTGGTGTGCTACCGCATGGGCGCGGCGGCAAGGGCTTCAAAAGGCTCACAAAAACGACCGGGACGGGTGAAGACGCCTTAAGTGATCCAAGTCACATTGAACAATTTGGCCTGCCGCTAGGCTAACCAATCAGGCTCCTCGCTGCGCGCTGGATGCGCAAACCCAATTCTCGTCGGACCTCGCGTTCCGACATGCAAAACTGGAATATCGCTGTGACCGCATTTAGTAAGACGCCGCTTCTCGACACAATCAAGACCCCCGACGATCTGCGCAAGCTCAAGATCGAGCAGGTGCGGCAGGTCGCCGACGAGCTTCGTCAGGAAACGATCGACGCGGTCTCGGTGACCGGCGGTCATTTCGGCGCGGGCCTCGGCGTGGTCGAGCTGACCACCGCAATCCACTACACATTCGATACGCCCCGTGATCGCCTGATCTGGGACGTCGGCCATCAGGCCTATCCGCATAAGATCCTGACCGGCCGGCGCGACCGCATCCGTACGCTGCGCACCGGCGGCGGGCTTTCCGGTTTCACCAAGCGCAGCGAGAGCGACTACGACCCGTTCGGCGCCGCGCACTCCTCGACCTCGATCTCCGCCGGCCTCGGCATGGCGGTGGCCCGTGACCTGTCGGGCGGCAAGAACAACGTGATTGCCGTGATCGGCGACGGCGCAATGAGCGCCGGCATGGCTTATGAGGCCATGAACAATGCGGGCGCGATGAATTCGCGGCTGATCGTCATCCTCAATGACAACGACATGTCGATCGCCCCGCCTGTCGGCGCGATGAGCGCGTACCTGTCGCGGCTCTATTCCGGCAAGACCTACCGCACGCTGCGCGAGGCGGCCAAGCAGATCAACAAGCGCCTGCCGAAGGTGATCGCAAACCGTGCGAACCGCGTGGAAGAGTATTCCCGCGGCTTCATGATGGACGGCGGCACGCTGTTCGAGGAACTCGGCTTCTATTATGTCGGCCCGATCGATGGTCATAACCTCGACCACCTCCTCCCCGTCCTGAAGAACGTCCGCGACATGGAGACAGGCCCGATCCTGGTCCATGTCGTGACGCAAAAGGGCAAGGGCTATGGCCCGGCGGAGGCATCCGCCGACAAGTACCACGCGGTGGTCAAGTTCGACGTCGCCACCGGCACCCAGGCCAAGGCCAAGCCGAATGCGCCAGCGTACCAGAACGTCTTCGGCCAGAGCCTCGTCAAGGAAGCCCAGAAGGACGACAAGATCGTGGCCATCACCGCGGCGATGCCGTCGGGCACCGGCGTCGACATATTCAACAAATCCTTCCCGGAGCGCACCTTCGATGTCGGCATTGCCGAGCAGCATGCGGTGACCTTTGCCGCCGGCCTCGCGAGCGAGGGCTACAAGCCGTTCTGCGCGATCTACTCCACCTTCCTGCAGCGCGGCTACGACCAGGTCGTGCATGATGTCGCGATCCAGAGCCTTCCCGTGCGCTTTGCCATCGATCGCGCCGGCCTCGTCGGTGCCGACGGCGCCACCCACGCCGGCTCCTTCGACAACGCCTATCTCGGCTGCCTGCCGAACTTCGTGATCATGGCGGCCTCCGACGAAGCCGAGCTCGTGCACATGGTAGCCACGCAAGTGGCGATCGATGACCGGCCGAGCGCGGTGCGCTATCCGCGCGGCGAAGGCCGCGGCGTGGAAATGCCGGAAGTCGGCATTCCCCTCGAGATCGGCAAGGGCCGCATCATCCGCGAGGGCAAGAAGGTTGCGCTCTTGTCGTTCGGCACGCGTCTGGCCGAATGCGAGAAGGCGGCCGACGAGCTCGCCGCGCATGGCCTGTCCGCCACCATCGCGGACGCCCGCTTCATGAAGCCGCTCGACGAGGAACTGATCCTCAAGCTCGCCCGCGACCACGAGATCCTGATCACCATCGAGGAAGGCTCGGTCGGCGGCTTCGGCTCGCATGTCATGCAGTTCCTCGCCGACCACGGCATGCTCGACGGGGGTTTGAGAATGCGCTCGATGGTGCTGCCCGATGCGTTCCTCGACCACGACTCGCCGAACGCGATGTATGCGCGCGCCGGCCTCGACGCCAAGGGCATCGTCGCAAAAGTGTTCGAGACGCTGGGCAAGGACTTCAAGACCGAGAGCGTCAAGCTGGCGTAAGGCCAGACCGGAACAGCGGCCCCACCTCTCCCATGGGAGAGGTGTTCGACCTCATTCTCAGGTGATACATGAAGATCTATCTGGCAGGACCCGACGTGTTCCTGCCGGATGCCTTCGCCATCGGACAGTGCAAACAGGACATCTGCCGGCGCCACGGCGTGACCGGGCTCTATCCGCTCGACAATGCGGTCGATCTTACCGCCTGCGACGCCTCATTGCAGATCTTCAAGGGACTTGAAGCAATGATGGATGCGGCGGACGCGATCATCGCCAACCTGACGCCGTTCCGTGGCCCCGGCGCCGATCCCGGTACCGTCTACGAGCTCGGCTATATGGCCGGGCGCGGCAAGCTTTGCCTCGCCTATTGCAACGATCCGGCGCCCTATTCGGAGCGGGTTGCGCGCTTCACAACCGTGACAAAAGCGCCCGATAAGCGCTTGATCGATCGTGATGGACTGACGGTTGAGGATTTTGGCCGGCCGGATAATCTAATGATGATCCATGCGCTCGACCTGCACGGCTCGCCGCTGGTGCTGCCGGATGCAAGGCCAGCCGACATCTGGCACGACCTCGCCGCGTTCGAGGCATGCGTGCTCCTGGCGGCAGGACAATTGGGCTGATCGTGGCAAAGCAAGATAGCAGCAAGTCTTCCCGCAAGCGCGCTGACGTCGTGCTGGTAGAGCGCGGCCTGTTCGAGAGCCGGGCCCGCGCCCGCGCCGCCATCGACGCCGGCCTCGTCGTCGCCAATGACAAGCCCGTATTAAAGGCTTCGGAGGTCATTCCGGCCGATGCCGTTCTGCAGGCGCAGCCCGCCCACCCCTGGGTCTCGCGCGGCGGCGTCAAGCTCGCGGGCGCGCTGGAGACCTACCCGATCGAGATCGAGGACCATATCTGCCTCGACATCGGCGCCTCTACCGGCGGCTTCACCGAGGTGCTGCTGGCCAACGGCGCGGCGATGGTATTCGCCATCGACGTCGGCCACGGCCAGTTGCATCACTCGCTGCATGGCCACCCGAAAATCGTGTCGATGGAAGGCACCGACATTCGCAAGCTGGAGAACACCCGCCTGCCGGCACGGCCCGACGTCGTGGTGATCGACGTCAGCTTCATTTCGCTGAAGGCGGTGCTGCCCGCGGCACTGTCGCTGGCAGCGGCGCCGATGCATCTGCTTGCGCTGATCAAGCCGCAATACGAAGCGGAGCGGAAGAACTATAAGGGCGGCGTGATCCGCAACGCCATGGTGCACCAGCAGATCTGCGACGACATCATGGCGTTCGCCGGCTCGCTCGGCTGCACCGACATGCAGGTGTTTCCCTCCTCGATTGCCGGCGGCGACGGCAACATCGAATTCTTCCTTGGCGCACGGCGTGGTTGAGACGCTCCTCATCGATCATGTCGGCCATCGCGGCGACGGCGTAGTAGTCTCGCCCGGCGGCAGCATCTACGTGCCCTACACGCTCGGTGGCGAGACGGTGGAGGCCGCGGAAGTCCACGGCCATCCGGACCGGCGCCGTCTTCTCGAAGTCAGGCAGGCGAGCCGTGAGCGCATCGCTCCGTTCTGTCCGCACTTCTCGGTGTGCGGTGGCTGCGCAATCCAGCATTGGGAGGCGGAAGCCTACCGCGCCTGGAAGCGCAACATCGTGGTGGAGACGCTGGCGCAGGTGGGCATCGCTACCGAGGTCGCGCCGCTGATCGACGCCCATGGCAGTGGGCGGCGGCGCATCACCCTGCACGCGCGGATGGGCACGCACGAGGTATTGAAGGTCGGCTATGCCGCAGCACAGTCCCACGACATTATCCCGATCGACCGCTGTCCGATCCTCGATCCGGCGCTGGGGGGCGCGCTCGACGCCGCCTGGGCGATCGCAGAAACGCTGAAACCGGCGCGCAAGCCGCTCGACATCCAATTCACGGCCACCAGCGGTGGGCTCGACGTTGATGTTCGCGGTTCCGGCCCCGTATCCGCGGCGCTGACCGCAAGGCTTTCGGCCGTCGCGCAGCAGCACCGGCTGGCGCGGCTGACGCGCCATGGCGAGCTGGTGCTGATGCGCAATCCGCCCGCGATCACGATCGGCACCGCAAAGGTGACGCTGCCGCCTGGCTCGTTCCTGCAGGCGACGGCCGCCGGCGAGGAAGCGCTCGCCGCGCTCGTGCTCGATTCCTGCAAGCGCGCCAAACACCTCGCCGATCTCTTCTGCGGCGTTGGTCCGTTCGCGCTGCGGCTGGCGGCAAAATCACGCGTGGCGGCCTTCGATAGTGAGGCGACCTCGGTGGCGGCGCTGCAAAAGGCGGCGACCTCCACGTCCGGGCTGAAGCCGGTAAAGGCCGAAGCTCGCGACCTGTTCCGCCGCCCGCTGGTGCCCCAGGAGCTGCGCGACTACGACACGATCGTGTTCGATCCGCCGCGCCAGGGCGCGCAGGCGCAGGCCACGCAGCTTGCCGCAAGCAAGGTGCCGGTCGTGGTGGCGGTCTCCTGCAATGTCACGACATTCGTGCGCGATGCGAAGATCTTGATCGACGGCGGCTACCGGATCGAAGGCGCCACGCCGGTCGATCAGTTTCGCCACACGCCGCATGTGGAGCTGGTGGCGAGGTTTGTACGATAGAATCGTAGGAGGGGCAGAGCAAAGCGAAACCCATCCTACGCAACATCACCTGCCCCACCGGTCCTGCCAGATCTTCTCACCGATCAGGCAGTTGACCCGCGGCTCCTGGCCTTGCGCGGCGGCGGGAACCACCCATCGCTCCGGCTGGCGCCCGGCAACTTCAAGCAGCAGCTTGGTGCGGATCGCTTCCTTGAACTTGTCGCGGTCCTTGATCGTAACGACGAAGGAGCCAGGGCCGCCGATCACGCAGTCCTCGTAGTAGTAGTCGAGATTGTCGATATCCATGGTGGAATAGGACGGCTCCTTCACCATGATCGGCAGGCCGTTGATGATGATGCCCTTCTCGAGCGCAGCATCGCGCGCCGTCGTCACCGGGATGCCGTTGTTGTTGGGGCCGTCGCCGGAAATGTCGATCACCCGCCGCAGGCCGTGATAATTATTCTCCTCGAACAGCGGCATGGCAAAACTGATTGCGCCCGAAATCGAGGTGCGCGAGGCGCGACGGATCGGCGTCTTCATGATCTCCGTGGCGACGGCATCTGCCGACTCCGGCCCGTCGATCAGCCGCCAAGGAATGATGAGCTTCTGGTCGGTGGACGCGGCCCATTCGAAATAGGTGACGGCGATCCTGCCGTTCGGTCCGCTCTTCAACGCATGCAGGAATTCCTTGGAGACGATGGCCTGGGCATAGCCTTCGCGCTGGACCGCGAGCTCGTCCATGTCCATGGAGTAGGAGACGTCGACTGCGAGCACGAGTTCGACATCGACGTTCGCGTCTTTCTCCGCGAGACGAGGGCCCGCCTGGTTGCCCGTCCCCGGCGCGGCAACACTCGCCACGTCGCCGCCGGCCAACATGCCGGCAACAAGCACAGCCCCGATCGAGACATACCAGCGCATCGCGGACCTCCCGTCGTATATAATAATGGTGACATGCAAACTGCTTCGCGCAAAGCAGTAACATCGTTTGTCCATCACAATCGGGTTAGCCAAGCGCCCCGCAATTGGCGGGATTGCCTCAAGATTTCGGCTTTGAACGAAAGCGGCCACAAAAGCGGCCAATGCGTGCGCGGCGAACATGCCGCTATCTCCGGCACGACATGGCGACACCATCGAGACTTCCGGCTTCGTCCCGCACGCCACCGGCCGTGCTCTGGCGATGATGGGCGTGGGCGCTGCGCGGCCGCCTGCTCGCCACATCAGATGAACCCGAAGAGCGCGACCGCGGGCTCGACTGCCGGAGCGCACCAACAGGGCCGGCGTGTTCGGCGCCAAGCGCGAATTGGCAATAGCGATCCGTCGCGACGATCCGGTGCGACGCGATCCCAGGAGGCGGTGCGCCTGACACGGCATGCCGGCGTCTGGGATGTCGATGCGCGCAGG
Source organism: Bradyrhizobium sp. (assembly GCA_036406295.1). Taxonomy (GTDB): domain Bacteria; phylum Pseudomonadota; class Alphaproteobacteria; order Rhizobiales; family Xanthobacteraceae; genus Bradyrhizobium. Next base: position 13,430 of record DASWVJ010000102.1, read on the forward strand.
AGGTGCTGAAAATTCCGGCTGATAATCCGGACGTCCGCGTCTACGGACCCGACGACACGCTTTGCCGCGCCATGGAAGTGGCGGAACTCGAGCCGCCCGGCGGCATGGCTGCGCTGATCGAATTGAAGCTCTCCGATAATGCACAGTTCCGGGACACCGCCGGAGCCTGTAAACTGCTTGAGACCGCGGTCGCCCGCAGCGATCAGGCGATGTCCCAGCGCCTCGCAGGGTGCCGCGGCCCCTGATCGCGGACCGATCGTGGTGCTGGAGTTTGTGCCGCCATGACCGACACCGACG
>DASWVJ010000103.1:0-4106 GCA_036406295.1 Bradyrhizobium sp.
CGTCAAACCTCCGACGTCAGCGCCGCGTCGGAACCTGAAGAAGCGCTCGCGCCTGGTGGCCGAGCACAAGAAACGCATCGGCGACCCCGCCATGGGCGGCAGCACGCGTACGCCGATCATGACGGCCTATCGGCAACAGGCGCTGGCTTGTGCCTCGGCACTGTCGGGCGGGCCGCAGCGCGTGCGCGATCTGCGCGTTTACGTTCCCGATGCCGGCAAGATACTGCTGCACAATGTCTATGGCTGGTTCGATCGCGCCGAGCGCGGGATCTATGAGCTGACGGATGCCGGCCGCGCCGCGCTGAAGCGTTGGCCGCAGCAGCCGGTCGACCTGACGCAAGCCGCAGCGCCGGCGGAATAGCATGGGAAAAACATGATCCTGGTGACCGGCAGCGTGACCGCAAGGCCCGAGACGATCGACGAGGTGCGAAGGATCAGTCTTACGCATGTGCACCGCTCGCGAACCGAGCCCGGCTGCATCTCCCACGCTGTGCATGTCGACTGCGAGAATTCTCTCAAGCTCGTTTTCGTCGAGCAATGGGCCGACCGCGCCGCATTGCTTGCGCATTTCGCGGTGCCCGCCTCACGCGACTTCGTCCGCGCGCTGCAATCGCTGGCCGCCGCCTCGACCACCATAGAGATCTATGACGCGACCAAAGTCGACAAGCTCTAGGAGCAGAAAAATGCGCCAAATCAAGAAGCCGGAGCCTCGGCTCTGATTGAGTTAGAGCCGAAGCTCCAGTGCATGGCTGCGTTGCCACGTCAGTTTCATATTGCAATGCAACATATGGATCCCTAGATATCGGCGATCGATTTGCGAGGCCCCGATGACTGAAGACTGGCAGACCAAATACGGCCCCCGGCGCGTGCGGCGCGATCCGCCGACTCTGGAAGAGGCGATTTTCGCTGCTGCCGGCATCACGGAAGATCATGAACAGCAGGCGGAGATCGCCGCCGCGCTCATGGGCATGGACTACGACTCAGTTCTCTCCGAAGTGAAGAAGACCGGCCGGCTTGCCGCGCGCACCGCGACGACGCGAGTGATTGCCGGCGAACAAGGCGCGCAGCGCGCCGTCGTCGTCGAGCGCCGCATCATCCGCAAGCGCGTCGCGACTCCAGCCCAGTAGTTCAGCTTTCAGTCGAAGTTCAGCTTTCAAGGAAAAGGGCCATTTGCCGGATCGGCGAATGGCCCTCTTTGCGTGATGACTGATCAGGCCGCCTTGTCGCGGCCCCAGCCGTACATGCGGAACAGGATGCGCCAGTAGGCGCGGTTGAAGTTCGCGATCGCCTGCGCGGCCTCGATCGGCGTGACCACCAGCGACGGCGCCAGTTCCAGCTGGCTCGGCCGGGTCAGGTCGATGACCCCCGTCGATTCGCCGTGGTTGAAGCTGAGATGGGCGCCGAACTTGTTGGCGAGCGCCCGCATCGCCTCGTTGCTCGATCCTGTCGTAATGCGCAGGCTCTTGTAGCCCTTGGCGCGCGCCACCGAGATCAGCTTGCGGAAAAGGACCGTGCCGACGCCCTGCCGGCGCACCTTGCTCTCGACACTGAAGGCGATCTCGGGAATGCCGTCGTCCGACTGCTGCGGCGGATGCAGTTCGGCCGCGCCACGCACCGCGCCGTCCTCGAGATAGGCGATGACGACCGTGCCGTCGTTGGCACATTTTTCGGCGTAGCGCTTGATGAAGCTGTCGTCCATGAAGCCATGGAAGCGATCATGGCGGCTGGTTCGGTCCAGTCTCAGGAGGTGATCGCGCAGAAGGGGCAGTTCCTCCTGCTGGCGCAAGGTCCGGACGGTGCCCTTGGGACGCGTCAGATCGGCCAAAGTCGAGTGTTTCATAGTCTGAGCTCCTCGTGGTAGCCCTCGAGGAGGCGTCCGAATCCCTAGGCCTCCAATATTGTGCAACGCACCATTTAATTCAAGTGCCTGTATTGCCTTAATTTTCGGCAAGGGTGGATTAATGATTCATTCATCTTTGTGACACAAGGCAGCGCCCTATCAGAGCACCATTTGCGTCTGCGTCACGACAGCAACCAGCTTGCCATCCTCGGTCTCCAGCCTGGTTTGCCATACCTGGGTACGCCGCCCGCGGTGGACGGGCGTCGCGGTGGCGATCAAGGTAGAGCCTTCCTTCGCCCCACCGATGAAATTGGTCTTGCTCTCGATCGTCGTGGTGCCCTTGGCGTCTTCCGGCAGGTTGATGACGGTAGCGGCGGCGCCGACTGAATCCGCGAGCGCCATGATGGCGCCGCCATGGATCGTGTGATGCAGCGTGCAGAGGTCAGGGCGAACGACCATCCTGGCGACAACGCGATCCTTGTCGGCTTCGGTGAATTTGACGCCTTTCAGTTCCGCAAAAGGCATCTGCATCGAATTGATCTTCTCCAGCAGCGACATCATTCCTCCCGCCTTCGTGTTCGAAGCGATCCTGCGCGCAGGATGGACGGCGCAGGTAAATCAGGCAATGACGTCGCAGGTAATGGCCGATACCGCGGCGGTAATTCTTGAAGGGCTCATCAATGCGCCAGTTCCCTCCCCGCCGGATCGTCTGCCTGACCGAAGAGACGGTGGAGACGCTGTACCTGCTCGGCGAACAGGACCGCATCGTCGGCGTATCCGGCTATGCGGTACGCCCGCCCCAGGTGCGGCGCGAGAAGCCGCGCGTGTCGGCGTTCATCTCGGCGGACATCCCGAAGATCCTGGCGCTTGAGCCCGATCTTGTGCTCGCCTTCTCCGACCTGCAGGCCAATATCGTCGCCGACCTCGTGCGCGCGGGCGTCGCCATCCACGTCTTCAACCAGCGCGACATCGCCGGCATTCTGACGATGATCCGCATGCTGGGTGCGATGGTCGGCGCGGCCGAACGCGCCGAGGCGCTGGCGGGCAGCTTCGAGCAGCGTCTCGCCGATATCGCGGCGACGGCGCGGCCCGCGCCAAAGCCAAAAGTCTATTTCGAGGAATGGGACGATCCCCTGATCAGCGGCATAGGCTGGGTCTCCGAACTGATCGAAATCGCCGGCGGCGAGGACGCGCTGCCAAGACTGCGCCTGCAGCAGGCCGCCAAGGACCGCATCATCCTGCCGGACGTCGTGCGCGAAGCAGCCCCCGATGTGATCCTGGCCTCCTGGTGCGGCAAGAAGGTCGTCCTCGACCGCATCCGCCAGCGGCCCGGCTGGGCCGACATCCCCGCCGTGCGCAACAACCGCATCGTCGAGATCAAGTCGCCGCTGATCCTGCAGCCGGGCCCGGCCGCGCTGTCCGATGGGCTCGATGCGATCGTGAAGGCGTTGTGGCGGTAAGAGAACCAGCCGAGCCCTCTGGGTCAGCAGCCGCCTTGACTAATTGTTCACTTTTTGTTCTTATGCTAACCTCCCCTGACTGGAGGCCGACATGGACAATCGCGTCAACGAAATCCGAAAAGTAATCCGAGCACTAAGGGTCAGCATGATGGAGGCCCAGGCCGTCATGCGCGACCAGATAACGCGCGACCAAGACTGCACTTTCGTCGCGCAGGAACTCCTCAAGATGCGTGCTGTAATGACCTGCCTCGCTCGCGAAAAGGAAGCTCTCGGCGATCACGCCCCGATCCTCGTCAGCAGCCACGTCACGCCCCGCCCGGCGCCGAAGCCGGTCTTCGTCCGTCCTGTGAAGCGTCATTTGGTCCCGGCACAAAGTGACGGATGAGGTGGAGATCATAAAATTGCGGGCGCAACTGCGCGAACTTGGTTCGCCAGTGCGCCAGGTTCCAACAAGCGCTATTGCGGAATTTGCTCCGATCAAAACAACCCTTCCGGTCGCCCATCGGCGGGGCTGCTCAAGCCAGTGCTATGACGATCCTTGCTACCATCCGCAGCAACGCGCTGCACTCACTGATCCCACCGCCGCGCCTGCAACTGTCGGAATGGATCGAGCAGAACATCAAGCTGCCAGAAGGCTTCGCGCGGACCCGTTGGCGCTCCTCACCATGAGGGGCAACTAGACCTTCTCCACCCCGCACCATTCCGCGATGAACAGCGCGGTCGCTTTGGTCGACTTCCGCAGCGACTCCAGGTCGACATATTCGTTGAAGCCGTGCATCGCCTCGCCGCTGGCGCCGAAGCACAGG
>DASWVJ010000104.1:0-10667 GCA_036406295.1 Bradyrhizobium sp.
CTCTACCAGCACATGTACCGTCACGTCAGGGTGATGCGGGTGATGGGAGAGGCCGAGCAGATCGTTGTCGACCTGTTCGAGCGCTACCGGAAATCGCCCGGCGATCTGCCGGCGGAGTGGCTGGAGGGCACAGCGGAGGAAACCGACACCGAGCGCGTCAGGCGGATTGGCAATTTCATCGCCGGGATGACCGACCGCTACGCTCTGATCGAGCATCAAAGGCTTTTTGACTCGACCCCGGATTTGCGTTAGGCGGCGGCCCCATGGCTGAAAAAATGGCTCAAAAAACCGCCGAAAGATCCGCGTCCCAGCACCTGTTTGCCGCCGTTTTGGCGCGTGTTCACGCGGTGTGCGCCGCGCTCGCCGCCGAGGGCGGCTGGCCCGCGGAGGTGGATTTCTCGCGCGTGGTGGTCGAGCCGCCGCGCGATGCCAGTCATGGCGACATGGCGACCAATGCCGCGATGGTGCTCGCCAAGGAAGCCAAGGCCAAGCCGCGCGAGCTGGCCGACCGGATTGCGGAAAAGCTGCGCAGCGACGATCTGATTGCATCCGTCGATGTGGCCGGGCCCGGCTTCATCAACCTCACCCTGAAGCCATCGGCATGGATCGCGGAGTTGCGCATCGTGCTGCGCGATGGTGCGGTCTACGGCCAGAGCGCGATCGGCGCGGCCCAGAAGGTCAATGTCGAATACGTCTCCGCCAACCCGACCGGGCCGATGCATGTCGGCCACTGCCGCGGCGCCGTGTTCGGCGATGCGCTGGCAAACCTGCTGCAATTCGCCGGCTTCGACGTCACGCGCGAATATTACATCAACGATGCCGGCGCCCAGGTCGACGTGCTCGCGCGCTCGGCGTTCCTGCGCTACCGCGAAGCGCTCGGCGAGGAAATCGGCGAGATCCCGGAAGGGCTCTATCCCGGCGACTACCTGAAGCCGGTCGGCGAGGCGCTCGCCCAGGAGCATGGCGACAAGCTCAAGGCGATGTCAGAAGCCGCCTGGCTGCCGATCGTCCGCAACAAGGCGATCGCGATGATGATGGACGCGATCAAGGGCGATCTGGCCGCACTCAACATCAAGCACGAAGTGTTCTTCTCGGAGCGTTCGCTGATCGAGGCCGGCAACAACAAGGTCGCCGAAACCATCGATTTCCTGCGCGCCAAGGGCGATATTTACGAAGGCAGCCTGCCGCCGCCGAAGGGCAAACCGGTCGAGGACTACGAAGACCGCATCCAGACGCTATTTCGCGCAACCAGGTATGGCGACGACGTCGACCGTCCGCTGATCAAGTCGGACGGCTCCTATACCTATTTCGCCTCCGACATCGCCTATCACAAGAACAAATACGATCGCGGTTTTCGCGACCTGATCGACGTCTGGGGCGCCGATCATGGCGGCTACATCAAGCGGGTACAGGCGGCCATCAAGGCCGTGACGGAGGATAAGGCCGCGCTCGACGTCAAGATCGTTCAGCTGGTGCGACTGCTGCGGGCCGGCGAACAGGTCCGGATGTCGAAACGATCGGGCGACTTCGTCACGCTGCGCGAAGTCGTCGACGAGGTCGGCTCGGACGCCGTGCGCTTCATGATGCTATTCCGCAAGAACGATGCGGTGCTCGATTTCGACCTCGCCAAGGTGATCGAGCAGTCCAAGGACAATGCCGTTTTCTACGTCCAGTACGGCCATGCCCGCGGCCATTCGATTTTCCGCAATGCGCGGGAGGAAGTGGTTCCGGACCTGCCGGAGGAGGCGGGAGCCCGGCTGGCATACCTGTCGGGCGCGCCGGTGGAACGGCTGACGGAACCGGCGGAACTCGATATTTTAAAGCAATTAGCGGTTTTTCCCCGGACCGTGGAGGCGGCGGCCACCGCACATGAACCACACCGAATCGCCTTTTACCTGTATGATTTAGCCAGCGAATTTCATGCGCTTTGGACGAAGGGCCGCGACTTGCCCCATTTACGCTTCATTATCAATCATGATGCAGACCTTACAAAGGCGCGCTTGGCGATGGTCCAGGGCGTCGTTTCGGTTCTGGCGTCTGGACTGGCCGTGCTCGGCGTCCACGCTCCGACCGAGATGAGGTAGCTTTAGTAGCTAGGGGTAGTCCGCCGCGCACATGGGGATGTCCGCGGCATCTGGCGGGTGACCATTCGTTTGTCTACGATTTGGCTCCTTCCTGAGAGGGGATGCATCGTAAACGATGGCTGATCGATATCAGGACCGACAGTTTTCCGCCCATGATGACTATGGCCGCGGCACAGATCAGCATGGCCAGAACGTCGAAAGCGATCCCTTGGCCGAACTGGCGCGCCTGATCGGCCAGACCGATCCGTTTGCGATGGGCCGCGCCAATGTGAAGCCTCAGCCGCAGTCCGCGCAGCGTTACCAGGCGCCACAATATCAGCCCGAGGAATACGAGTCGGAGCAGTACGAGTCGGACCCTGAGGCGCCGGCCGGGCCGCCGCCATGGATGCAGCGCGCCAATGCGAGGGCCCAGCAGCCCGCTTCGCAGCCGCAATACGACGACGAGGCAGACTATCAGCCGTCTCCGGTGCATCCGTTGCATCGCTATGCGCAGCCGGCTGCGCCAGTGCCGCCGCAGCAGGCGCAATATCAGTATCAGGACGAGCAGCCATACGCCGATGAGGGACAACCCGATCCCTCGCGCTATGACGATGCGCTGTACGGGCAGATCGAGTCCTCCGCGGATTATCAGCGCGATCCCGCCTATCCCGACGATCCCTATGCCTATCAGGGCGCCTATGACGAGGAGCCCGAGGAGCAGCCCCGCAAGCGCGGCGGCATGATCACGGTCGCGGCCGTGCTGGCGCTCGCGGTGCTCGGCACCGGCGCGGCCTTTGCGTATCGCAATTTCATCGGCTCTCCGCGCAGTGGCGAGCCGCCGGTCATCAAGGCCGACCACAGCCCGACCAAGATCATGCCGGCGCAATCCGATGCCGCCCCGAAGTCACCCGACCGCATGTCCTTCGGGGAAGGCAATGAGAAGATCGTGCCGCGCGAGGAGACGCCGGTCGACATCAATGCCAGGAGCGGCCCGCGCGTCGTGTTCCCGCCACTGAACCAGAACGCCAATCCGCCGTCACCGGCGAGCGTGGTCCCGAGCGCACCGCTGCCTGCGGCAGCAACCGCCAACGGCACCTTGCCCAACAACGAGCCGCGACGGATCAAGACACTATCGGTGAAGGGCGACGCGGCCGAAGCGGGTATGCCCGGCGGTGCGCCGCCGAAGTCGGCTGCCGCACCGCGCAACCCGCCGACGTCAGCCAATGCGAGCGCCAACCAGCCGCTCTCGATTGCACCGCAGGGCGGCGCGCAAGCCGCGCCCGAGCCGCCTGCCAGGGTCGCCGCCATCAGCCCGGCACCCGTCGCCGCGCCTGCCGCCAGCGGTGGCGGCTACGTGGTGCAGATCTCCTCGCAGAAGAGCGAGGCGGATGCCCAGGCCTCTTACAAGTCGCTGCAGAGCAAGTTCCCGAATGTGCTGGGCTCCCGCGCGCCGCTGATCAAACGGGCCGATCTGGGCGAAAAGGGCGTGTTCTACCGTGCCATGGTTGGGCCCTTTGGTACCCGGGACGAGGCCGCGCAGTTCTGCACCAACTACAGGACTGCCGGCGGGCAGTGCGTCATCCAAAGCAATTGAGCGCGGTTTCCTTGACCCCCGAGCGGGCTGAGGGCAAACCCGGCCCATGCCAAGCCGCGCATTCATTACGGGCGTATCTGGACTGGAGCTGACTGCAGCCGAGCGCGATTTCATCCGCGCCGAGCGGCCGTGGGGCTTCATCCTGTTCAAGCGCAATGTCGATACCCCGGGCCAAGTGGCCCGGTTGGTTGGCGAATTGCGCGCCGTCCTGGGTGAGGCGGATGCCCCGGTCCTGATCGACCAGGAGGGTGGCCGCGTACAGCGGCTGGGGCCGCCGCATTGGCCGGTATACCCACCAGGAGCGGTATTCAGTTCCCTCTATGATCTCGACCCTGTGCTGGGGTTGAAGGCGGCGCGGCTGAGCAACCGCCTGATTGCCGCCGATCTCGCCGAGCTGGGCATCACCGTGGATTGCCTGCCGCTGGCGGACGTGCCGGTTGCAGGGGCCGACAATGTGATCGGCAACCGCGCCTATGGAACCGAGCCGGGGAAAGTCGCTGACATCGCGCGGGCGGTTACGGAGGGGCTGGAGCAGGGCGGTATCCTGCCCGTCCTCAAGCACATTCCCGGGCACGGCCGGGCAATGGCGGACAGCCATTTCCGCCTGCCGACGGTCGATACGCCCAGGAGCGAGCTGGAACGAACTGATTTCGCTGCGTTTGTCCCCCTGGCGGATCTGCCGATGGCGATGACTGCACATGTTGTGTTTAGCGCACTAGACCCCGCCCAACCGGCGACGACTTCTGCGACAATCGTGGAACAGGTGATTCGCGGTGGTATCGGGTTCCAGGGTTTGTTGATGAGTGACGATGTTTCCATGAACGCGCTGGCGGGGTCGATCGCCGAGCGAACGCGGGCCATCGTGGGAGCCGGCTGCGACATGGTCCTGCATTGCAACGGCAAGCTCGACGAGATGCGTGAGGTTGCGAGCCAGACGCCGGAATTGTCCGGCAAGGCGCTGGAGCGCGCAGTCAAAGCGTTGGCGTCGCGCAAGCAGCCGGTCCCGATTGACCGCAAGGCGGCGCGGGCCGAGCTGGACGCGTTGGTGCAACAGACGGGAATGGCATGACCGCGGAGATTCTATCGTTTGAGACCGGACGGCCGGCCGAGATCGCCGAGGGCGAACCGGCGCTGGTGGTCGATGTCGGCGGCTATGAAGGCCCGCTCGATCTGTTGCTGACGCTGGCGCGGCAGCAGAAGGTCGATCTCTCCAAGATTTCGATCCTGGCGCTGGCCGACCAGTATCTCGCCTTCATCGAAGCCGCGCGAAAGATCCGGCTCGAGCTCGCCGGCGACTATCTCGTGATGGCGGCGTGGCTCGCCTATTTGAAATCGCGGCTGCTGCTGCCGGAGCCGGCTGCGCCCGACGGGCCGAGTGCCGAGGAGATGGCCACCGCACTCGCCAACCGGCTGCGCCGGCTGGAAGCCATCCGCGAAGCCGCGAACCGGTTGATGAACCGGCCGCAATTCCAGCGCGATATTTTTCCGCGCGGCAATCCGGAAAGCATCGCGGAGGTCCGTCATCCCCGCTACACCGCGACGCTCTACGACCTGCTCACGGCCTATGCCACGCAGCGTCAGCAGCGCGTGCTCGCCAGCGTGCATCTGGCCAAGCGCACCGTGTGGTCGCTGGCGGAAGCGCGTGCGTCGCTGGAGCGGCTGGTCGGCATGACCGAGGACTGGAGCTGTCTCGACGAGCTCCTGATGCAATACGTGGTCGATCCCTCGCAACGCGCGACCGTGTTTGCTTCGAGCTTTGCCTCGGCGCTGGAACTGGTGCGCGAAGGCCAGATGGAGCTGAACCAGAAGGAGGCGTTCGCGCCTTTGTACTTCCGGAAGCGCCCGCCGCAGGCAGTGAATGCCGGGCCGGAAGTTCCGGTCGAGTAAGTGCAAGAAGGAGATTTTGGCCATGGCAAGCCTGGCGGAGAAACGCGTGGCTGAGGACGAGGCGACACCCGCCGATCCGCACGCGCGGCCCGAGGAACTCCGGCTGCTGGAGGCGCTGCTGTTTGCGTCCTCCGAGCCGGTCGATCAGGCAACGCTTGCCAAGCGGATGCCTGAAGGCGTGGACATCAAGGCGGCGCTGGCGCAACTGCAGGCCGAATATGCGCCGCGCGGCGTCAATCTGGTGCGCGTCGCCAACAAATGGACGTTCCGCACCGCGGGCGATCTGTCGTGGCTGATGACGCGCGAGAGCACGGAGACTCGGCGGCTGTCGCGCGCGGCGATCGAAGTCCTCGCCATCATCGCCTATCACCAGCCGGTGACGCGCGCCGAGATCGAGGAAATCCGCGGCGTCGTCACCTCCAAGGGTACGCTCGACGTGCTGCTGGAAACGGGGTGGATCCGCCCGCGCGGCCGGCGCAAGACCCCGGGCCGTCCGCTGACCTTCGGTACGACAGAGGCTTTCCTGACGCAGTTCAGCCTGGAGCAGCTTTCCGATCTGCCCGGTCTCGAAGAGTTGAAGGGGACGGGCCTTCTGGATTCGCGCCTGCCGACCGGCTTCAACGTGCCGAACCCGTCGGACGATCCGGCGCTGCGCGAGGACGAGGACGCGCTGGAGCCCGGCGATACGCTGGAATTGCTGCTGGCGCCTGCGGCTGAGCCAGAGAAAGAACCTCAACCGGAGAAAGACCAGAACTCTGGACCGGACAAAGACCCGCAGGACGGCGAGGACAACTAGTTCCCGCATCTGAACTTTCCGGGGGTTAACGGTAGCAATAATACGTAGGCCAAACAGCGATTTGCCGCGGCCCAAGTCCTTGTTTTTGGCACCCTCCGGGCCTACCTTCCGCTCAAAGCTTGGGCCGGCGCCGGCCCCGCATGTTTGGAGGGTTGCAGGATGGGTTCGCTTAGCATTTGGCACTGGATCGTCGTGATCGCAGTGGTCCTGCTGTTGTTTGGGCGCGGCAAGATTTCCGACTTGATGGGCGACGTTGCCAACGGCATCAAGGCCTTCAAGAAGGGCATGAAGGACGACGAGGCGGAAAAGCCTTCGGAGCCCGTAAAGACGATCGATCATAATACGTCGGGGGCGCCGACCGCGGCGCGGTCCGACGTTGGCAGCAAGGCGGTCTGATCCGGCCATCACGACCGGTAGAGAAAAGCCGCGAGCGCCCTCAAATCCTGCTATTGGAGTTGGGGTTTTGAGCGGCTTGCGCGTGAGCGGATTCTTTCATGTTCGACATCGGGTGGAGTGAACTGGTTGTCATCGCGGTCGTCGCGCTGATTGCCATCGGCCCGAAGGAATTGCCCGGCGTGCTGCGCATGGTCGGCCAATGGATCGGCAAGGCGCGCAAGATGGCCGCCGAATTTCAGGGCCAGTTCCAGGAGGCCATGCGCGAGGCCGAGATGGCCGACCTCAAGAAGAGCTTTGACGAGGTCAAGGAAGCCGCCACAGGTTTCGCCGGCGTCAATGTGATGACCGACCTGAAGAAGGAGGTCACGGACGCGCTCACCATCGACAAACCCGCCGACACGCAGATCGCGGACGCGCAGGTCGCCGGCGCCATCGGCGAGCCGGTGACCCCGACCGAGCCCGTAGCCCCCACGCCGCAAACCTTTGTCGAAGCCGAGACGCACGCAGCGGGCCCTGAACCGCTCGGCATCATCAGCGAGACCCAGCCCGCGCCGCAGGAGCAGGCCGCCGCGGTGGACGCGCCGAAGGAAGCCAAAGCGTCATGAGCGCCGACGACATCGAGGCCAGCAAGGCGCCGTTGATGGATCACCTGATCGAGTTGCGCTCGCGGCTGATCAAGGCGCTGCTCGGCTTTGCCGTGGCCTTCATCGTCTGCTTCTTCTTCGCCAAGCAGATCTACAACGTGTTGGTCTGGCCGTTCGTCTGGGTGGCGGGCGCCGAGAATTCGAAATTCATCTACACGGCGCTGCTGGAATATTTCATCACCCAGCTGAAGCTTGCGCTGTTCGGCGCCGCTTTCATCTCGTTCCCGATCGTGGCGACGCAGATCTACAAGTTCGTCGCGCCCGGCCTCTACCGGCACGAGCGTAACGCCTTCCTGCCGTATTTGATCGCAACGCCTGTCTTCTTCGTGCTGGGCGCGATGCTGGTCTACTTCCTTGTGCTGCCGATGCTGGTGCGTTTCTCTCTCGGCATGCAGCAAATGGGCAGCGACGAGAGCGCCCAGATCCAGCTGTTGCCCAAGGTCGGCGAATATCTGTCGCTGATGATGTCGCTGATCTTCGCATTCGGCATCGCCTTCCAGCTGCCGGTGATCCTGACGCTGCTGGGGCGGGTCGGCATCGTCACCTCGAAGATGCTGCGCGAGAAGCGCCGCTATTTCATCGTCGTCGCTTTCATCATCGCCGCCGTGCTGACGCCGCCCGACGTGCTGAGCCAGGCTTCGCTGGCGATCCCGCTGCTCGCTCTCTACGAGGGCGCCATCTTCGCCGTCCGCATGGTGGAAAAGAAGGCGGCCGCGAGCAATCCGGCCTCCGCCGCCGCGCCGTCCGCCGCCAATCCCGCGGAATAGGCCGGTCTGTCATCATCCGCGCATGCGGGTGATCCAGTATCCCAGAGACTTGAGCTAGGATCGGTACGCCACGGCGTACTGGATACCCCGCTTTCGCGGGGTATGACGGGTGTGGTACTGGGAGCGCGCCTTTCCGGGCTCGATTCAGGAATTCCGCCATGCACGACATCAAAGCGATCCGCGACAACCCGCAAGTCTTCGACGCCGGCCTGAAGCGGCGCGGGCTGTCGGCGTTGTCGCCGTCGTTGCTGGCGATCGACGAAAGGCGCCGCGCCGCCATCCTGGCCTCCGAGCAGGCGCAGGCACGGCGCAATGCCGCCTCCAAGGAAATCGGCGACGCCAAGAAGACGAAGGACGAGGCGCGCGCCAACAAGCTGATGGCCGAAGTCGCCGAGCTCAAGACCAGGATGCCGGAGCTTGAAGCGGCGGCGAAGGCGGCCGACGATGAGCTGACGCGCGAGCTGTCCGCGATCCCGAACCTGCCGCTGGACGAGGTGCCCGACGGTACCGATGAGCATGGCAACGTGGAGCATCATGTCTTCGGCAAGGCGCGCGGATACGGATTTGCGCCCAAGCCGCATGACGATCTCGGCGGCGCGCTCGGTTACATGGATTTCGAGGCGGCGGCAAAACTCTCCGGCGCACGGTTTGTCGTGTTGAAGAAGGGGCTGGCGCGACTAGAGCGCGCGATCGGACAGTTCATGCTCGACCTTCACACCAATGAGCATGGCTACGCCGAGATCAGTCCGCCGCTGCTGGTGCGCAACGACGTGATGTTCGGTACCGGACAGTTGCCGAAATTCGAGGACGACCAGTTCTGGGCGATCAAGGGCGAGCTGCTTGCTGCTCCAGGCGAAGATTTGCGCAGCCAGCGCCTTGGCCTCATTCCGACCGCCGAGGTCTCGCTCACCAATCTCGTCCGTGAATCCATCCTCGACGAGAAGGAACTGCCGATGCGCCTGACCGCGCTGACGCCATGCTTCCGCGCGGAAGCCGGTGCGGCGGGGCGCGATACCCGCGGCATGATCCGGCAGCACCAGTTTACCAAGGTCGAACTGGTCTCGATCGCAACGCCCGAGAACAGCAAGGACGAACTGGAGCGCATGCTGGCCTGCGCCGAGGAAGTGCTGCGGCAGCTCGACCTGCATTACCGCGTGATGACGCTGTGCGCCGGCGACATGGGCTTCTCCGCGCAGAAGACCTACGACATCGAGGTCTGGATGCCCGGGCAGGGCGATGGCGGCGCGTACCGCGAAATCTCATCCTGCTCGGTGTGCGGCGATTTCCAGGCCCGGCGCATGGACGCGCGCTATCGTGCGAGCGACGGCAAGCCGCGCTTCGTGCATACGCTGAATGGCTCCGGCACCGCCGTCGGCCGAGCGCTGATCGCGGTGATGGAAACCTACCAACAGCAGGGCGGCTCGATCGCCGTGCCCGACGTGCTGCAACCCTATATGGGCGGCCTCAAAGTCATCGAGTAGGCCGCCAAAGCGCGACGACTTCGTCATCGCGCTTTATCTTTTTGTTTGAGCATGATCTTTTCCGAAAACGGGTTCCCACTTTTCGGGATCATGCTCCAGAGCGAAGCGAAATGGCCTTGCATCGCGACATCTTCTGGCTCGGGCGGCAATGGGCAGTCACGGGCTCCGGGATGCAGGCGATCAACCAGAAGTACAACGGCCAGTTCGATATCCCGATCGAGCGGCTGTGGGACGATGATCTGCTGGACGGCGTGCGCGACCAGACATGGTTCAACCCCGACGATTTCAACAAGGGGCTTGCGGTCGCGCGTGAGCGCCACAAGCGGCCTCCGCTCCAAGCTGTGCCGCCATTGCCCGTCGAGGCCTTGTTGCGCGAGAGCGACGCGGCCGCGCCGGCGCAAGTTGTGCCATCACCCGGCATCGCGACCGCGCAATCGCCAGGAAGCGCCGCAGCCGAATTGCAGCAAACGCCAAAGCCCGCGCCGTCATTCTTTCGGATGAGCATCATCAGTCATCCCGCCAGATTGTTGCGGGTGTGGCGCGCGCGGCGGCGGCGATAATCGTCGCTGCGGCGAGCGCCGCCGGGGCGAAGGGGCGCGCGGCAGAAAGGCGACAGTGGCCGGGTGCCCCTGATTTGCCCGACGTGTCAAGTGTGCAGATACCCCCTTGTCGAGGGCCGCTACTTTGCATGGGGTTGTTTTTCAATATTCTTGCTTTGGGCGCCGATCAGCCGCCGGCCGTGTGCTGGCTAGCGCATGTCGTACGGCGGCGGCGGATAGTCGCGATATCGCTGCGCGCGCTCATAGTAGACGTCGAGCTCGCCCGTGCTCGGCAGCCGCGGCCGAACGGCGGCGACGCAGCTGCCGGATTGTGTGCGTACCGTCCCGCGGGGACATGTCTTGGACTTGCGGGATGATGGTTCGGTCGATTGCAGCTCGGGCTTGCCCTTGTCGTCCGCGGCTGTCGCCGAAGCCGTTACGCAGGCTCCGTTTACGTTACGATAGGGCGCGGTGCACTGGCAGAGATAATTCACCCAATC